>NZ_QTMD01000011.1:21524-161935 GCF_003602995.1 Bacteroides sp. AF25-38AC | reverse complement strand
ATATTGCATTGGCAATCAATTCGTTATAAAGTTTTATTCTTTTTACGACAGTCCCTATTATAAAAGCATTAGAATGCTATGGTACGAGGCATGGGATGTTCCGTTTTCCCCTTGCTGTGATAGATGAAAATGGCAAGATAATACATAAAAATCCTTCATTGCAGGAATATCCGGTTTCGGGCTATCAGTTTTTGTTGGATAAATTGGAAGGAAGAATTTATTCGGCTGCTTGTGAATATGTTTTTACTCGTGATATATATGAACGGATAGGCGGTTTTGTGAAGTTTCCATTGGCGTGGTGTTCAGACGATGCAACGTGGACAAGCATAGGTGAAAATGCAGGTGGAATGATTCCTTTGCCGGGTAAGCCGGTTTGTTGGCGAAATGTGATGGGCGAGAATATAAGTTGTTCCTTCAATTATGATGAAGAGAAGATAGTAGCTACAAGGCAATTTATAAAATGGGTTTCAGTTTTTTACTCGGACAGACTTCAAGATAGAAAACTACAGCATGCGATAAAGAAATATGCCCATACGATATTGCATTATAGTTTGCAAGATCGTTATAAATTACATGATCTTATGGGCATTTGTCGTAGTTTATGGTATATTTGCCCTTCTGTATCATTAAGTGTGGCATTCCGCATGTGTAAGTTGAAACTTAGAAATCGAAAGAGATAATGAAGAAAATTCTTTTTATACTTCCTTGTGTGCCTTATCCGTTGACTGCTGGAGGTAATCAGGCCTTTTTCAATATGGTGGAATATATCCGGCACAAAATGTCTGTGTCTTTGTTGCTTTCTCCGGAAAATAAGGAGATGAATGATGTCGAAAGTTTAAGGGCTTTATGGACAAATGTTGATTTCTATCTTTTTAGGGAAGAAGATGCAGAACCTAAGACTCGTTGCCCCCGATATTACCGTTGGTTAAAAAAGATGTCTGAATCCATTTCCCGCAAGATGCAACGGCAACTGTATTCTTTTCAGCAAGAGCGTCCGTATAAGAATATGACGTTGAAGAATTCTTGTTTTAAACCTTTTCCCAAGGCATACGTAGAGTATGTGTCTGACATCTCACGTCGTGGATTTGATATTATTCAGGTTGAGTTCTATCCATTGATAACATTGGGGTATCTATTGCCAAAAGATGTACAAACAGTGTTTGTGCATCATGAACTGAGGTATATACGTAATGAAAATGAAATGGAATGCCTTACTCATGTAACAGATGAAGACAAGATGCTCTATGGCATTGCTAAGGATATGGAGAAAGCCGCTTTACGTCAATATAAGCATGTAATTGCATTGACGGATATTGACCGTTTATTGTTGGCAGACTTGGTTGGACAAGAATGCAAAATTTATGTTTCTCCGGCAGTGGTACAGATAGAGTCTGCTTATGACAGAATTGTGAAGCCGGCCTCTGTTCGTCTGACATTTGTTGGAAGTGAAAATCATTACCCGAACCAGGATGCAGTAGATTGGTTTTGTCATGAAGTAGCCCCTTGTTTGCGTGTTCAGGGTTTTAAATTTGTTTTTCAAGTGATTGGGACATGGAAGAGCCGTTACGTGAAAAGTCTTCAGGCAGTATGTCCGGAAATGGAGTTAGTGGGTTATGTGGAGGATTTGCGGGAATACTTGAATGGGAGTATCGTTCTGGTGCCAATTCGTATTGGTAGTGGTATGAGGATGAAAATATTGGATGCGGTTTCCTCTATGGCTTCTTTTGTAACTACGACAAAAGGAGTTGAGGGAATTGACCTACGTCACAATGAAGAGTGTTTGATTGCTGATAGCGCAACTGATTTTGCAGCAGCAGTCATTCGTTTGGAAGCGGATAAAAAATTGCAAGTCAGGCTGGCGACGCAAGCATTGAAGCGTTTGCGTGAACTTTATAATCCTCAGGAAATGTTGGAGAGAAGACTGGCTGTTTATGATGAGATATTGCAAAATAATACAAACTAATAGCATCAGATTATGCTTTCAATCATAATTTGTTCGGTATCTCCCGAACGTTTGGAGCAAGTAACCCGGAATATTCATGATACTATTGGTGTTGATTATGAAATCATTGCTATTGATAATCGTGAAAAACAATGGCCGATAGCGCGTGCGTATAATGAGGGAGCTTCTCGGGCACATTATCCCTTTCTGTTTTTTGTCCATGAGGATGTAAAGTTTCATTCGGTAGGCTGGGGAAAGTGCATTGAGAAGAAACTTAAGGAACCGGATTGTGGGGTGATAGGTTTTGCCGGTAGTAAGGTGAAATTGAAATGCTATTCGGGATGGGGAGATGTGTATAAGTGGGATGTTATATTCTATTATCAGAGCGTTGGAACTGAAACCCAATTTCGTGTAGCATCGGTTACTATGGAGCATCCTTTTAAGGAAGTGCTGGTATTGGATGGCTTTGCCATGTTTGTGCGTAAGGATGTATGGGCTAAATATCCTTTTGATGAGGAATTGTTGACGGGTTTCCATTGTTATGACTTGGATTTTACATTGCAAATAGCTGCGGATCGTTGTTATAAAAATTATGTATGTTGTTCTTCTGAGGTCTTGATAGAGCATTCTTCACAAGGGAATTTTAATCAAAGTTGGTATCAAGATACGATTAAAATGCACAAATTGAAGTGGAATAAGATGCTTCCAATGAAAATAGAGGGATTTGAATTGGGAGAAAAAGAAATGAGGAAGCAGGAAGAATATACCTTCAGTGTCTTTTTGCGTAAGTTATTGAAAGCGGGATATCCTGAGGCGAAGGTGGTGCTGAAGGACTTTTTAGCTTACCCTTATTCATGGAAACATTTACAGCACTGTATTAAATATGTGTACAAATATCTTGTAAGCTAATTGTGGTTGCTATGAAATTGGTTTTTTTATCACATGTTAGTGATTGTGCCGGAGGAGCACAAAGATGTTTATTGGATCTATTGCGGGGGCTTAAGCATATTCACCCTGATTGGCAACTCTATATGGTTCTTCCTGGTCCGGGAGATTTGCTTGATGCCTGCTCCCCTTATATTGATGGCTATAGGTTCTTACAAATGGAATGGTGGCTTGTAGGTAAGGACATGGATATCGGCACGAGAGAGAAGCTTTCTTATATTCGTAAACTATCGAAGTATTCCATTAAATTAACCCGTTACTTGAGAAGGATAAAGCCGGACTATGGAATGACAAATACTGTGGTTTTTCCTCATTTGGCAATATCATGTAAGATGTTAGGGATAAAGCACTGTTGGTTTATCCATGAGATACCTGATGTGACTTGGCTGAATCTTAATCCTGTTTTTGAATTTCGTTTTATCTTTAGAGCGATTGATAAATTATCAAATAAGATATTGGTAACTTCCAGATATGCAGAGTTTCATTATCAAAAGGTGATGACAAGCGCAAAAATAAGCAGCATCACCCAAGCTGTAGAATTGCCGATGACGGTTGGAGTGGATGTGAAATGTGATAGACATACGCGGTATACTATCTTGTTGGTCGGCGCTTTTGACTCTAATAAGGGACAGATGGAACTTTTGCAGGCGGTAAAGAGAATAGTGGCTGAAGGGAAGGATATTCTTTGTTATCTGGTTGGCCCGGATGTTGGCTTTATGCCCAAATGCCAAAAATATATTCAAGATAATGGTCTGGATAACAATGTAAAAATTGTCTCTTACACGCAACAGGTGGTTTCTTATTATGCTTTGGCTGACGTTGTGTTGGTTTGTTCCACTTTTGAAACTTTTGGTAGGGTTGCTGTAGAAGCTCAGAAATGCGGGTTGCCATTAATCCTTTCTGATGTGGGGGCAAATCCGGAACGCATTGAGGATGGAGTGAATGGGCTCCTTTACCAGAAAGGAAATATTGCGGAATTAGCAGAAAAGATAGAAATATTGCGGGATGAAAACGTTAGAAAAATGCTCTCCAAAAACATCGATTCCATTGCAATAGAGGAAAAGTATGGTATTGATAACTTTGCATCAAGTTTCTGTACTTTGTTGGGCTTGTAGAATGTAATTGTAAATATGATGAACGATACCCTTTCTCCCTTAGTCTCTATTATAATTTGTGTCTATAATGGTGAGAAATATTTAGAGAGATGCCTTCAAAGTGCTATGTCCCAATCCTACAAGAATATAGAGATCATCGTGGTCAATGATGGAAGTATGGATAATACTCCGGTCATTATAGAAAATTATGTAAAGTTGGATTGTCGTATTATTGTTATAAGCAAACAGAATGGAGGAATATCCGAAGCGAGAAGAATAGGTGTGAATCGGGCACGGGGGAAATATATACAGTATTTGGATTGTGATGATGTTTTGATGAGCAATGCGATAGGATGTTTGGTGAACCGTGCTGAGGAGACTCAAGCCGATGTTGTTGTTGCTCCTTTCTTTTTTTGTGAAGATGGCGGAAGAAAGGAATCGGACAGCATGGAGTTTGAACAAATGTCCGGGATTGAATATTTAAAATGTATCCTCTGTTCAAGGGCATATTGGGCTATGTGGACCAAGTTTCATTTACGTTCTTTATATGATGAGGGGATTGAAAGGCTCGGCATCTCGTTTGGAGAAGATGTTGCTTTGTCTACGCAGATTTTAGTTCGTTCGGGAAAAGTTGTTTCTATAAATACTCCGATTCTTGATTATTATGTTTATTCCTCTTCGGTATCTCACGATTTGGGAGAGAGAGCATATCTTGATTTCAATGTTTATGTGCGCTGGTTTGATGACTATATAGAACGGAACGGATTGCATGAGGAATTTGCAAGAGAATTAGCTTTGTTCCATATAAAGAATACTCAAGCGCGGCTCCATTGGAAAAAGGTAAAGGATGTTAATAAAGAAATGAATCGGTTGATGATAGGGCTTGGGGATTATCCGGAATTTTGGAAATTACTGTCACGCCGTGAGAAGAAGATAGTTACTACTTATAGGTTATCATCGTTGTTGGGATATTGGAGACTGTATTATTATAATTGGAAAAATAAATTATAGAGAAATGAAAATCATAGAAAGGTGGAAGAAAAGCCTGTATAGAAAGGCTGTAAAACATAGACTGATAGCCCCTCAAGTGATAGTACTTATGGATGGCGGAGTTTGTTCTCAGATGCACCAATATCTGCTGGGTAGAATTTTTGAAAATGGAGGACATAAAGTGCTCTATGATTTGTCTTTCTATGAAGAGTGGGGAACAGATATGGATTACCAGTTTGTACGTAACTTCGATTTGTTGAAGGCTTTTCCTTACTTAAAAGTGAAGTCCGCTTCTAAACTGGCTTTGTCTGTCTATAAGAAGAAATATTTTAATTTGGGTAATAATACTTATGGTAGGCAGGATGACTTCTCTTTTCTACAAAAGAAGCCTCCGGTCTATTTAGGTGGTTATTATCATGTTCCGGCTGATATTTGGCTTCCGGTATTCCGGTCGCTTTTTAGAGTAATGCCCGAGGTGCTGGATGCACAGAATAAATTGCTGTATTCAGAGATTGATTCACGTCCTTGTTCCGTAGCTGTTCACGTAAGGCGTGGGGACTTGAAAGTAGAAATTCCGGCTTACGGCAAACCTGCTTCATTGGAGTATTTCAAGTCGGCAGTGACTTATATGCAGGATAGGGATATGTCTTCTTTCTTCTATTTCTTTTCAGATGAGCCGGATTGGGTGAGGGATGAACTTATTCCGCAACTTTATCTTACGGAAGGTAATTGTAAGATTGTTGATATAAACGGTTCTGATAAGGGGTATATGGACTTGTTTCTGATAGCTCGTTGCAAGCATCAGATTACCAGTAAAGGCACTTTAGGTAAATATGGTGCTCTTTTAGGAGATAATTCAGAGAAAATGGTGGTGCTTTGTAATGATGAAGTGGAATATCCATGGAAAGAATTACTTCAAAATGCCATATTTTTATAGATTCGGCTCAGTGGTTGTCTCTGTTTTCGTAAGTAGTGATTTTATTTCTATGTTGAACAGTTTGTTTCTTGTATATCGGCAATAAAAAGTGTGGAGAGGGTTTTCGTGCCCTTTTCCACACTATTAAATCTTAGAAGAAATACCCCACGGAGAGCATCAAGTTGCGGTTTTTGTTTCCGCTATCTTCTATATTGTCCAGTAATCCCCAGTCATATCCGATAGAGACTTGATATTTTTGAAAGAATTCGACTCCTGCTTTGAGTCCGAGACCAAAGTCGAAACGTTTCATGGCATTGCTTCCGAATACTTTGGCAGAATCATGAATGCTTGTCAATCCTTCCACTTCATCAATCAAATATCCCGTTGCCTTCATTTTACCGAAGAGACCGACTGCAAAGTAAGGACCGAAATTGCCAAAGATGGCAAAATTGTCATTGATGGCATATTTGTAGCCCATGTGTATAGGTATTTCTAAATAGTAGGGATTGAATTTCAGAGATGCATCATTCCCATTTATTTGTGTACCTTTTAAGGACAGCAGTGCAGCCATGTCGAGATAAACACCTTGGGCTATCTGGGGCAAGTCTTTCTCGGCCTTGATGCCGACATGGAAACCTACCTTGCTGTCAAAACCATTGGTGGAGAACTTGCTGGAATTCATACCTGCCATCGCTCCCCATTTGAGTCCTTCTTGCGCGTGGATGCCCATAACGCCGGTCATCAGTAATGCGAATAAAACTAAAATCTTTTTCATGTTGTTTTAATTTATATTGATATAAACATAATATATAGACCTGACATACTTCAATGCTTTTGAATAAATTACATGCAGAGAGTGGGTAATATAAACTCATATACAATAATTGGGTATTAAGTTATCTCCAACACATTGGTACACCTTGTTTATTCAAATTATGTCCTGTTACATATTTCCATGAGTTACTTTTCCCTTTAATATTTTCAATAGCAACAAAAATGGCATCTAAGAAACCATTATTGTCTAAATCATAAAGACAACATGCTGCTCCTTGTCCAGTGTCACACGGTGATAAAGAGTCAGGGAAACGAGGGGTATATATAGGTTTTGCATAAGAGTTACCATACTTATCTATATCAGGTAGTATTTCATATACGAATTTATCTTTACCAGAGGGAGCATCTAATGCCATAAATAGGATATCCAATGTACCATTATTGTCAATATCACCAACTGCAACTCCTGCTCCATCTCCATCATGACCTAATCCTGGAACTTCATATACGGGTGATAGACTCAAATAGTTGCCATTTGATTGTAGGTCGAAAGCAATTTGATATCGAAATGAATTTTCTCCTTCTGGGGCATCATAGACCATCATTAATAAATCAGGAGTTCCATTTTTATTTATGTCACATATATCAATACCTGCTCCATCGTAAAAAAATCCGAGTTCATCTAATGTATTTAGCGAAGATAATGAGTTATAGTGGCCATCAGGTTTGAGGTCATAAGCTACGTAATACCATCGGTAGGCACGACCTGCTGTAGTGGGCTTGTCTGTGCATAAAAGAACCATATCTAATATTCCATTATTATTCAAATCACAGAGGGCGATATCACCTCCAGAATTTTCCCAACCCTCAGCAGAAATTGAAAGAATAGATGATTCTTTTGAATAGTATCCATTTTCATCAATATCATATAAGACTTTATACCAAAAATTATTCTTTCCTTTAGGATTATCTATTCCCATCAATATCATATCAGGCCTTCCATTTTTATCAATATCACCGATAGCAACTCCTGCCCCTTGATTAATATGTCCTAGTCCGCTGACTTGACGTGTACCAGTAGTTGATGGATATAGGCTTATAGAACATACTTCTTTACTCTTTATGTAGTTGTCTATATATGCTTTGAGAGTTTGCTTTTTTGTGGGGTCTGTAACTAATTCATAAATGGGGATAAATGATTGTGAATTATTGTCGACATCAATAAATTTCGGTGTGGAAGATTTTACTGATGCCATCCATTTACCTATATCTATTGATGGTGAATTTTCTGGATTTAAAGAACCTTGCACTCCTACGGCGGGGTCACCTCCTATTGTGAAATAATATAAGGACTGCTCTTTATTAGTTATAGCTAAAGATTCATCATATTGGAATTTTCCATCCATCTTGAAAAGGCTAAAGAGTGAAGCGCCTAACCCAGCGTTTATACTTTCTTTTTTTGATGATGAGGTTGATTTAGCCATATAATACACTTCGAATTTTGCTCCTAAATATATATCCTTTAACACATGAGTTCCATACTCTTCAACAATTTGTTCTGGTGTATATGTAGAGAGTCTTTCAATAAACTGTTTTGTGAGACATGTCTTTAAAACATTAATGTCAGCTTCTGAAATTCGATACCTGCTATCTATATATTGCTGAGTACAGTATGCAAAAGAGTAGTCAGAATTATAATGAGAATTACCTCCGAATGCTATATTTAAAGAGGCGCCACCTATGACTTTTAGGATGCCGGGGGTGCTCATTTGTAATGAAGATGACATGTTGGTGGTAAAATCAATGACATCTTTCCCTGAAGAGTAACGGAACCGAGATTCTTCTAGTTTGTAGGGGGTAATCAGTCCTTTTTCTAATAGTTTATTAGTATCAAATACTATTGCACGACTGGACTTAGTATCTAAATATGGCCCAGTTATATCATAGCCGTACCCTAAAATATCATATACACCATCTCCTGCAGATCGGGTATTTACACTTTGTGGAAATGACGGGGAATTACGTTCGATGATATCTTCATCGGCACAACCGGATAATATAAGCATTACCCAACTCATAAATAGGAATAACTTTTTCATGGCTCTCTATCTTTTTAAATAATGTATTGTTTGTTGTATGATTGTTATAATGAGAAATAACCATATAAAAGAACTTCATCAGACTCTATTTTAATCAAATAGTTACCACTACTGTATCCTTCATCCAAAGTGATGTCAATGTTTGTGGGTTCATTGTATGCTTCTGAATGAATGAGTTTACTAGTTGATTCATTGATGAGGGTTATGGTGACGTTAGGTAATACCTCGTTGAAGTCGACACATACTGTGTTATTATATAAGTAGGCGTTGGCGGTTTGAATGATACTACGAGATATAGGGGTATCTCCTTTACTAATCGGATCTTTTCTTTTTGCTTGGGTTAGGGCAATTTCTGTAAAAGGATTGTTCTCTTTTTGTGCGTATGTCACAATATTGCTTAAAAAGAATGTCGCAATTAAGATAGACAATAGTTTTTTCATCATTATACACTTTTTTGATTATTGATGCCGCAAAGGTCGGTTTAATACGGCAGGATAAGTGTATAATATTGTATAATTTCGGTGTATAATGGCGTATAATATTGTATAATTGTTGTACTTGCTAATGATTGTTATGATTGGCTAGATGATTGGAGATTCTTTTTTAAAGCTTCCTTAAGAGATATCTCTTTGTGTGCAAAGCCCATTTTGTTTTCTAATATGCGGTCTGCCTTTTTGTAAATAGTATCCCGTTCGCAGCTCAATATATGGCAAAAGTGGCTTATCGGGAGGTTTGTCAGGTACAGACAACATAAGTAGATTTCGTCTTCTGTCAGGTGATATTTTGATTGTAGTTCCCGGGCAATATTATTCCAACATTTGTTGGTTTCTGCAATTAGTTGTAGCCAGTCACCTTGATGCATTATTTCTGATTCTGCCTTTTCTTTATGAGAGCGGATGATTAGAGTCATCTTGTTGTATACCTCAGATTGTTCGAATAGAACAAGTCCTGCCTTATACAGCATTTCTTTTTCGGTTCGGTTATTGGGCTTTTGCTTTCTTTTCTTATAGGATAGGATGATTACAGCTACAATGAGGGTTAATGTGATTATTGATATACTTATGATAGAGTAATGGGTGTGTTTGCTGATTATGTTTTGCTTGTTGCTTGGCATCCCTTGTTCTGCGCAGACAATGGCATCGGGCTGTCTGGACTTCTGCATGCTGTCCAAATAGGCAGAGTAGTTGCGTTCCATCTCTAAGGAAGTAGCTAAGTCTCCTTGCTCTTTGGCTATGTCTGCCAGATACATGTAAGCCCCGGCTTTGGTGGCATAGTCTGTTGTGAAAAGGGATTTTTGTAGGTAGTAGCGGGCAGAATCATA
Source organism: Bacteroides sp. AF25-38AC (assembly GCF_003602995.1). Taxonomy (NCBI): domain Bacteria; kingdom Pseudomonadati; phylum Bacteroidota; class Bacteroidia; order Bacteroidales; family Bacteroidaceae; genus Bacteroides; species Bacteroides sp. AF25-38AC. The sequence goes on along the minus strand of NZ_QTMD01000011.1, from coordinate 151,854 downwards.
TTGCAATATTAGGTAATATGCGCTTCCAAGTAGTTCGAAAGCTTTGTAGCATGTTGTGCGGTCTTTCTGTACGCCAAGATTCTGTTTGGCGAATTCTATAGCTTTCTCTCCGTTTTCCATCCAGTTGTATAGTTGGCATAGTGAGGAGAACACATTTTCTTTTAATTGTATGTTGGACTGTTTTTGGACGATAGCGAGTGCCTTCAACATCATTTTTTCGGCTTCGGGATAGAATTCCTCTCCTTTTTCCATTCGGATGAGTCCTCGTCGTGACAGAACTTCTGCTTGAAGAACAGAGTCCTTTAGCTGAATACCTATTTGTTGTGCCAATTGATAGCTGGAATCGGCTTGTGTATTTAGGTTTTGTGAATAGTATAGATAACCTATATTCAGGTAGATAAGACTTAATAGACGTCTTTCTCCTGCTTTTTCAGCCAAGGGCTTTGCTATGAGGTATTGAGTCATAGATTCTGTTCTTCTCTGTGAATCCCGGTAGACGCAGCCGGAATAGTAATGGGCCCTTGCCCGCTTTTCTATGTCGTTTGTGCCGTTGTAGTAGGTCAGGGCCGATTGTATCAGGGAATCATTGGTTTGGATAATGTAGTTCTTATCTCTTGCTTCTGTCATTAATAGGTCATAATAAGCACTGTCAGCTTGGGTCTGCAGGCTGTTTGTCGGGAATGCTTCGAGCATAGATAGGGCAGTGTCCGGTTGCTGAACGATGAGCGAGTCAATTGCAATCAGGTACTTATTATAGTTCACTCGGGTATTGCAAGCAATGGACAGAAGTACGATTAGGACAGATAGGGTTGTGATAATAGCTTTTCTCATGTGGTGAACAAAGTTCTCAGTTAAGTCGGGTGCAAAGGTACATCTTTTTCATTATTTACTCATATAATTGCTTGGGCATATTGAAGTTTGAAGAAAATTGTGTGGAAGTTAGGAGTAAAGATGGAAAATAAATGAGCCGGCTATTATTAAGATGACAATGTATGAGTGTACATGGTGCTGGAGAAGTATGCAAGGACACAAAAGAAAGTAGAGAATGTGGGCATTTAGGCAGAAATAACCTGAAACCCTTTTCCATTCCCTCGTTTTCTTGTATCTTTGCGACCTCATAATTCACTTAACTACAAGCAATGAAGGAATTCCTACAACTGATGCGGCGCTTTGTGTCGCCTTACAAGAGATATATCGGTTGGGCAATCGTGCTCAATGTGCTGTCCGCTATATTCAATGTCTTTTCATTCACACTGCTCATTCCTATTCTCAATATCCTTTTCAAGACGGGGGAGAACACCCAAGTGTATCACTTCATGGAGTGGGGAAGCGGTAGCTTGAAGGAAGTGGCGGTGAACAATTTCTATTATTACGTCACTCAGATGATTGAGACACACGGGCCACAGATGACATTGCTGTTCATGGGGCTTTTCCTTGCTTTCATGACCATGCTGAAGACTTCCTGCTATTTCGGTTCTTCCGCCATTATGATTCCCCTTCGTACGGGAGTGGTACGCGATATCCGCGTGATGGTTTATTCCAAAGTGATGCACTTGCCGCTCGGCTTTTTCTCTGAAGAAAGGAAAGGGGACATCATTGCACGTATGAGTGGTGACGTAGGCGAAATTGAAAACTCCATTACCAGCTCACTGGATATGCTGCTCAAGAATCCTATCCTGATTCTGCTTTATTTTTCCACTCTGATTGTAACCAGCTGGCAGCTGACTCTGTTTACTGTCCTGGTATTGCCGGGTATGGGCTGGCTGATGGGAAAAGTCGGCAAGAAACTGAAGCGTAAGTCGTTGGAAGCCCAAGGGAAATGGAGTGATACCATGTCGCAACTGGAAGAGACGCTTGGCGGACTGCGTATAATCAAGGCTTTTATAGCAGAAGACAAGATGGTGGACCGTTTTAAGCAATGCAGCGACGAGCTGCGTGATGCAACCAACAAGGTAGCCATCCGTCAGTCGTTGGCACATCCGATGAGTGAATTCCTCGGTACGCTGCTCATTGTATTGGTACTGTGGTTCGGTGGTCTGCTTATTCTGGGCGACGGCACTTCCATGGAAGCATCAACGTTCATCTTCTATATGGTGATTCTGTACAGTATCATCAATCCGTTGAAAGACTTTGCAAAGGCAGGATACAACATTCCAAAGGGTCTGGCATCCATGGAACGTGTGGACAAAATACTGAAAGCCGAGAACCCCATTAAGGAACCGGTAAACCCGTTGCCGCTGCACGGGATGAATGACCGGATTGAATTTAAGGACCTCTCCTTCAGTTACGACGGCAAGCGCGAAGTGTTGAAGCACGTCAATCTGATGGTGCCCAAAGGACAAACCATTGCACTTGTCGGCCAGTCCGGCTCCGGCAAATCTACATTGGTGGATTTGCTGCCGCGCTATCACGATGTGCAGTTAGGTGAGATTACAATTGACGGTGTGAATATTAAGAATTTTCGCATCCACGACCTGCGTGCGTTGATAGGAAACGTGAACCAGGAGGCCATCCTGTTCAATGACACCTTCTTCAACAACATTGCCTTCGGTGTGGAAAATGCAACTATGGAGCAGGTGATCGAAGCGGCAAAGATTGCCAATGCCCACGACTTCATCATGGAGACCGAACTCGGTTATCAGACCAACATTGGCGACCGTGGCGGCAAGCTTTCCGGCGGACAGCGCCAGCGTATCAGTATTGCCCGTGCCATCTTGAAGAATCCGCCTATCCTGATACTCGATGAGGCCACTTCAGCACTCGATACCGAAAGCGAACGACTGGTGCAGGAGGCTCTGGAACGGCTAATGAAGACCCGTACCACGATTGCCATCGCCCACCGCCTTTCCACCATCAAGAATGCGGATGAGATTTGTGTACTCTATGAAGGTGAAATCGTGGAACGTGGTAAGCACGAGGAACTTCTCGAGAAGAACGGCTATTATAAGAGACTGAATGATATGCAGTCTCTCTCATAGAAATAAAATTCTGCGTACTTTGCTTCCACCCGCTTGTGCTAGGCTGTTATGACTAAATAGGAAGTTAATTTCCTGCAAACAGCCTATTAATTCTTCTTTCTCTTCTATATTTCTTACGCAGAATCTATGATGCAGGTGGGTGTTGACGGCTGCCGGCAGAGTGTTTCACGGCTGTTAGGCGATGATGAATAAAGGGCGTTCTTTTGTCTTTTACGCTTTTTTAATATCTGCTTGCTTCCATTCTATCACTAATTATCCTATTTTTGCAAAGAACACATACATAAACATTGCAAATATCATGAAAAAATTATATCCAACGTCTACGACGACAGCTACTATGACTATCAGTCCAAGTACTCTTAATCATGTAATTCAATCGACCCCGATAATACTATAACTGTAAATATTTAATATTCGCCTACCATGAAAATAAAAGTTGGTTTGATAGGGTTCGGCAGAATGGGGCAAATGTATTGGGAGGAAATGCAGAAAAGCGGTCGATGGGACATCGCATATATCTGCGATACCGATCCGGCCTCCCGAGAATTGGCAAGAAACCTTTCCCCTTCATCCAGAATCATATCCGATGAACAAGAAATCTTTGATGACCAGAGTGTAGAAGCTGTTGGTCTTTTTGCATTGGCAAATTCCAGAAAAGAACAAATAGAGAAAGCTGTCCGGAGCAATAAGCATATCCTGACGGAGAAACCCATTGCCGATACCATTGATAAGGAATGGGAAATTGTGGACCTGATTGAAAAGTATGATCGCATTGCCGCTGTCAACCTTTATCTGCGGAACTCCTGGTATCACCAGGCTATGAAGCAGTTTATCGATGAAGGCGAGATTGGTGAACTGGCTATCTTGCGCATCTGCCACATGACTCCGGGATTGGCGCCGGGCGAGGGACACGAATATGAGGGTCCCGCCTACCACGACTGCGGCATGCACTACATAGACATCGCCCGCTGGTATGCCGACAGTGAATACAAGACCTGGCATGCCCAAGGCATGCGGATGTGGGACTACAAGGACCCTTGGTGGGTACAGTGCCACGGTACGTTCGAGAACGGCATCGCCTTCGATGTCACACAAGGCTTCGTCTACGGACAACTCTCCAGAAACCAGACTCATAATGCATATACGGACATTATCGGTACAAAAGGTATCGTGCGCATGACGCATGATTTCCGGACTGCCGTAGTGGAACTTCACGGCGTGAACCGTACGCTTCGCCTGGAGAAACCGTTTGGCGGAAAGAACCTGGACAAGCTCTGCAACATTATGGCAGACTCCATCGAGAGCGGGAAACGCGATCCGAGATTGCCGCAGATGCGAGACTCGGCCATTGCTTCCCAATACGGATGGACCTTCCTGGAGGATGCGCGCCGCCACGACCTGCCCGGCATAGGCGACTTGCAGACGCTGGAGGAAATCAAGGAGCGCCGGAGGCATATGAAAGAAGGTTACGGACTGCTCCGTCCGAAGAAAACGGTAGTCTGATGCCTACTGTAATTAAGGATTGTTTTAAAACTCATTATATTAACCGATTTTAAAATCTAAAGAACCATGTCGAAATTTACAAGAAGAGAATTTCTTAAGACCGGAGGTTTAGCTTTGGCGGGTCTTACCATTGCTCCAAGCAGCATTTTGGGTAAGAGCCACGGACACGTGCCTCCCAGTGACCGTTTGAACATTGCTGCCGTAGGTATCGGCGGTATGGGACACACCAACATCAACCATGTGAAGGCTACGGAAAATATCGTGGCGCTTTGTGACGTAGACTGGCGCTACGCGAAAGGTGTGTTCGATGAGCTTCCCAATGCGAAGAAGTATTGGGACTATCGTAAGATGTACGATGAGATGGGTAAGGACATCGATGCCGTTATCATCGCTACTGCCGACCATACACATGCCATCATTACTGCTGATGCCATGACGATGGGCAAACATGTATATTGCCAGAAACCGTTGACGCACTCCGTATATGAGTCCCGTCTGCTTACCCGCCTGGCCGCTTCTACGGGAGTAGTTACCCAGATGGGTAACCAGGGTTCTTCGGACGAGGGTACCGACTTGGTATGCGAGTGGATATGGAACGGCGAAATCGGTGACGTGACGAAGGTGGAATGTGCTACCGACCGTCCCATCTGGCCGCAAGGATTGAATGTTCCCGAAAAGGAAGACCGCATTCCCAAAACCCTGAACTGGGATTTGTTTACCGGTCCTGCCAAGATGAATCCATATAACGAAATCTATCATCCCTGGAACTGGCGCGGATGGTGGGATTATGGTACGGGTGCTTTGGGCGATATGGCTTGCCACATCCTGCACCAGCCGTTCAGAGCTTTGAAGTTGCTGTATCCTACCAAGGTAGAAGGTTCATCTACATTGTTGCTCAATGCCTGCGCTCCGCAAGCACAGCATGTGAAGCTGACTTTCCCCGCACGTGAGAATATGCCGAAGGTGGCTATGCCCGAAGTGGAAGTTCACTGGTATGATGGTGGCATGATGCCCGACCGTCCGAAAGGCTTCCCCGAAGGAAAGCAACTGATGCAGAGCGGTGGCGGTCTGACTATCTTCCACGGAACGAAGGATACGCTGATTTGCGGTTGCTACGGACAGAACCCGTGGTTACTTTCTGGCCGCGTGCCCAATGCACCGAAGGTTTGCCGCCGTGTGCCGAAGGCTATGAATGGCGGTCATGAGATGGATTGGGTACGTGCTTGTAAGGAAAGTCCTTCCAGCCGCGTGATGCCTAAGTCTGATTTCTCCGAAGCGGGACCGATGAACGAAATGGTGGCAATGGGTGTATTGGCCATCCGTCTGCAGGGCCTGAACAAGACACTGGAATGGGACGGAGCCAACATGCGCTTCACCAATATCGGCGACGACGAGACATTGCGTACAGTCATCAAGGACGGCTTCAAGATACACAACGGCCATCCGAGCTTCGACAAGACATGGACAGATCCGGTAAATGCCAAGGCTTTTGCAGAAGAGCTCATCAAGCATAACTACCGTGAAGGCTGGAAGTTGCCCGATATGCCCAGATAAACATTAAAAAGAGTATCGGAACCAGGTTCCGATGCTCATAAACGAATACTAATCATTTAATTTTTCAGATTATGAAGAAAATATATTATTCTTTGGCTTGTTGCCTTATCGGAGGTATGCTCGCCTCTTGCGGTGGCGGTGCAAAGAAATCGAACGCTACGGAGGAAGCTGCAGCTCCTACTACTACTGCGGTGTCTTATTCCAAGTCTCTGAAAGCGCCTGAAACGGACAGCTTGAACCTGCCGATTGATGCGGACGGTTATATCACTATCTTTGATGGAAAGAGCCTGGACGGATGGCGTGGATACGGTAAGGACAAAGTGCCTTCCAGATGGATTATTGAGGATGGTTGCCTCAAATTCTGTGGAACCGGTACCGGCGAAGGACAGACCGGTGAGGGCGGTGACTTGATTTTCGCCCATAAGTTCAAGAACTTTGAGCTGGAACTGGAATGGAAGATTTCCAAAGGTGGTAACTCCGGTATCTTCTATCTGGCTCAGGAAGTTACTTCAAAGGACAAGGACGGCAACGAAGTGTTGGAACCCATCTATATCTCTGCTCCCGAGTTCCAGGTGCTGGATAACGCCAATCATCCGGATGCCAAACTGGGTAAGGACAACAACCGTCAGGCTGCTTCCTTGTACGACATGATACCGGCTGTTCCGCAGAACGCCAAACCTTTCGGCGAATGGAACAAGGCAAAGATTATGGTATACAAAGGTACTGTAGTTCACGGACAGAACGATGAAAACGTACTGGAATATCACTTGTGGACTAAGCAATGGACTGAAATGTTGCAGGCAAGCAAGTTCAGCGAAGAGAAGTGGCCCTTGGCTTTCGAACTGTTGAACAACTGTGGCGGCGAAAACCACGAAGGCTTTATCGGTGTGCAGGATCATGGCGACGATGTTTGGTACCGCAACATCCGTGTAAAGGTTCTCGACTAATTCCTTCTAAAAAGATAGTACTATGAGAATCAAACATATGATGATTTTGTCAGCACTGTGCTTATCCATGATGGCCACAAGCTGCAGCAGCCACAGCACGGAAACGGCGCCGGAAACGACGAAAAAGGAAGTAGCCATCCAGCTCTACTCTGTAAGAGACTTGGTGAAGGACGGCAGTAACCTCGACCAGATTCTGAAGGATTTGGCTGATATGGGCTATACCAGTGTGGAGGCCGCCAACTACAATGACGGTAAGTTCTACGGCAAGACTCCCCAGGAGTTCAAACAGATGGTGGAAAAGAGCGGTATGACCGTGCTTTCTTCGCACACTACCCACGGGTTGTCGGACGAGGAACTGGCTTCGGGCGACTTTACGGAAGCCTTGAAATGGTGGGATCAGTGCATTGCTGCCCATAAGGAGGCCGGTATGGAGTATATCGTGACTCCGTATCTCTCCGTTCCCAAGACATTGAAAGACTTGCAGACCTACTGCGACTATTACAATGAAGTGGGCAAGCGCTGCCAGGCTGCCGGTTTGAAATACGGTTACCACAATCATGCCCATGAATTCCAGAAAGTGGAAGACAAGGAGCTGATGCTGGACTACATGCTGCAACACACCAATCCCGAATATGTATTCTTCCAGATGGACGTTTACTGGGTAGTGCGCGGCCAGAACAGCCCGGTGGATTACTTCAACAAGTATCCCGGACGCTTCACCATGCTCCATATCAAGGATCACCGCGAGATTGGGCAGAGTGGTATGGTAGGTTATGATGCTATCTTCAAGAATACGGATACTGCTGGCGTGCGCCACATCGTAGCTGAGATTGAGAAATACAGCTGCCCCGTAGAAGAGAGTGTGAAGCAGAGTCTTGACTACTTGCTTGATGCTCCTTTCGTGAAGGCATCGTATAGCAAATAAAACATGATGGCGGCTATTCATTCATAAGCTCGGCCGCATCATTTTCTTGACGCGGGCACAACCGGATGAAGAATCCGGGGTGCCCGCGTTTTTTTACTTCCTTCCGAAGTCGGCCGGAATTTCCCCCCATTGCTTTGTCTCCCATTTTAGGATGCGGGTGGTGTAGGTGTTTTCGCGCAACCACTTCTCCGCACGTTCTATTAGGTGGAAAAGCTCTTCGGTCTTGGCGTCGCGCGGCAGTTTGGTCTTGCATTTTTTCTGTTTTATCCAGTTGATGGCGTTCACGCTGTCACTGTAGATGGGCATGTCGAAACCTTTCTGTTTCAACAAGGCAAGTCCGTGGACAATGGCGAGGAATTCGCCGATATTGTTGGTTCCATACATCGGCCCGAAGTGAAAGATTTCCTGACGGCTGGCGACGTGTACTCCCCGGTACTCCATGGCACCGGGATTTCCGCTGCAGGCTGCGTCTACGGCAAGGCTGTTTTCCGCGACGGCGGTGGGAAGGGGAGCGTCGGCGCCGGGAATAGTCTTGGCAGGAGAGGGAGCCGACCGCTTGATGTACGTGTACGGCGAAGAGGCAAAGGCTTTTTCCGCTTCCTCGCGTGATTCGAATGACTTGTATTTTGCTCCTTCGTAGCCTTTGGTCTGCAGTTGGCAGTCTGTCCAGGAAGTGTAGATACCCGGGCTGACTCCCGCCCATACGACGTAATATTTTTCTTTCTTCATAACTGCGGACAAAGGTAAAAAAGAAAATCCGAACAACTTAACTCTTTCATTTGTTTCTTTGTATGGCGGATATAAAATAAAGAAGAGAAGTCTCAATAAAAAAAGAAAGGACAAAAAATGAAGAGAACATTTGCAGAAGCCATGGCGCATCGCCGTAGTTATTACTCTATCGGCAGCGATTCGCCAGTACTGGATGAAGAAATAGTACACATTATTCGTGAAGCCGTAAAGAATGTGCCGTCAGCTTTCAATTCACAGTCTACAAGAATTGTATTGTTGCTGGGCGACGAACATAAGAAATTGTGGAACATTGTGAAGGAAACCCTGAAAGCACGCATCTCTGCCGAGGCTTTTGCCAAGACGGAAGCCAAGATTGACGGCTGTTTTGCCAGCGGACACGGTACTGTGCTCTATTTTGAAGATACTTCTGTAGTCAAGAAGCTGCAGGAAACATTCCCTTCCTATAAGGATAATTTCCCCACTTGGTCACAGCACACCTCCGCTATGCACCAGTTTGCCATCTGGACTATGCTGGAAGATATGGGGTTGGGCGCCTCCCTGCAACACTATAACCCCTTGATTGACGACGAGGTACGTCGCACCTGGAACCTGCCCGACAACTGGATGATGATTGCACAGATGCCCTTCGGTACACCCACTGGTGAACCGGGAGAAAAGGAATTCGAAGATTTAAGCAAGCGTATCAAAATTTTTCTCTGATACAGAGGCGTTTTCAGCTTGGAATTGCTACCTTTGCAGGAAACCTGTAACTCGTAGCAGATATGATACGTATTTTCTTGACCGGCTACATGGGAGCCGGTAAAACTACTTTAGGAAAGGCTTTTGCCCGCGAAATGAATGTGCCGTTCATTGATTTGGACTGGTACATCGAAGAACGTTTTCACAAATCAATCCGTGAATTGTTCACCGAGCGGGGAGAAGCCTCTTTTCGTGAATTGGAGCGAAACATGCTGCATGAAGTAGGGGAATTTGAGGATGTCGTGGTCTCTACCGGTGGCGGTACTCCTTGTTTTTTTGACAATATGGAGTATATGAACGGTTGCGGGCAGACGGTGTTTCTGGATGTACACCCCGATATTCTGTTCCGCCGGCTCCGGGTGGCGAAGCAGCAACGCCCCATCCTGCAAGGCAAGACGGACGAAGATTTGCGCACCTTCATTGTGGAGGCGCTGGATAAGCGTGAGCCTTTCTACTCGCAGGCCCGTTATCGCTTTGATGCCGGTTATCTGGAAAGCCGCAGCCAGATTAGCGAATCCGTGCAACGGTTACGCCAACTTTTAGGACTTTAATCCCTTGTAAATGTGTATTTTTCAGTCCGAGGAGCTGGATATATTAGATTTATGTGTATTTTTGTCGCCCCCTTTATAAGACACACTATAGTGGGAAAATAGTAAATTGTAAATAGTCTAATAGTAAATGTACTGATGAGAAAATGGCGTATTGAAGATTCAGAAGAGCTGTACAACGTAACTGGTTGGGGCACTTCGTACTTTGGTATCAATGACAAAGGTCATGTTGTGGTGACACCGCGTAAGGATGGGGTTGCCGTCGATTTAAAAGAGTTGGTGGACGAGTTGCAGTTGCGCGATGTAGCGGCTCCGGTATTGGTGCGTTTTCCCGATATTCTGGACAACCGCATCGAGAAGGTGTCCTGCTGCTTCAGACAGGCAGCCGACGAGTACGGGTATAAAGGAGAGAACTTTATTATCTATCCCATTAAAGTGAATCAGATGCGTCCCGTGGTAGAAGAGATGATTAACCATGGGAAGAAGTTCAATCTGGGGCTGGAAGCGGGTTCAAAGCCGGAGTTGCATGCTGTGATAGGGGTCAATACAGACCCGGGTTCCCTCGTGGTTTGTAACGGATATAAGGACGAGAGCTTCATTGAACTGGCACTGTTGGCACAGAAAATGGGCAAACGCATTTTTCTTGTTGTAGAGAAACTTAATGAGTTGAATCTTATTGCCAAGATGGCGAAGCAATTGAAGGTGAAACCTAATATCGGCATTCGCATTAAATTGGCTTCCAGTGGAAGTGGCAAATGGGAAGAAAGCGGAGGAGATGCCAGCAAGTTCGGACTGACATCCAGTGAACTGCTCGAAGCGCTGGACTTCTTGGAGAAAAAAGATATGAAGGACTGTCTGAAGCTGATACATTTCCATATCGGCAGTCAGATAACCAAGATACGCCGCATCAAGAATGCCTTGCGTGAAGCTTCGCAATTCTTTGTGCAGCTGAACAAGATGGGCTTCAACATCGAATTCGTGGATACCGGTGGCGGTATGGGAGTTGATTATGACGGTACACGCTCTTCAAGTAGCGAAAGCTCCGTCAACTATTCCATCCAGGAATATGTCAACGATGTGGTGTCGACTTTCGTCGATGTTGCCGACAAACACGGGTTCCCTCATCCCAATATCATTACCGAAACGGGACGCAGCCTGACTGCCCATCACTCCGTGCTTATCTTCGAAGTGCTGGAAACGGCTTCCCTGCCCGAAATGGACGACGACTGGGAACCGGGAGAGGATGCTCACGAACTGGTGAAGGAACTGTATGACATCTGGGATAATCTGAGCCAGCGCAGTATGCTGGAACCTTGGCACGATGCGCAGCAGATACGCGAAGAGGCACTCGACCTTTTCAGCCATGGCATCGTCGACCTGAATACGCGTGCACAAATAGAGAAACTCTACTGGAGTATCTGCCGCGAAATCAACTCCATTGCCAGCGGCATGAAGCACTGCCCCGAGGAATTCCGCAAGTTGAGCAAGCTGCTTGCCGACAAGTATTTCTGTAACTTCTCGCTGTTCCAGTCATTGCCCGATTCCTGGGCCATCGACCAGATGTTCCCCATCATGCCCATACAACGGCTGGATGAAAGACCCGACCGCGAGGCTACCTTGCAGGATATGACTTGCGACTCGGACGGCAAAATTGCCAATTTCGTCAGCTCGCGTGCCGATACGACCACCCTGCCGCTGCACTCGTTGCGCGACAAGGAACACTACTATCTGGCGGTTTTTCTGGTCGGAGCTTATCAAGAGATTCTGGGAGATATGCACAATCTGTTTGGTGATACGAATGCCGTGCATGTGTCTGTCAATTCCAAAGGCTACACCATCGACCAACTGATTGACGGCGAGACGGTGGCTGAGGTGTTGGACTACGTGCAATATAATCCTAAAAAACTGGTACGTACGCTGGAAACTTGGGTGACGCAGTCCGTCAAGGAAGGGCGTATCTCTGTGGAAGAAGGGAAGGAATTCTTGTCTAATTACCGTTCCGGACTGTACGGATATACTTATTTGGAATAAAATGGAGAAACTGACTGTAATAAAGGTGGGTGGCAAGATTGTAGAAGAGGAAGCCACCCTCTATAAGTTATTGGATGACTTTGCAGCCATCGAAGGCTACAAGGTCTTGGTACACGGAGGCGGACGCTCGGCCACGAAGCTCGCTGCCCAACTGGGTATTGAAAGTAAAATGGTGAATGGCCGCCGCATCACTGATGCCGAAACGCTGAAGGTGGTGACCATGGTGTATGGCGGACTGGTGAATAAGAATATCGTTGCCGGCTTGCAGGCGCGTGGTGTCAATGCACTGGGCTTGACGGGAGCCGATATGGATGTAATCCGTTCGGTAAAGCGTCCCGTGAAGGAGGTGGATTATGGGTTTGTGGGCGATGTGAAGCAGCTGAATGATGCTTTCTTGGCAGACCTCATTCATAAGGGTGTGGTTCCCGTGATGGCTCCGTTGACACACGATGGAGACGGGCACATGCTGAATACGAATGCCGACACTATTGCCGGAGAGACCGCCAAGGCTTTGGCGGGTTTGTTCGATGTAACTTTGGTGTTCTGCTTTGAGAAGAAAGGGGTGCTGCGTGACGAGAACGACGATGATAGCGTGATTCCACAGATAACGCCGGAGGAATTCAAGCAATATGTGGCAGATGGTGTGATTCAAGGTGGCATGATTCCAAAATTGGAGAACTCTTTCGAGGCGTTGGATGCCGGTGTATCCGAAGTCGTAATCACTTTAGCATCAGCCATCAACGGGAACGGTGGAACCCGTATTAGAAAATAATTCAAAAAAAACGGCAATAGGCTGTAACTTTCTGAATACTTAACCGTCAATTTATTAGAGATGCAAGAACTCAGCTTTCGCAATGACATTCTCCCGCTGAAGGATAAGCTCTTTCGGTTAGCCCTAAGAATTACGTTCGATAGGGCAGAGGCAGAGGATGTTGTGCAGGAAACGCTGATAAGGGTTTGGAACAAGCGTGACGAGTGGTCGCAGTTTGGTTCTATCGAGGCCTATTGCTTGACAGTGGCAAGGAATTTGGCAATAGACCGTAGCGAGCGAAAAGACTCCCGCACCGTGGAGTTGACCCTTGAAATGGAGCAGGCCTCCGATGCATCGAGCCCTTACGAAAAGCTGGTGAACAAGGAACGAATGACGTTGATACACCGGCTGATGAACAAGCTTCCCGAAAAACAACGGTTGATTATGCTGCTTAGGGATGTGGAAGGTAAGAGCTATAAAGAAATAGCAGCAGTCCTGAACTTGACCGAGGAGCAGGTAAAAGTGAACCTCTTCAGGGCGCGGCAAAAAGTGAAACAAACGTTTATTGATATAGAAGGTTATGGACTCTAAATATATAGAACAACTCTTGGAACGCTACTGGCAGTGCGAAACTTCTTTGGAAGAGGAGGCTGAATTGCGTGCTTTCTTTAGCGGAAGCGATGTGCCCAAGCACTTGCTTCGCTACAAGGATTTGTTCGTATATCAGCAGCTTCAGCAGGAAGTGCATCTGGGTGAGGATTTTGATGCCCGGGTGCTTGCCGAAGTGGAAGTTCCGGTGGTCAAGGCAAAGCGCCTGACATTGACTGCACGCTTCATGCCGCTGTTCAAAGCCGCCGCAGTAGTAGCAGTGGTCCTTTCGATGGGAAATGTGATGCAGCATTCATTCTTTTCGGATGTAGAGGAAGTAGCCGCAACCGATACTATCGGTAAACAGATTTCCGCACCGTCGGTAGCTCTTTCGGGAGATGTGCCCGTGTCTCATGAGAAGCAGGTGATGGACAGCCTGCGCCGGGTGAACAAGGAGCTGGAAATCAAGGAATAGATATTTTCATTTGCTTTTAAAATAACATTTTTATTTGCTTTAAACATAATAATAGTTAGTGTGCTTTATTAAAACAACTTGAGGCTGTGAAGTTTCAATTCTCTCAAAATCTTATAAAAACTAACTAAAATAGAAGGGACGCCGCGTGATGCAGCGTCCCTTTGTTGTTCTTGCCTGTGGGTTACAAGGCTTTTTATTTAAGGGAGTTATTATTTACAGTATATATAGTTTGGAGTCTGCCGTTTTTTTTCTCAACTTTACTCACTGCAAATATATACAATGGAGAAGATGAGAAACATACTATACATCTGTATTATGCTTTTAGGCATTATGTGCTTTGTAGGCTGTAATGACTGTCATGGCAACAAAAAACTTTTGGCGCAGACCGACTCTTTGTTGCAGAGCCGTCCGGACAGTGCGCTGAAGTTGCTTAATTCCATAGAAAAGGATGTCGGGTTTTCAGAAGCGGAGTGGATGCAGTTCGTTTGGAACTGTGCGCAGGCCCGCTACCGTATGGGTATGTCATTGGCGGAAGATTCGCTGCTTCCTGAAGCGATACACTACTATCGTGAGCGGAAAGACTCTTCCCGTATGCTTGATGGCTACCTGCTTGAAGCCTCCTATTATAAATGGATGAAGCAGGAGGAACGCATGGATGAAGCGATTGAGAATGGCTTGGACTATGCCATAGCCCGGAAAGACACCTTCTGGCTTCTTCTTTTTTATCGGGGAAAGGCAGAGATAGCTTATCTGAGAAATGACCACTCCCAGGCGATAGAGTTGATGGAAAAGATATTGCAATATGCTGATAAGCTATCTGTCCGGGAACATTGCTCCATACTCTATGACCTGGGACTCAATATGGCGCTTGCCAACCACCCTTCTTCTTCGGATTACCTGGAACAGAGTATTGACATGGCATTGGCGGCAGCCGATACAGCTTCGGCCTGTCACTATCTGAGGAATTATGCCGCTTTTCTTGCCAACAGCCATGAATATACCAAGTCCAATGAACTGCTTCACCGGGTTAGACGGCTGATGCCTATGACCGACAACTATCCCATTCTGCAGGTAATCTTTGCTGAAAACTTCCTGAACCTTCATCAGTTGGATTCTGCCCGTTACTATTGGGAGCAGGCGTGGAACAATGAATTGAAGCAGGAAGAAAAGAGAGCCGAGGGCTTTTCTGTACGCAGTGCGCTGGCACAGTTGAAAACAATTCTGGACTATACTTCCGGGGCACCTTTGGACATTGTCACTTTCGGTAGGTTTGCTGATTCTGTCAGGAATGAGATGAGGGACCAGAATAGCGTGATAGAGCAACAGCTGGTGACCAGGAACAAGCTTCAACAGTTGAACTATGAGTTGATAATCAAACGGCAGAAGACACGGATGTATTCGATGCTGGTTGTTGTTGTGTTTGTCGGGGTACTTGTTTCCCTTACCTTTTATATCCGTAACAGACGGAAGCGCCTTGCCGAAGCCGAGGAACGTATTGATGCACTGACCCGCCTGCTGGAAGATGCCCAGAAGGTATCGGACAATCAGGAAGAGAATAGCGGTGCTTTCTTCAAGAAGCTGCTTCTTCAGCAGCTGGGTATCATACGGCTTGTTGCCAATACGCCTACCTCACAGAACCAGGCGTTGCTGAAACTTATTTCGGGCATCGGCAATAAGGAGATTCCGGTGGAAGGACTTCTTGCCTGGGCAGACCTTTATCCGGTAATTGATAAACTATACGATGGCTTTTATTCCCGCATGATGGAAAAGTTCGGACAGGTATTGTCTGATAAGGAAGTGCAGATATGCTGTCTGCTCTGTGCCGGTTTCTCCACGAAAGAAATCGGTGTGGTCACCCAACAGACAAGTGCAACCATCTACGTGCGTAAGACTTCCATCCGAAAGAAGATAAATGCAGGCGAAAAACAGGATATTGTGGAGTGCATAAGAGGCATTTAGACCGGAAGAGGCCGGATTAAGACTTTTATAATATGTCATTGTTGATAATCAGTGCTTTATGTGCTAAGTATTAAGACTTTTAATAGTGCGATTTAGTAGGAGTTAAGAGACTTCTTGCCTTAACTTTGCATCAAATCAAAAAACAGAAAGTCTTATGAAAAGTACATTCAGAACAATGGCAATCGCAGCGTGTTTCGCACTTGTATCTCTTACTTCATGTTACTTCCCCGGAAGCGACCAGTATAAAATAAAGTCGGCAACTAAGGAATATGTTAAGTCGCAGTTAGGCGAAGGTGAGAAATTCCGTTACGGATACCTGGAGCGTAAATGTGGTCGTAACGTAGACGGCAAATTTTGCAAGTATGCCGAAGTGCACTATGAGGTAATAAGCGCGTCGGGCGAAACTTCAGAGAAAATGCTCTTTCTGCTGATGTCGGAACATTGCGATTCCGTATTGGATATCTCGGAGGAGAGAGACAAGGAGTGGACCAATAAAGAAACTCTTTCGTCAGAAGAGATAAAGGCAATCATCGAGTCAGCTTTAAAAGACAAACTCTAAACACCGGCATTTATGAAAAAGATTCTTGTTATAGCTATCGTATGCCTGTTGGGTAGCTTTGCCGCAGCGGCACAAACAGTGAAAGTAAACGGTACAATTGTAGATGAACAGAACCGTCCGGTGGAATTTGTCAATGTAGCCCTGATTTCCTTGCCCGACTCTTCATTCGTTACGGAAAGCACCACTGATGGCAAAGGTAAATTTGCTTTGAGAGCCACTGCCGGTTCGGATTTCCTGTTAAGACTCTCTTATATCGGTTACGTCGGCGAACAGATTGTCATCAGGACTCCCCAAGGCACTGTGCAGATGGGAGACATTATCTTGAAAGAACAGTCGGTAGCACTGGACGAGGTGGTAATATCGGGCAGCAATATCACGCAGAAGGTAGACCGCATGGTTGTAGTACCCACCGCTACTGCCATGAAGAATTCCTATAATCCCTACGACCTGATGCTGAACCTTGCCATTCCGCACTTGAAGGTGGATGCTCTTGGTAAAGGCCTGGAAGCCAATGGCGGCAGCGTACAGACACGTATCAACGGTATTGTGGCTACCTCCACCGAAGTGGCAGCCCTCCTGCCCAAGGAGATTGTAAGAATAGAATTCATCGAAAATCCGGGAGAGCGCTATGGCGACAGCAGCCTGGGCGCTGTGGTGGACATCATTGTCCGCCGCCGCGAAACGGGTGGACTGGTCAATATACAAGCCACTAATGCTCCCCACATGTTGTTTAGCGAGGACAATGTGGTGGCAAAGTTCAATCATAACAAGTCACAATGGGGATTGTTCTATAACTTGTCTGCCCGTAACTTCAAAAAAACATATACGGATATAGACGAGACATATGTGTTGGAAAATAAGACGATACATCGTGTGCAGGAGGGGCTTCACGACCAAAACAAGCACTTTACCCACAATATCGACCTCTCTTACAATCTGACGGAGCAGGATAAGTACGTATTCAACGTCGTGTTCCGCAACAGTGTCTATGATGCCCCTTGCCTGAACCAGTCGAACAAGTTGTATGATGCTGCGGATGCCGATAACTATATCTTCTCCAGACTGAAGAACAAGCAGTCCAGCTACACTCCTTCGCTCGACCTTTATTACCAGCGTACATTACCGAAGAATCAGATGCTTACGATGAGCGTGACCGGTACGCTGATGCACACCGACAATAATAGGCTCTACCACGAATATACGCCTCAAGCCGAAGACCTGGCGATGATTGAAACAGATGTGACGGGGAATAAGCGTTCCATTATCGGTGAAGCCATCTACGACAAGCGTTTCAAGTTCCTCGTATTCAGCGCCGGATTGCGCCACTACCAGATGTATGCCAGGAACGAGTATGCAGGCTCTTCACCCGTCGTATCGGAAATGAACCAGGCAAAGACAGCGGCGTTTGCCGAGGTGCAGGGTAATATCAGGAAAGTGAGCTATGGTGTGAGTGCCGGACTGACCCGCTCTTATTTCAAGGAAGGAGGGGAGGAACATACCTACTATACCTTTACTCCCACTGTCCGTCTGAACTTCTCTCCGCACAAGAACGGCAACATCAACTATCGGTTCAATGTCGAACCCAAGATTCCTTCGCTCAGTGCATTGACCAATGTGGAGCAGGCGATAGATACCATCCAGATAGTACGCGGTAACCCGGCATTGGAGACTTACAGCGTTTTCAACAATACGTTGAACTATTCCTATATGAAGAAGAAGTTCGTCTTCATGCTGAATGTGACACATGGCTATCACAAGAATATCATCATGGAGAGTGTGTTTGCCGAGGGAGACAAGTTGGTTTCGATGAACGAGAACCAGCGTTCTGCACAGTTTCTGCGCTTTGGCCCTTCTTTCACATTCCGCGGACTGAACATTGGTAGTCTGAAGAATTTCCTGACGCTGAGTATAGATGGTGGATTTACACGTTACTGGTCTAACGGCAATACCTATACCCATACGTATAATGATTTCTATTACAACCTGGGTGCCGTGTTCAATTATAAGCAGTTCTCTCTGTTGGGACAATTCAGTAAAAGGGCGAACGAGCTGATGGGCGAAACGATTTATAAGGGTGAAAACCAGGCTGCTGTTTTAGCCACTTATACCCACAAGCGGCTGCAATTAGGAGCAGGGATGATGTTCCCGTTCACCAACAACTACAAGACGGGCAAGGAACGGGTGAGCAAAGTGGCGCCCTATACCTCGTGGAGTCATGCGAAAGAAATAGGACAGATGGCGGTTATCAAGCTGAGTTATAACTTCGAGTTTGGTAAGCGTTACAAATCATCCGGCAGACGCATCAATAACAGCGACAATGAATCGGGCATTCTGAATATAGATAAATGACAACTGTTCCCGTGCTTCGGAGGTGTGGGGTGATAAAAGAACGAAGGGCTTCCTCGCGGGAGTCCTTCGTTCTTTTTGCAGGTAATTATTTGAGAGAGAATTTAGTTTAGGTTTATAGTCATCAATCTGAGAATCTATGTTTTCTATGTTAGAGTTTATACAGTCCTTTCTTGGGATAGTCCAGTTCCGGATTACCCTTGTAGCCTACACTGCCGCTTCCGCTGGTGCGTACTTTCAGGAAATCTGTGGCATGGCACTTGATGTCGCCTGAACCGGCAACACTGGCAGATGCTTTCTTGGCAACGAAATCGGAAGCAAGCAAATCACCCGAACCTGCCACGCTGTATTCAGCTTCTTGGGTACTGCCGCTCAGGATGGCGGTACCCGAACCGGCAACGGATGCTCTGGTGAAGTTGGCGGTTACGTTATTCAGCTTCATGTCACCTGAACCTGCAACGGATACTTGGAGGTCATTGCAAGTGATGTTGCTGCTATTGATGTCTCCCGAGCCTGCGATGGAAATATCGAGGTCTGTGCAGGAGATGTTGTTTCCACTGATGTCACCCGAACCAGCCACAGAGATTTTGATGTCATCCGTCTTCAGTCCGTTTTTCAGTTCCACGTCTCCCGAACCTGCCACGGCAATGCCGTTCAGCTTTTCTGCGGACACACGTACTTCCAGTTTATTATAGGATACGCTGACGTTCTTCTTGAAGCCGATGTAGAGGGTATTGTCCTTGACACGGATATCCAGTAAGTCTACAATGTTGTCCGAGGTGTATACTTCCACTGTCGGTTTGCCGGACTTCTGCGTGTAGGTCACGTCGGGGCTGCCGGCTACACTCAGCTTGGTGAAGTTGTCCACTTTTATGTCTTTGGTTACATAATTCTTGCTTGCCTTGACCGTCTTGCTGCCGAAGCCTCCGGAACGGTATGTGTGTTGTTGTGAACAAGCGGTTGTACTGAATGCCAATAAGGCGATTGCGATAAATGTTGTTAGAGCTTTCATATTCTTTTGTTTTTTGTGATTCAGTATTTATTAGTTAGACGTGATCTACCTTGAAAAAGTTGCATATAAAAATGCTTTTTTCAAAGGACGCTCGGTCATCATACTTTAATCAATTATTGTGCCATAAGTGTAAAATGTTGATTATTAAAGGATAGTCGCTTTTGTGTAGTGTTCATTATCGGACACTCCGTCCGCTTTTGTCAGGTATTTGCTTGCGTTTTTGGACGATTCTTTGTTCATTTGCAAAGCCTCTTCCCGCCCCTTTCCTATGGGAGAGGCTTTGATTTATGACAGTAAACCGCATTATAGAAGATAAAGAGCTTGGTCCTTTGTTTGTCCGGGTCAATGCCCGGGCACGGCGTCTTACTTTCCGTACAAAGGAAGATGGAATTTACGTGACTGTGCCTCCCCGGACTTCTCTTGCCGAGGTAGAGAGTGCCATCGAGCAGCTTCGTCCGCGTCTGAAAGCTGCCAGACAGAAGCTGGTCAGAAAGCTGATTGATTTGGATTACCGCATTGATACGGAGTTCTTTAAACTGACGTTGGTCAGCGGACAACGGGAACGGTTCTTGTCCCGTTCGGAATTGGGGGAAATGCAGATAATCTGTCCTCCTGATGCCGATTTCTCGGATGAGAAGTTGCAGGCTTGGCTGCGCAAGGTAATTGAGGAAGCTTTACGGCGAAATGCGAAGATTATTCTTCCGCCCCGTCTGTATATGCTTTCCATGCAGCACAACCTTCCTTACAAGAGTGTGAAGATAAATTCCAGCAGCGGGCGTTGGGGAAGCTGTTCGGCACAAGGCAATATCAACCTTTCCTATTATCTGGTACTTCTTCCCAAGCATCTGATAGACTACGTGCTACTGCACGAACTGGCACATACCCGCGAGATGAATCACGGGGAGCGTTTCTGGGATTTGCTCGACCGGATGACTGATGGAAAGGCACAAGCATTGAGAGCGGAGCTTCGGAAATATCAAACGAAAATAAATGGTTAGAGATTAGTATGGACGGTAAGTAGTTCCTTGTTTTACAGACAGTGATACTGCAAAACTACTGCATACCTCTTGCACTGTCACTGCACTCCTTTTGCAGTGCTGCTGCAATACCTTTGCAGTGACACTGCAACTGTTTTGCAGTAACGCTGCAAAAGGTATGCAGTATCGCTGCAGTGTCACTGCAGGAGTTGTGTAATGTCTTTGCAGTAGCACTGCAAAAGTTATGTGATGTCTTTGTAGTGGCTGTTGGTAAGCCAGGAAAAAGCTTGTTGACTCCGAAATATGAGAGCAAAATGCTTCACAACTTTTTATCCCTAATTTTTTGCCAGCTGCTTCACCTCTTCCCCTTCCTTCTCGAACCGGTATTCGCCCCCTTTTTCGCTTAGCTCAAATAAGGAAAGCTTTTCAGTTGCATTGTTTACAATCATGAGTGCGTTTTGCTCGGCAAAGCGTTTCACTTCGATGGTGAAAGGTTCTTCTGCAATGGTGCGGTTCACCAGCAGGCTGTCGTTGATGAATATGGAAGTGGAATCTCCGGCAAATCCTTTCGTCAGTGTGATGGTGTATGTCTCGATGAAGTTGCGTTCTCCTTCTTTCCGTTGTTGCAGCCTCATGCTCATGTAGACAAAGATGACAACTACAAAAATCACGGCGAAAGCAAGGATGCCGTTGCCTATCATAAACTGCTTGTTGGTATTCAGTCGGTGTGCCATGGATAAAAAGGTTTTTTAAGAATGGTACAAATGTAATGAATAAATTTGAACCGACCGGCTTTTTACTTGCTGTATTCGCTCGGCGTCGTCCCAAATTGTTTCTTGAAGCTGGTCGAGAAATGGGACAGTGTACTGAATCCCGTCATGTCCGCTATCTCTGAGATGGTATATTTCCCTTCCTTTATCAATTTGGCGGCACGGTTCAGCTTGTAGGTCTTGAAGAATACGCTGGGGTTCTCACCCGTCAGCCCCTTTACCTTGTAATAGAATTTGGTGCGGGAGATTTTCAGCAGCTCGGTCATGCGCGCCACGTCCAGTTCCGGATTGGAGAGTTCGTTTTCCATCAGGTGGTAAAGTTCGGTCATGAAGGTGTTGTCTTGCGGGGAGAGCACGTTCTCCTCAATCTCATCCGTTTGGGTGGAACGGCTCAGGAGACTGCGCACTTTCTCACGGTTCTTCAGCTGGGATTTGATAAGCGCCAGCAGGTAGTTGGGCTCGAAAGGTTTCGTTACGTAGGCATCTGCACCGGTATTCAGACCTTCCACCTGGTTCTCTACAGTAGCTTTGGCTGTTACCAGTATCACGGGGATGTGGCATAGTTGCAAGTCTTCCTTTATCTGTCGGCAGAGGTCGTAACCGTTTCTTCCGGGCATCACTACATCGCTCAGTACGAGGTCGGGAGCTTCTTCGCTCATGGCTTTGAAGGCGCTGTCGGCATCGAAGCGGCAGACAACTTTGTAGACGGGAGAAAGCAGGGCCTTCAGGTAGTGGGCCACTTCCGTATCATCGTCTACCACCAGCAGGGTTTGCTTTTGTTGCCGGATGCTCTCTGTGTTTTCCAGTTGATACTGTTCTTCCGTTTGTATCGGAAACGCCTTGTTCTGTTCTTCTTCGGGGAGGGTACATTCTTCGGGGGTATAGGAGAGGTCATTCACCGGCAGCAGCAGGGTGAAGACGGCTCCGCTTCCTTCGGTACGGTTACCGGCTTTCAGATAGCCGTGATGCAGCAGCGCCAGGCTGCGGGCATAGTACAAGCCGATGCCGGTTCCCCAGTTATAGGTGCCTTTGGATTGATTGTCCAGTTGGTAGTAGCGTTCGAATACCTTCTCCAACTGTTCCTCGGGGATTCCGTTCCCGCTGTCGGCCACGGCAACTTTGACGTATTGCGTGTCGATGTCTTTGTCGGTCAGCGTAAAGAGACGCGCAGCCTCTTCGCGGGTAATGACGTCGAAGCACAGTTCCACTTTCCCACCGTTCGGAGTGAACTTCAAGGCGTTTGAAAGCAGGTTTCCTACAATCTTGTCCAGCTTGTCCACGTCCAGCCACATGAGGAAAGTATCCTCCAGGCCATAAGTGTTCAGTGCGATGCCTTTCTCGTTGGCGTTGATGCGGAAAATATCTACAAAGCGTTGCAGTTGCGAGATGATGTCAGTCCGTTTCACTCGCAGCTTCAGGGTGTCATTCTCCAGTTTGTTGAAGTCCATCAGCTGGTTCACCAGACGGAGCATGCGCCCCACACTGCGTTGTACGATGTAAAGCAGTTGTTTGTTTTCTCCCTCTATTTTGGGACTTTCGCAAAGTTGTGTTACCGGACCCGAAATCATGGTGAGTGGGGTGCGGAACTCGTGCGAGATGTTGGCAAAGAAACTCATGTTCATGCGGTTCACCCGTTGTTCCTGGTCCTTCTCCAGTTTGGCGCGTCGGGCGGTTTCTTTTTCCTGCTTAATGCGTAGCCAGGCACGGATGAAGATACCGATGATGGCGGCGGCAATGAGCAGATAGGTGCACCATGCCCACCATGTTTGCCAAGGGGCGGGCTTTACGATGACGCGTATGGAATTTTCCCTTTCTACAATGCTCTTGTCGTTATTGGTTATTTTAACTTTGAAGGTGTAGGTACCGGCAGGCAGATTGGCATAGTAGGCCTCGCGGTTGTTGCGGGCATCAATCCAATATTTGTCGAAACCGTCCATCTTGTAATAATAATGTACGCGTTCGTATTCGCAGTAGTCCAGTGCGGCAAAGGAGATGCTGAAACCATTCTGATTGTGGTCCAGGCAGATGTCCGGTCGGTAGGAAAGGTGCTTGTCTACACTTTTGCTGTCTTGTGGGCGTGCCAACCGGTTGTGTATCTTCAAATCCTCGAAGAGCAGTGGAATTTCCCGTTTGGTACTTACGTCCATAGGGTTGAAGAAAGTCAGCCCGTGCGTACCGCCAAAAACCAGTGTCCCGTCGGGCAGGCGGCATGAAGAACGGTCGTAAAACTGATTGCCGCCTATGCCGTCGGCGGCATAGTAGTTGGTAAATTTCCCTACGGTGCGGTCATATTTGCCCAGCCCGTATTGTGTGCCTGCCCATATATTGCCTTGTGCATCTTCCTCAATGCAAGAGATGTCCCGGCAGGGTGTACCCTCTATGGTCTCGATTTTTCCGGTGGCGGCAGAATAGTGCAGCAGTCCGTTGCTGACGGTTCCAATCCATACATCTCCACGACTGTCTTCGAAGATGTCGGTAGGGATGAATACTGAACGTTGGATACAAGCTTGCCAGTCGGTGTTCTCGAATGGTACTTCAGCGCTTTCCCAATTGTCGGGATTGATTTGCATGACTGGGGTCATGAAGGCAGTGGCCCACATCTTTCCGTTGTTGAGTGGAAGGAGTCCGGGTATGAAGGTTCCCGTCCAGGAAAATACTTTTGTTTGGACAAATTCTTTTTCTTCACGCTTTTTGGCGTAAAGTTTGGGGCTGTGTGTACCCACCCAAATTGTTCCACGGCTATCTTGTGCAAACGACAGTGGTAGGAAGATGTCATGAATAGCCTCTGTCTTCAATATGCCGTTTTTATAGCTGCATTTCATCACCTTGCTCGCATAGAGGGCCGCCAGCCAGATGTAGCCCTCATCATCTACGAATACGCGTGTGATGTCCGGTTTGTCGGTAGCGCTTTTTCCCGGAAGTCCAGCCGAGTCCACTTCTTTCACTGCGTGGCTGTCCATGTTGTAAACGTACAGCCCGTCTATCATGGTGGCCATCCAGAGATTTCGCTCCTTGTCCACTGCCACGGACAGCACTGACTTCCGGTTCAGGTATGAACTGAGATGGTTGTTGGTGTTGAAACGTTCTTTGTAGTTATAGCGCACGACATACCCTTGGTCTACAGAGCCTATCCATAGGTTTTTCTGTGAGTCGGTAAACATGGTGCTTATCTTGAAGTGAGGCACTTCGAAGGGAAAACCGTTTTCGCTCTGATGTATCACGTATCCTTCCACGTAGTTGTAGAGAAACATTCCTTGTTGGTCGGTATTCAGCAACAAGCTGTTGCTGCCGTAAGGGTGGATGTAATTGACGTTGGCATGCAGCAGCGGATGGCTCCGGAGGGCTTGGGGTGTTTCCTTGAACTTGTGCGTATGTGTGTCGAACAATGTTATCTGGCGGTTTCCCGCCAGCCATAGGATTCCGTTAGCCTGCATGAAGAAGTAGGTGGGAGAAAAGCCCTGCATTGGAATGGAGTCTTCCAGTGCCAGTGTGGAGGAGTTGTAGCGGCGCAGAGACAGCGGGGTCACTGCCCACAGTTTGTTGCTCTGGTCTATGAAGCAGCGGTTGTTGAAGGTATAGTTCGGGTCGAATATCTTGATGGGTACGTCAAATTTATGTGTTTGCGGATTATATACGGCAAGGTTGTGCATCATGTTCAGAAAAATCTTTCCGTCTTTGTTTTCAAGTATCTGGATGCCGTTCTTGTTGGGGAAGTCCAGTGGGATATTTTGGAAATTATCTTTGTCCGTGTATAGGCTGGTTCCATTTACGGTGACTACCCACAACCGGCCTTGTGAATCGCGGAAGAGGTCGTTGATTTGATTATCGGGTATATCCAGTGAGTCATCCGTACAGTAATACTGATGATATTCATGTACATTATATTTGTTCACCCCTCGTGAAGTTCCTATCCAAATGTGTCCTTGTGCATCTTCGGCAAAGGCGGTGACCTTCTGGTTGGAGAGGTCATTGGTGATGACCGGGCTTTCGATGCTGCCTTCCGGTGCGGTCTTTGTGTCCGACGGGTTGCATGCGGTGATTAAACACAATAGAAGTAGGTATTTAATGTATTTCATAATATATAGTGTAGACTAAAAGCATTGGCATGTCATCCATTTGTTTTGTTCAACGAATCTCTGCATTACGATGCGAAAATACTCATAAAAATTGAGAGAGAGACTGCCGGAGAGCATGTTTTGAACAAATCTGCAAACATTTGAACATTGGAGAAAGCTGTTTTGAACATCGGGGAAAGCCGTTTGGATAACGTAGAAAATCCTTCTGGGGAGAATGTGCTAATATTGCAATCATAAAAACATAAAACTAATACATAATATGAAAAAGCAATTCTTGTCAGTGTTAGCATTCACCGCCATCCTACTTTCCTCGTGCGGAGGGACAGCTAAAATAGAGAAAGCATCTGCTTGTGGGCAGGAGGGGGAGATTACGGCTTCTTCGGCAACCGCCATTGCCGAGACCGAATCAGGAAAAGTAGCCGGATATGTGGAAAATGGTATCTATATATATAAAGGTATCCCATATGCCAAAGCCGAACGTTTTATGCCGCCCGTGGCCGCTGATAAATGGGAAGGCGTCCGCAGCAGCCGTGCCTATGGCCCTACTTGTCCGCAAGGCAAGCGCATGGGATGGTACAGCGACGAACAGGCGTTTGCCTTCAACTGGGATGACGGTTATCCTGACGAGAATTGTCTGCGGGTGAATATCTGGACACCGGGACTGAAAGACGGGAAGAAACGCCCCGTCATGGTGTGGCTGCATGGTGGAGGTTATTCCGCCGGCAGTGGTCAGGAGCTTCCCTCGTATGACGGAACAAATCTGGCAAAGAAAGGGGATGCAGTGGTTGTGACGCTGAATCATCGTCTCAACGTCCTGGGTTTTCTCGACCTTTCCGCCTATGGCGATAAATATGCAAAATCGGGCAATGCCGGACTGCTTGACTTGGTGGCGGCACTGCAATGGGTGAATAAGAATATAGAATCTTTTGGCGGAGATGCCCGGAATGTTACCATTTTCGGTCAGTCCGGTGGGGGAGGCAAGGTCTCTACGTTGCTTGCCACACCGTCGGCGAGAGGCTTGTTCCATAAAGCCATTGTACAAAGCGGATCTATGCTTCGTACGATGGAGCAAAAGTATTCTCGTCGCATTGGCAGTGCGGTTATGGAGGAGCTGGGACTGAATGCTTCGCAGATAGATGAATTACAGAAAGTACCTTACGACAAATTGCTTGCCGCAGGCGAAAAGGCCGTTGCCAAAATGCGTGTAGAGGCTGATAAAGAAGGAGTGGCTTCTTTTATCTTTGGCTGGGCTCCCACGGTAGATGGCGATGTGCTGCCAGCACAGCCTTTCGACCCTCAGGCTCCGGTGCAAAGCAAGGACATTCCGGTGATGATAGGCACTACCCTGCACGAGTTTACCGCAAGCACTTACTTCCCGCCTTTGCGGAGCATGACGAAGGAGCAGGTTGTGGAGCAGATTAAAAAGAAATATGGTGAACGTACGGATGATTTTCTGAAAGCTTTTGAGCAGGCCTACCCCGGTTATCAGCCCAAGGACCTGGTGGATGTGGACTTCATTTTCCGCCCCGGCGCAGTGGAGCAGGCCAAACTGAAGTCGGCACAGCAAGGTGCACCGGTCTATATGTATATGTTTGCTTGGGAATCGCCCGTGATGGACGGAATACTCCGCAGCACGCATTGTATGGAGATTCCTTTTGTGTTCAACAATGTCGTGCGCCATGCTTCGATGACCGGAGGCGGAAAGGCGGCACAAGTGCTGGCGGACAAGATGAGCAGTGCGTGGCTGAACTTTGCCCGTACGGGGAATCCCAATACTGAAGGTTTGCCCGAGTGGGAACCTTATACAGCTGATAAGGGAGCAACGATGATTTTCGATAATGATTGTGGCATGAAGTACAATCATGACAAGGAACTGCTTGAGGTGGTGATGACCTTTCCGGTGCGTGGATTCTGACATTTTTTTAAGAGCCCTTTTTATTATTAACATAAATCTAATATTTAATCAAATGAAACAAAATCTGAAACAAACAGCTCGGGAGAGATTTGCGGCTATGACACTCTTCCTATTGATTTGTCTCCCTTTCAGTCTGGTACAAGCTCAGACGGTGAAGGTGAATGGTAGAGTTACTGATGACCTGAACGAACCGATGATTGGCGTGAGTATCGTTGAGAAAGGTACTGCCAACGGTTGTATTACCGACATTGATGGTAACTATACTCTGAATGTGAAGCAAGGGGCTACCCTTGTGTATTCTTATATCGGCTATGTCGCTCTTGAACGGAAAGCCGTAGCGGGAGTAATGAACATCATCTTAAAAGAAGACGCTCAGGCATTGGACGAAGTAGTTGTAGTGGGATATGGTGTACAGAAGAAAAGTTCAGTGACGGGTGCCATCTCGCAGGTGAAGTCCGAGGATATCCAGAATCGTTCTATAACCCGTGCCGAAGAAGCCTTACAAGGCAAGACGGCCGGGGTACAGCTGGTGTCTACTACTTCTCAGCCGGGTTCATCACCTACTATCCGTATCCGTGGTTTCTCTTCCAATGGAACATCTGACCCCTTGTATGTAGTGGATGGACTTATCGTCAACGATTTAAGCTCTATCGACCCTAATAATATCAAGAGTATGGAGGTATTGAAGGATGCCGCTTCGGCAGCCATCTATGGTGCCCAGGCTGGTAATGGTGTTGTATTGATTACGACCAAAAGTGGAAGTCAGGGTACTAGTAGTATCTCTTACGATTTCCAGTATTCTATCAACAGCCTAGCACGTCGTCCTGAATTGTTGAATTCTCAGGAGTACCTTACACAGATGAAGGAAGCTGACCCTACTTTTACTGACGTTAATATTCGAGAGTTGATAAGCAATGGTGTATGGGATGGAGTGTCGTCAACAGATTGGTATGATGTGGCATTTAATGCTTCTCCTGCTTCCCGTCATACAGTCACCTTTCAAGGTGCCAATGACAAAGGCTCATATTTCTTGTCACTTAATAATTTGTATGATAATGGTATCATTCGTGAGGACCGTGATACCTACAAGCGCCTTTCTGTCATGCTGAATGCTGACTACAAGATCAAGCCTTGGCTGAAAGTGGGTACTACTGCCAATTATGCCAATTATACGAGCAAAGCCATCAGTGATGGTAGTGGTGGAACTTCTTATGTAAGTATGATAGCTACTGTTATGACCTTGGCTCCTTACATTGCTGATACTTATCCGGCTGACGCTTTGCCCACACAGATGCAAGCACAGATAGCTAATGGTTTTACACTTTTACAGAATGCCAATGGTGATTATTACAGCTGTTTGGGCACAATGGAACAAGTACATCCGATGGTGGCTATCCGTATGAACGACAAGAAGAATACGGGCAACAGCCTGATGGGTACCCTATATGCCAATTTTACTCCGATTAAGGATTTAGTGTTCACCACTCGTTTGGGTTATCGTATTGCCACGGATAATACTTACACTCACAACAATTTGTATTATGGTTCTGCCTCAGCTTCAAATAAAGACAGAAACGGCGTAACTCGCACCAGCTTATCTACTACTTATTACCAATGGGAGAACTTTGTCAACTATAATACCACCTTGTTGGATACACATAATATCTCTGCCATGTTGGGTATGTCTTATTCGCAGTCTGACCAGATTTATGTGTCTGCTGGTGTAGACAAGATAGCCAAAGATAACCTTTTGTATGCGGATGTGGACTGGCCGGCCGGCGATGCGGTAAAAAGTACCGGTGGACATAATTATATTTACCGCAAACTGTCTTACTTTGGTCGTGTGGGTTATGACTATAAGAACCGCTACATGGCTCAGTTTGCCATGCGTGCTGACGCTGCTGATGCTTCTGTATTGCCTCCGACGAATCGCTGGGGATACTTTCCTTCTGCTTCGGTGGGATGGACTATATCCAATGAAGACTTTTTTGCAGAGAACAATCACACTCCTATTACATTTCTGAAAGTGAGGAGCAGTTGGGGACAGAATGGTAGTACAAGTAATCTGAGTGGGTATAAATATTCTAATGCCTTGATTACGAATGCAGCTGGGTATCCTTTCAGCAATAGTAAAATAAATTATATGACATCTGCTCAGCCTTCCCAACTTTATAATCCTGATTTGAAGTGGGAAACTTCTGAGCAATTGAATATTGGTCTTGACCTTCGCGCTTTCAAGGACCGCTTTTCTTTGAGTATGGATTGGTATAAGAAGAAAACGAAAGATTTGATTGTATCTAACATTATTATTCCGTATGAGGCAGGAAATTCTGCTGCTCCTATGAATGCTGGTAATGTAGTAAATGAAGGTTTTGAGCTGGAAGCTTCTTGGCGCGATAATATTGGAGATTTTAGCTATTCGGTTTCAGGAAACATCGCTACGTTGAAGAATGAAGTTACTTACCTTGATCCACACGTTAGTGGTGGACGTATTGAAGGAAGTACTACAATGGCTTCCAATGGTTCATTCTCTGCTTTTGAGGAAGGTTTTCCGGTATGGTATTTCCGTGGTTATCAAGTAGACCATTTGAATGAAAACGGTGATCCCGTATTCAGAGATAATGATGGTAATGGTTCTATCAATGCCAATGACAAGGCTATGATTGGCAAACCAATGCCGGATTTTACTTATGGTCTTACGTTGACAGCCAGCTACAAAAACTTTGACTTGTCGGTATTTGGTAATGGTTCGGTAGGTAATGATGTGTTTATGTCCTACAGCTATAACCGGATTCTGTATTCGTTGAAAGAGATGTACGATCAGCGTTGGACGCCACAAAATCTTTCTGCCAAATATGCTCGTCCGCAACTGACGAATGCGGATAAATACGGTTTGTCTGATGCTTATGTTTTCGATGGCTCTTATTTCCGTATCAAGCAAATTCAGTTGGGATATACCTTCCCAAAACAATGGACAAAGAAAATCATGATAGACAACTTACGTGTCTATGCATCTTTGGATAACTTTTTCTTGTTTACCAAATATCCTGGACTCGATCCTGAAGTGTCTTCTACTACCACAAGTGGTATGGGGGTAGACTATGGTAACTATCCGACAACAAAAAAGGTAGTATTTGGATTATCGGTAACATTTTAATATATAACCTTTTGAATATTAATAAACTTATGAAAAGAGAAATATTATTGGGATTAATGGCAGGTGTGATCTCGTTTACATCTTGCGACGTTGACTTATTGGACATTCCACAGCAAGGTGTGACAAATGAAGAGGCTTTTTATAAAACTGACCAGGATTGTGAAGAGGCTATTGCTGCCGTTTATCGTTCGTGGCGTACGGCTTTCTCCGGAGGTCATAGAGGAGCTTCGCAATATGCCAACGGCTTTTTCGTGAAGAATCTTTTGGCAGATGATTTTAATACAGGAGGTTCACGATCAGACCAGACTTATGCACAGGAAATATTTGAAAGTGCAGCCATGCCTACTAATGGCTGGATAGAGACTTATTATAAGGATCTGTATACTACGATCTATTTATGTAACCTGGTGATAGAAAAATTCAATTCAGAGGACAGTGTCATTAAAGCTCGCAATATTGCTGAAGCTAAGTTCTATCGTGCGCTTTGCTATTTTGAACTGACTACTCTTTGGGGTAATCCTCCTTTGGTAGATAGGGTGTTGAAGAATTCGGAAGAATATAAAGTGTCTAATTCTACACGTGAAAAATTGTGGGAGTTTATTGAAACAGATTTGACGGAAGCTATTAATTCCGGTGTGCTTACTTCGAAAACTAGTGTGGATGATAAGGATGGATGTACCCGTGCTACTTTGGAAGCAGCCAAGACATTATTGGGCAAGTCTTACTTATACCAACAAAAATTTACTGATGCTAAAAGTCTGTTCAAGGATGTTATTGGTTCTGGTAAGTATGATTTGGAAGACGATATCAATATTTTCTATCATACAGCAGGAAATGGAAGTAAGGAATATGTATTGGAGTGTACCCGTCATTATGATACTGCTAATATGTATGCACAAGGTGGCTGGTATGGTATTTTGGCTAACTGGGCGTTTGGTTATGGGTTTATAGCAGGTCCGGAATCGTCCTCTCATTTTAGATTTAATGCAACCAGTGGCTATAGTTATTTCAATCCTACTAAATCGTTGTATGAGGCTTATGTAGCAGAAGAAGGAGTGGATGGGTATCGTGTAAGTAGCTGGATTCGTACCTTTGAACAAGTTGTAGGAATGAACATTGGTATAAATTCTACAGCAAATAGATATGGCAATGAGGGCTATTTCCGTTTGAAATGGTTGGCAAGCTTAGATGACGAAAATGTGTCATATTGGTGCGGTAATCAGAGCTGTACACCGGTTATTCGCTATGCTGATGTCTTGCTGATGATGGCAGAATGCTGTATTCAAACAAACGATCCTGATGCCGATATTTATCTGAATAAAGTACGTACAAGAGCTCAATTGCCTTCTAAGTCAAATGTTACGATGGATGACTTAAAGCTGGAACGTCGGTTAGAACTTGCTATGGAAGCAGTGCGTTTCCAAGACTTGATACGTTGGGGAGATGCACCTATTGTGTTGGCTGATAAAGGTAAGAAATTGCCAAACTTCCTTATAGTTCCTAAAGAAGGAAATGATTTGACTACTGCTAAAGGTATATATAATGCTCAGTATGATACTTCTGTATCTTATACAGAGAATGAAAGAGAATTGGCAGGTTGGACACCTAATCGTGATGAATTACTGCCATATCCGGAAAATGAGATTGAGGTAAATCCTAATATTGTTCAAAACCCGGGATATTGATGTGGATTGATGATATAGCCTCTCTCTTTTTGCTGGGGGGAGGCTGTCTCTAGTTTATATGAAAGTTGATTATGTAGTTTATAATGTATTATCTGTGTCAAGAGATTCTTAAATATATGATTATGAAGAAAGGTTTATTATTTATAGTTGTTCTATTTTCTTTTGTGGGAACATGGTCACAAGTTGTTTTCAAGAATGATGAGGTGACTGTATCTAAGCTGAAAGATAAAACATGGGTGTTTGAAACATGGGATTTTACTACTATGTATTTGTTGGAGGGTAATGATAAAGCTGCATTGATTGATGCGGGTACTCGTTGCGCTGATTTGGATAAGATTGTAGAGAGTATCACTAATAAACCTTATGATGTCATTATCACTCACGCACATCCGGATCATGCTGGGTGTATCGGCTATTTCGACGAGGTTTGGATGCATCGTAACGATAGTATACTTATCAAGGAACGAACAGTGAACTATACTGGTAAGGTACGTTATATGGAGGAAGGACAAGTATTTGATTTGGGAGGACGTAAACTGGAAGTTATGCTGATGGCAGGACATACACCGGGTTCTATTGTTCTTCTTGACCGTGAACAAGGAGATTGTTATTCGGGTGATGCTTTCGGCTCAGGAGAGGTATGGTTGCAATGTGTACCAATGTCTCCAATAGAAACTTTTTATCAATCTTGTTGTCGTATGGAGAAACTGATGACGGATGGAAGTATCAGTAGAATATGGTGTGGACATTATCCATATTTAAAGAATTATCTGTCTCTAAGCTATATTCAGACTATGAAAAAAATGTCCCGCCGGTTGGCTGATGGAGAACAAAATGGAGCCAGACCATACAATAATTTTGCAATTCCGCAACCCTCTACAACTCGTAGCATATCTGACGGTTTTTGCAAGATTGTTTATGATGTCAGAAACATTGTCATTAAAAGGAAAAGTATTGACTCGCATCATGCAATTATATTGGATCGTCTCCCCAAAGTAGAGCAAGAAGCATATATGTATCGTGATACTTGTACGCAGGTTGATGGCCGTTTTGCGGGCTTTTCTCCTTTTTTCCTTATATATCCGGATAAACGTTGTGACGTAACTCAAGCTGAATCCTTGATTAAGGAGATGGGGATGGATAGTATTCTACATAAATTTTCTGCATCGGTATGTGTTATGAATCCTTTGGGTAATACTTATGATATGGAAAAAGATTTGTCGGCTTTCCAAACTTTTTTTAAAGGTATGCGTGTTGTTAATAATCTAAAAGTTATAGGTATTGGA
Source organism: Bacteroides sp. AF25-38AC (assembly GCF_003602995.1). Classification (NCBI taxonomy): domain Bacteria; kingdom Pseudomonadati; phylum Bacteroidota; class Bacteroidia; order Bacteroidales; family Bacteroidaceae; genus Bacteroides; species Bacteroides sp. AF25-38AC. The sequence goes on along the minus strand of NZ_QTMD01000011.1, from coordinate 118,324 downwards.
CAAGGAGCAACTTTTGTGAACAAGGCCATAGCACGGAACGCTGAGGCTGTGGCTGGTATAGTTACTATTGGCGGTAATCCTGGCAAGTATGAACTAGATGATTGTCCTGTACCGACATTCGTTGCTGGTGCTAGAAGTAAACAGGTGACCAACTCTTATGTAAAACTTAATAAGGCTGTTAAGACTGCAGTAAAGGGCAACCTAACATTCTATGTCAATACAGATGAAGAACTGTTGCAAGTAGTTTCATCGAGCGATACAAGTGCATCGTTGAAAGAGACTTTTTTGGAAGCTTGGGTTCAAGTGTTGTCTAAAAACTATCGTTTTAATAATTATAAACATACATGGTATATGGGAGGTACTCCTGAAAAGTATGGAACTTATGAGCTTGAACCATATATCATGCCTGAAGAGTGGGGGATAACTCGGCGGGTTATGGAAACGAATTTGCTGGGTACTGGAACTTTTTTGTGGTATGAATTTCATCCTGAAGCAACATTGAAAGCGCCTAGAGGAACTGTACCTTTATTGCTCTTGCTGCATGGCAATGAGAATGATCCGCGTACACAAGCTGAGACCTCTGGTTTCATTGAACTCTGCGCAAAAGAAAATTTTGTAGTTGTGGAACTTGAATGGCAGGGTAGTAAAGATTATGCCCGGATGGGTATGGATGGTATTGAACAGGTTGTATATTATTTGTTGAAGACTTATCCTCAGCTTGATGCTTCACGTGTCTACACAGAAGGTTTGTCTGCTGGATCTGCCACTTCTACAGGATTAGGAATACGAAAATCATATCTGTTTGCTGCGGTAGGTGGCTTTTCGGCAGGTATATTGCCTGGAAGTTACCGGTTTGATTGTGATCGGCAATCTTTGTTGGGTGAAGCGATCCAAAAGAGTGGTGCAGTAGAAATGCCCTATTTTTCTGCAACAGGAACCAGTGATACTGTAGTACCATTTATAAATAAAGATAATTGGCAGAAGAATGCTTTTTTTGCTGCATGGCAAATATATCAGATTATGAATGGTATGTCGGTTACAGAACGTCCAGATTTTAGTAAGGACACTATTTTTGGTATTACTCTTGAGAATCGTGAAACAATTTGGACGAATAAAGGTATTTCGATGGAAACTGGTGTGTTGAGTAAAAATGGGGTACCTCTTATTCAGATGGTTGCGGTCAATGATTATGGACATTGGAATTTTAAACCTGCAGCAAAAATGATGTGGGATTATTTTATGCAATTCTCACGTGATCCACAAACGAAGGAGCTTATTTATCATGGAAGAAAATAATAAAGTTGATGTCTTGATATAATATATAGTGAAGCATTAGAGATGTTTTATAAAAATGATGCGAAATAGGTATCTTTTTTATTGAAACAACGGTCTTCCCTCCCACCTAACTTAGATTGCTTGTACGTGAATGTATGGGTGACGGCGATGAACGATGGTACGAAGCTAAACTAATAATTAAATTAATTTGTAAATGAAAAAATAAAGAATATGAACTTGAGGCGGTATATGTTATTTGCCGTACTGCTTCTGTATTGTCTCTCTTTCAGTTAGGCGCAAACCTAAGCCTTGAAAGTGGCAGGTATAGTGACGGACAACCTAAATGAACAGATGATTGGTGTAAGTATTCTGGAGAAAGGCACTACTAACGCTTGTATTACCAATATTGACGGTGATTACTTTTTGAATGTGAAGAATACTGGTAAGTTAATGGAACGTGAAGCTGTATAGTTATATGTTAAGGCTCCCAAGAGTGGTATGGGCAAGCCTGCCAAGGAGTTGAAGGCCTTCGGCAAAACTGCCTTGCTCCAGTCGGGCGAGAGCCAGGCACTGATTCTGACTTGGAACGTGATGGGCATGGCTTCCTTCAACGATAAAATCAATGCTTGGGAATTGGCAAAAGGTGAATACAAGTGGATGGTAGCTGCCTCCTTTGCAGACATACGTTGTATCGTCACCCAAAAGGTTGCCAAAGCACGAAAGGATAAGGCAAACGATGCAATGAAGTTGCTGTTGTCTTGAATGAGGTTAGAGCTAGCGGTAAGTATAAACTTTATGATGGAAATTATGAGGATATCTTGACCTACAAGGCTGAGTATAATTGTGAAAGTATGCTCGAAAGTAACCGTATTTTTGATGCAAGTAATTCCATGGATGAGTTCAGTTTCTTTGAGGTGATGAATCATTGGCGCACTGATAAGTTGGATATGTCTGGCTCTAACAATCAGTTTAATGGTACCGGATGGGGATTTATGGTTCCTCAGAAAAAGTTGTATGATGCATTTGTTCAGGAAGAGGGTGTAGATGGTTATCGGTTGAATCAGACAATGAAAACCTATGACCAAATTTCTCAATTAGGTGTCAAGGTTGCCAAAGGGCAGAGTTTGATTAATGAAGGTTATTTCATGTGGAAGCGTCGCTTCTCGAATGTAGAATCTCCTGCTGGGTTCTGGTGTTCATATAATAACTATCGTTGGATGCGTTATGCTGAAGTCTTGTTACTGGCGGCTGAAGCAAACCTGAAGGATGGCAATCAATCTGAAGCTGATGCTTGCTTGAATGAGGTGCGTCAGCGTGCAAGATTGGATGCCAAGACAGCTACCCTGGATGCCATTAAATTGGAAAAGAGACTGGAACTCTGTTCTGAATATACCCGTTATCAGGATATTATCCGTTGGAAAGATGCGGAGGCTTTGCTTAAGGATCAGGGTGAAAGAACACCTATCTTGTCAAATAAGGCAGGAAAAGATGAGCCGGATAATGTAGCGGTAGAATACATTCAGTATAACAAGGATAAAACGCGTTATGGTTTCAAGGAAAGACATTATTTGTTGCCTATTCCGGCAAAGGAAATCCGCTTGAATCCGAATATGGAACAAAATGCAGGTTGGTAAAGCGCATAAAGAATCAAAATCTAACTTCGTCATCTGATGCAGATAGACAAAATTAGATTTTTCTAACTGATTAATTGTTTGTAGAAGAAGTCCCCCGTGGAAATCATCTAATTGTACGGGGGCTTCTTTTGTGGCTTTTTAAATATAATATATATGAGAAGATTGTCAATTACTTTATTTTCACTCTGTCTGGCATCTGCCTTGACTGCACAGACGACCGGTTCGAATCAGTCAGTCAGACTGCGTGCCGATAATATCGACGAAGTAGTCAGTGCCATGACCCTCGAAGAGAAGGTACACCTCGTTATCGGTTGTGGAATGTCGATGGGAAGTGATACCAAGTTTCCCGGAACAGCGGGACGTACTTACGACATTCCCCGACTGGGTATCCCTTCCGCCTATCTTGCCGACGGACCGCACCGGTTGGCGATGGCTGCCAAGCGGGAATTCGACAGCCGTACTTATCATGCTACGGAATTTCCTTCCAGCACCACGGTGGCAGCAACTTTCAATCCGGATGCAGCCCACAAGGTGGGACGTACTTTGGGTACGGAGGTGAAGGATTATGGTTTGGATGTGTTGCTGGCACCGGGTGTCAACCTGATGCGAAATGTGCTCTGCGGACGTAACCATGAATATTATTCGGAAGATCCGGTGCTGACCGGCAAAATGGCTGCTGCTTATATCAACGGAATCCAGAGCCGGGGGACAGGTACCTGCCTGAAACACTTTGCCGTAAACAACCAGGAGACCAACCGCAATAACAACGACTCTCGCCTGACACAGCGCCCCTTGCGCGAGCTGTATTTGAAGTGCTTTGAGATTGCTGTCAAAGAGTCTCAGCCCTGGAGCGTGATGACCGCCTACAATAAGGTGAACGGCAAATATACCTGCGAGGACCGCGAACTGACAGAGGACATCCTCCGCGACGAATGGGGATTCAAGGGACTGGTGATGTCCGACTGGAATGCCGGAAAAGATGCCGTGACCTCCATCGTAGCAGGAAACGATATGCTTCAACCGGGGCAGGACCGCCAGTATAAAGCTATTTTGAAAGCCGTAGAGAGTGGTACACTGGATTTGGCACTCCTCGACCGCAGCGTGAAGCGTGTGCTGGAGTTTGTGGTCAAGAGCCATACCTTTGCCGGCTACGAGTATCCCAATAAAACCGACTTGGAGGCTCATGCGCAAGTAGACCGTGAGATAGGTGCGGAAGGTATCGTGCTGCTGGATAACAAGCAGGCGCTACCCATGGCTGCCGGCATCAAAAAAGTGGCCCTTTATGGAACTACTTCCTATGACATGGTTCCTGCCGGCATGGGCTTTGGCAGTACGGGCATCGGTTATTACACGGTTTCTATGGTAGAAGGTTTGCGCAATGCGGGCTACACCGTGGACAAAGAATTGCTGAACCGCTACAAGAAGCATATGGCCGACGAGCAGAAACGGCTCTTTCCTCACGGAAAACCGCCTTTCGCCTTTACTCCGCTGCCCCGTGCCGAGGAGTTCCTGCCCACTGCCGAGGAACTGGCTGCACAAGTGAAGGCCAACGACATTGCCGTGCTTACGCTGGGGCGTGTCAGTGGCGAGGGCTGTGACCGCCGTGTGGAAGATTTCCTCCTGAAGGAGAACGAATTGGCTCTGATTAAGCAAGTGTCTGCCGCTTATCGTGCTGCAGGCAAGAAACTGGTGGTGGTTCTCAACATCTGCAGCCCGGTGGAGACTGCTTCTTGGAAGGGACTGGCAGATGCAGTGGTTTGTGCCTTCCAGCCGGGACAAGAGGTGGGTAATTGTATCACGGACATCCTGACCGGAAAGGTGAATCCTTCGGGCAAGTTACCCATGACGTTTGCCGTGAAATATGGCGATGCGCCGTCGGATGCTAACTTCCCTTTTGATTACGAGTTCAAGATGCCGTCGTTTGCTATGGGTACCGGCATGAACTTCAAGTCCGAAAAGAAAGAGGAGAAACCGAAGGAACCGGAGAAAAATGTGGATTTCACCAACTATGAAGAGGGAATCTATGTGGGTTATCGCTATTTCGACACTTTCGGTAAAGAGGTTTCCTATCCGTTCGGTCATGGTTTGAGCTATACTGCTTTTGACTATGCGGTAGAGAACGCCAAAATGGATGCCGACCGCTGTGAGTTGAAAGTGAGCGTGAAGAACATCGGCAAGGTGGCAGGGCGTGAAGCTGTACAACTCTATGTGAAAGCTCCGAATGGGGGACTTGACAAGCCTGCCAAGGAGTTGAAGGCCTTCGGCAAAACTGCCTTGCTCCAGCCGGGCGAGAGCCAGACACTGATTCTGACTTGGAACGTGATGGACATGGCTTCCTTTAATGAGAAAAACAGCTCTTGGGAGTTGGCTAAGGGTGAATATCAGTGGATGGTTGCCGCATCTTCGGCCGATGTGCGTTGCACAGCGGTACAGAGGGTGACAAAGGCACGCAAGCAGAAAGTGCATGATGCCATGCGGGCGCAAGTGCCTGTGGCTGTGTATCCGATGGTGAAGAGATGAGGGGGATATGCGTGAAAAAACTGATATATATCAATTAGTTTTAGAGTGGAAAACGCTTATTTTGTAGTACATTTTTAAATCGATACCATGAAAAGATTGATACTCTCTCTTTTAGCCGTCTGCTTGCTGTGGATGGCAAATGCACAAAATCCTGCATGGGGACCGCAAAGCAAGGTAGTGACCGACAGCATCTACAGCCAGGTATTGAAAGCACACCGTGCCTACACCATCTATCTGCCGCAAAGCTATAGCAATGAAACGGATAGGAAATATCCTATCCTCTATTTGCTGCACGGCATGTCGGGGGTGAATACCAGTTGGTTTACAGACCAACGTGTGAAGGACGTGATGGACCAGTTGGTGGCATCGGGCGAGGCTTGCGAGATGATTATCGTCAGCCCTAATGCCGGAGGCAATCCGGCTACTTGCTGGAACGGCTACTTCAACATGCCGGGCTGGGCTTACGAAGATTTCTTCTATAAGGAGTTCCTTCCTTATATAGAGAAGACTTACCGGGTGAAAGGTGATAAGCGGCATCGTGCCATTGCCGGACTTTCTATGGGCGGAGGTGGAACGGCAAGCTATGCACAGCGCTATCCGGATATGTATTGTGCTGCTTATGCTATGAGTGCTTTGATGAACATCCCCGTTAGTGGTGAGGAGGTGGGAAGAGACCCCGACCCCACAAACAAGATGGCTGTACTGACGCGTTCTGTGCAGGAGCATAGTTGCATCAGGTATGTGGCTGAGGCAGATGTTGCGCGTAAGGCACAGCTTCGTACTGTACAGTGGTTTGTGGATTGCGGAGACGATGACTTTCTGCTGGACCGTAATATAGAGTTTTTCCAGGCGATGCGTAATGCCGGTATCCCTTGCCAGTTCCGTGTGCGGGATGGCGGACATACCAGCGAATATTGGCATTCGGCACTTTATATGTGCCTGCCTTTTGTAAGTCGCTGCTTTGCTAAATAACAAGAAGCTAATTCATTTAATATAAGAAATTATGAAAAGATTATTAAGTTTGGCAGCGATGCTGCTGGTCTGCTGTGTCACCCTTTTTGCACAGCAAGCTCTTTGGGGAGGTGCGGCAGTTGTCTCTCCTGATATTCATGACGACAACACGGTTATTTTTCGCTTGAAAGCTCCTAAGGCTGTAAGGGTGCAGATTACCGGTGATTTTCTGCCTCCACAAACTATTAAGACTCCTCGTGGCGATTATGATGCACCGGGCATTGCCGATTTGACAGAGGGGAAGGATGGCGTTTGGGAATTTACTACTCCCGAACCATTGAAGCCGGAACTTTATGGATACTCCTTTATTGTGGACGGATTGAGAATGATGGACCCGAGCAATGTTTACATGATTCGGGATGTGGCTACCGTGACCAATGTATTTATCATCGGTGGTGACCGTGCCGATTTGTATAAAGTGAATAAGGTACCCCATGGAACGGTAAGTCGCATGTGGTACAATAGTCCTTCGCTGGGAATGGACCGCCGTCTGACGATTTACACTCCGGCTGGTTATGAAACCAGCGGCAAGCGTTATCCGGTATTTTATCTGCTTCATGGTGCAGGTGGTGATGAGGAAGCTTGGATTGCTCTTGGCCGTACTTCGCAGATATTGGATAATCTCATTGCACAAGGCAAGGCTAAACCTATGATTGTGGTGATGACTAACGGCAATGCTTGGCAAGATGCTGCTGCAGGTGAATCTCCCAAGGGTTTTGTTGCCCCCTCCATGCGTCCCGACGAAAGAGCGAAGGTGGCGGAAGGTGCTTTTGAACTCTCGTTCCCCGAAATCGTGAAGTTCGTGGAGAAGAATTTCCGCACTCTTGCCAATAAGAAGAACCGTGCCATTGCCGGGCTTTCTATGGGTAGTTTCCACTCTTGCAATATTTCCAAGTATTACCCGGACATGTTCGACTATGTAGGTCTTTTCTCCGGTGCAAGTACCGGAAACGATAAATCGACTTGTCCGGTCTATACCGACTTCGAAGGTAAGCTGAAGACTCAGTTTGCCAAGAAACCGGCTCTTTACTTCATCGCATGCGGCAAGACGGACTTTGTTTATAAAGGTGTGGCCGATTTTCGCAAGTTGCTTGACGACAATGGTTATAAGTACGAGTATCTTGAAACGGGCGAGGGACATATCTGGAGGAACTGGCGAATCTATCTGACGGAGTTCGCGCCGAAGTTGTTCAAATAAGAGGATTTGGTATAACTAATTTAATAACAAAATAACATACGTATCATGAAAAGAATTTCTATTTTGTCAGCTCTGTTGCTGATGTGTGCGATGACTTTCGCGCAACAAGCTCTCTGGGGAGGCGCTCCCGTGGTCTCACCTGAGATACACGACAACAATACAGTAACTTTCCGCTTGAAGGCGCCGAAAGCCGTAAAGGTGCAAGTAACTGGCGACTTCCTGCCTACGCAGAAAATCAAGACTCCTTTTGGTGAGTTTGATGGTCCGGGTGTGGCAGATTTGAAAGAGAACAAGGACGGTGTGTGGGAATTCACTACTCCCGAACCGCTGAAACCAGAACTCTACAGCTACACTTTCCTGGTAGACGGACTGAAGATTAACGACCCTGCCAACGTCTATATGATTCGAGACGTGGCAAGCGTGACGAATGTATTCATCATCGGTGGTGACGAGCGCATCGATCTCTACAAAGTGAATAAGGTTCCTCATGGAACGGTATCTAAGGTATGGTACAACAGCCCTACGCTGGGTATGGACCGCCGCCTGACTGTCTATACGCCTGCCGGATATGAGACAAGCGGCAAGCGCTACCCCGTCTTCTACCTGCTACACGGCATGGGTGGCGACGAGAACGCATGGAGCGAACTGGGACGTACGGCACAGATTCTGGATAACCTCATCGCCCAAGGCAAGGCCAAGCCGATGATTGTAGTAATGACCAACGGTAACGCTGCGTTGGAGGCTGCTCCGGGTGAATCGTCACTGGGTTTTGCCGCTCCCAGCATGAATCTGCCCAAGACGATGGAAGGCTCTTTCGAGACTGCTTTCCCCGACGTGGTGAAGTTCATTGATAAGACTTACCGTACGCAGGCCAACAAGCAGGGTCGTGCCATTGCCGGATTGTCTATGGGCGGTTACCACTCCATGCACATCTCCAAGCAATATCCGGATATGTTCGACTATGTAGGTCTGTTCTCGGCAGCCATCATGCCCAACAAAGATGTGAAGTCTCCGATTTATGACAACCTTGAAGCCAAACTGAAAACCCAGTTTGCCAAGAAACCGGCACTCTATTACATTGCTATCGGTAATAAAGACTTCTTGTTCCAAGCCAACAGCGACTACCGCAAGATGTTGGACGAGAAGGGTTACAAATATGAATATTATGAAACCGGAGAAGGTCATATCTGGAAGAACTGGCGTATTTACCTGACAGAATTCGCACCGAAGATATTTAAATAAGATTATGAAGAAGAATATCATATCCATGGCAGCAGCAATGGCTGTTTTGTCAGCTTGCGGACCGGGTGTGCCGCAGCTTGGAAAGTCCTCTCTGGATGAGGTGATTGGCGCCATGACCTTGGAAGAAAAGGCGCATCTGGTAGTGGGTACCGGTATGGCAGGTTTCTCGGGTGACAGTGCCGTAATCGGTGCAACGAGAAAGCTAGTGCCGGGTGCGGCAGGAACCACATACCCGATTGAACGCCTCGGCATTCCCGCTGTGGTGCTGGCTGATGGTCCCGCCGGACTGCGTATCGACCCCAAGCGTGAGGGGGATTCGGCTACGTACTATTGTACTCATTTCCCTATCGGAACTTTGCTCGCCTCTACCTGGGACCAGGAACTGGTGGAAAGTGTAGGTCAGTCCATCGGTAACGAAGTGCTGGAATACGGTGCGGACGTGCTGTTGGCTCCGGCGCTGAACATTCACCGTAACCCGCTTTGCGGACGTAACTTCGAGTATTATTCTGAAGACCCGTTGGTGTCGGGTAAGATTGCCGCCGCCTACGTACGTGGTGTGCAGAGCAACGGTGTGGGTACCAGTATCAAGCACTTTGCTGTGAACAACCAGGAAACCAACCGTATGGCTACGGATGCGCATGTATCTCCACGCGCCTTGCGCGAAATCTACTTGAAAGGGTTCGAGATTGCCGTGAAGGAATCCGCTCCTTGGACTGTGATGTCCTCATACAACTACCTGAACGGTGTCTACACTTCGGAAAACAAGGAGTTGCAGACAACCATGTTGCGCGACGAATGGGGCTTCAAAGGCATGGTGATGACCGACTGGTTTGGCGGCAAGGATGCCGTGGCACAGATGGTGGCAGGCAACGACATGTTGCAGCCCGGTCTGCCCAAGCAGTACGAAGCCATCGTGAAGGGTGTGCAGGACGGAGCGTTAGATGAAGCCATCCTCAATCAGAATGTGAAGCGTATTCTGGAGATGATTCTCCAGACTCCCCACTTCAAGGGATATAAATACTCCAACAAGCCTGATTTGAAGGCGCATGCTGCCGTTACTCGCCAGTCGGCAACGGAAGGTATGGTATTGCTGAAGAACGATAACGGTGCTCTGCCGCTGGCTGCCGACGTGAAGAACGTGGCACTCTTCGGTTGCACTTCCTACGATTTCATTGCAGGCGGTACAGGTTCGGGCAACGTGAACCGCGCTTATACCGTTTCGCTATTGGACGGCTTGAAGAATGCCGGCTATGTGGTGGATGAAGCGCTGAAGAATAGCTATGAAGCTTACCTGAAAACCGAGAAAGAACGTCTGTCCAAAGATAAGAAAGAGTGGTTCATGCCCGATACCCGTCCGGCTGAGATGGCTGTTTCCGCACAAGTCATCCGCGAGCAGGCTGCCAAGGCCGATGTGGCACTGGTGACGCTGGGACGTACCTCCGGTGAGTTCCTTGACCGTATGGTAGCCGACTTCAACCTCACCAAAGAGGAACAGAACATGTTGAAAGCTGTGTCCGATGCTTTCCACGCTGCCGGAAAGAAGGTAGTGGTAGTGCTCAATATCGGTGGTGTGATTGAAACTGCTTCTTGGAAATCTGCTCCCGATGCCATTCTTTGTGCATGGCAGGCAGGCCAGGAGGGAGGAAACAGTGTGGCTGACGTGCTGAGTGGCAAGGCTTCTCCTTCGGGCAAGCTGACAATGACTTTCCCGGTGAAGTTTGAAGATGCCGCTTCTTCCGACAACTTCCCGATAGACATGCGTGTGAGCACCGACCTCATGAACAAAGGCGGGAAGAAGAACGACGTGAAGAACGTGGACTATACCAATTACGAAGAGGACATTTACGTGGGTTACCGTTACTTCGACACCTTTGGCAAGCAGGTTTCCTATCCTTTCGGTTACGGTCTTTCCTATACCACTTTTGCTTACGACAAGGCTGCTGTCAAGGCAGACAACGGTGTCTATACCGTGTCTGTAGAAGTGAAGAACACCGGTAAGGTAGCAGGCAAGGAAGTGGTTCAGCTTTATGTATCCGCTCCCGATGTTGCTGCCAACAAGCCCGAAAAGGAACTGAAGGCTTTTGCCAAGACCAAGGAGCTGAAACCGGGCGAAGCGGTTGTGGTGACGCTGAAAGTGAATGCTGATGACCTGGCTTCCTACGATGAGGCTGCATCGGCATGGGTGGTAACTCCCGGAAACTACAAGTTCCTCGTCGGGGCTTCCTCACGCGACATCAAGGCTACGCTGGAGGCTGAAGTAGCTGCCGCAACGCAGAAGACGAACAACATCCTGAAACTTCAGGAACCGATGAGCCTCTTGAAGAGATGAGAGTAGGATTGTCTGAAAAAATAACAAATCATACCCTAAAAAACATCCTGTTGTACCCTTTGGTATGGCAGGATGTTCTTATCTTTGTGCCTCGTATAAACAGATAGTGCAACTATTATAAACCAATATCACAACCATGAGTAAAAAGTTAATCTTATCTTTAGCCCTATCAGGGTTAGTACTTACTTCTACGGCGCAGACCACTGTTGCGCCTGCCATTCCAAGAGACGAGAAAATAGAACAGCAGATTGAGACTTTGCTGAAGAAGATGACGCTTGACGAGAAAGTCGGTCAGATGTGCGAACTCACCATAGACCTCCTGCAGAAACGCGCCAATCCTTTTGCCGGTCTCAATCCGAAAGATATAACTGTAGATGATTTGAAGAAAATCGTCAAGAGGTATAAGTTAGAGAAAGAGTTCAAGCTGGGTAAGGAGATGCCTTCGCAAGAAGTGATGATGCAGCTCTATATGCGTATCCAGGGTATTGAGAATGCCAAGGGCTTCCAGTTGGACGAGGCGATGCTCGACTCTGTCATCGGAAAATACAAAGTAGGCTCCATCTTGAACGTGCCTAACGGTGTGGCACAAAGCGTGGAGAAGTGGCAGGAAATCATCAAACGCATTCAGGAGAAATCCATGGAGGTGATGGGTATTCCTTGTGTGTACGGTGTAGACCAGATACACGGAACTACCTATACGCTGGGTGGTACTTTCTTCCCGCAAGGCGTCAATATGGGAGCTACCTTCAACCGTGAACTGACACGTGAAGGTGCACGCATCTCCGCTTATGAAACAAAGGCGGGAAGCATTCCCTGGACGTATGCCCCGGTGACCGACCTCGGACGTGACCCGCGCTGGCCTCGTATGTGGGAAAATTATGGTGAAGACGCCTACGTCAATGCCGAAATGGGACGTGAAGCAGTTATCGGTTTCCAGGGCGAGAACCCCAACCTGATTGGCGAGAACAACGTTGCCGCTTGTATGAAGCACTATATGGGTTATGGTGTTCCCGTTTCCGGTAAGGACCGTACGCCGTCTTCCATCACCGAGCAGGATATGCGTGAGAAGCATTTCGCTCCTTATCTGGAAATGGTGAAAGCAGGTGCCCTCTCCGTGATGGTGAACTCCGCCATGAACAACGGTCTGCCTTTCCATGCCAACTATGAGCTGCTGACCAAGTGGCTGAAAGAAGACCTCAACTGGGACGGTATGATTGTGACTGACTGGGCGGACATCAACAACCTTTATAGCCGCGACCACATAGCCAAGGATAAGAAGGAAGCCATCAAGCTCGCCATCAATGCCGGCATCGACATGTCGATGGACCCGTACGACTGGAAGTTCTGCACACTCCTGAAGGAGCTGGTGGAAGAAGGCGAAGTCCCCATGAGCCGCATTGACGATGCGGTGCGCCGCGTATTGCGCCTGAAGTACCGCCTCAATCTGTTTGAGAAACCCTATTATGATTTGAAAGACTTCCCGCTGTTCGGCAGTGCGGAACATGCCGCCGCCGCACTCCAGGCTGCCGAAGAGTCTTTGGTACTCCTGAAGAACACAGACGGCATACTGCCGCTGGCAAAAGGCAAGAAACTGCTGGTTACCGGTCCGAATGCCAACTCCATGCGTTGCCTCAACGGCGGCTGGTCCTACTCTTGGCAGGGTGACAAGGCAGACGAGCATGCAGGCCAATATAATACCATCCTCGAGGCTTTCACCAATAAATTCGGTGCGGACAACATCATCTACGAAGCCGGTGTCACTTATAAGCAAGGTGGCAACTGGTGGGAAGAGAATGCTCCTGAGATAGAGAAAGCCGTAGCTGCCGCTGCCGGTGCCGACTACATCGTTGCCTGCATCGGTGAGAACTCTTACTGCGAGACTCCGGGTAACCTGACGAACCTCTTCCTCTCACAGAACCAGCTCGACCTGGTGAAGGCTCTTGCCAAGACCGGCAAGCCCGTCATTCTGGTGCTGAACGAGGGCCGTCCACGCCTGATAGCCGACATCGAGCCTTTGGCAAAGGCTGTGGTCAACACCATGCTTCCGGGCAACTACGGCGGCGATGCGTTGGCAAACCTCATTGCCGGCGACGCCAACTTCAGCGGAAAGATGCCTTTCACTTATCCGAAGGAAATCAACTCGCTGATTACGTACGACTACAAACCGTGCGAACACATCGGCAAGCAGATGGAAGGCGCTTATAACTACGACGCGCAGGTGTCCGTACAGTGGGCGTTCGGCTACGGTTTGAGCTATACCACCTTTGCGTACAGCAACCTCAAGGTGGATAAGTCGGACTTTACCGCTGATGATGTGCTTACTTTCACCGTTGATGTGAAGAATACCGGTGACCGTGTCGGCAAGGAGAGCGTGTTGCTCTTCAGCAGTGACCTCGTTGCCTCCCTTACTCCCGATACCCGCCGTCTTCGCGCTTTCGAGAAAGTGGAACTGAAACCGGGCGAGACAAAGACCGTGACTCTGAAACTGAAAGGCTCCGACCTTGCTTTCGTAGGCTATGATGGCAAGTGGATTCTGGAGAAAGGTGACTTCCGCATCCAGACGGGTGACCAGACTGTGAACGTGGTTTGTACGGATACCAAGAAGTGGGAGACTCCGAATAAGTGATACGACAAGGTCTTTTAGACCTTTAGAACCATAGTAAAAGGGCCGATAGCATGAAACAAGCTATCGGCCTTTTATTTTTCCGCGTTGTCTTTCAACAGTATCTTTTTTCCGCTTGTACCTCCTTACTTCTTTTCCTGAAACAATAGAGATTGTACGCATGAGATGTATATCTCATGTTGTTCGAGATGTGCATCTCGTTGTGCTTGACATGTGCATCTCATGCAGTATGGAACGTGATAATTCATTTCATAAAGTATAAGCTTCTGTCTCATAAGATTATATGTTTTACACTTTTTCTTGAAGTGTTGAAAGGGCGTGTCTGTAATATAATTCTCGTTTGAACCGTTAAATCAATCTTTTTTTCTCTAATATTTTGTAGTCGAACAGATTATTTATATCTTTGCAAGCGAAAACGGATGAAAGGTGGAGGGGCGATTAAGCTCCTCTTTTTTGTTCCTAATGGTTAATCTATGATAGAAAAGAAAACTGTTTGTCAGATTGTTGACGAGTGGCTGGCAGGAAAGGACTACTTCCTTGTGGAGGTGACAATCAGCCCGGATGACAAGATTTTGGTGGAAATAGACCACAAAGAAGGTGTTTGGATTGAGGACTGTGTAGAGCTGAGCCGCTACATCGAGTCCAAGTTGAACCGTGAGGATGAGGATTATGAGTTGGAAGTCGGTTCGGCCGGCATCGGACAGCCCTTCAAGGTACTGCAGCAGTACATTAACCACATCGGCAAGGAAGTGGAAGTGCTGGCAAAGGACGGCCGCAAGCTCAGCGGCGTGTTGAAGGAAGCCGACGAACAGCATTTCGTCGTGACCATTCAGAAGAAAGTGAAAGAGGAAGGTGCCAAGCGTCCCAAGCTGGTGGACGAGGACTTGACCTTTACGTATGAAGAGATAAAATACACTAAATACTTAATCAGTTTTAAATAAGACTATGGCCAAAAAAGTAGAAACTGTCAGCTTGATAGATACATTTTCGGAATTTAAGGAACTGAAGAATATCGACAGAACCACGATGGTAAGCGTACTCGAGGAGTCGTTCCGTAGTGTGATTGCGAAAATGTTCGGTACCGATGAGAATTACGACGTAATTGTAAACCCGGACAAGGGTGACTTCGAAATATGGCGTAACCGTGAGGTAGTGGCAGACGAGGATTTGGAAAACCCGAACCTGCAGATCGCATTGTCCGAAGCACAAAAGATTGATGCTTCTTATGAAGTGGGCGAGGAAGTGACGGATGAAGTTATCTTCGCGAACTTCGGTCGCCGTGCCATCTTGAACTTGCGCCAGACGCTGGCCTCCAAGATATTGGAACTGGAGAAAGATAGTATTTACAACAAATACATTGATAAAGTGGGTACCATCATCAATGCGGAAGTCTACCAGATTTGGAAGAAAGAGATGCTGCTGCTCGATGATGAAGGCAACGAATTGTTGCTGCCCAAGACCGAACAGATACCGAGTGACTTCTACCGCAAGGGCGAGACCGCCCGCGCCGTAGTTGCACGTGTGGACAACAAGAATAATAATCCGAAGATTATCCTGAGCCGTACGTCGCCCGTCTTCCTGCAACGTCTGTTCGAAATGGAAGTACCCGAAATCAATGACGGACTGATTACCATCAAGAAGATTGCCCGCATCCCCGGCGAGCGTGCCAAGATTGCCGTTGAGAGCTACGATGACCGTATCGACCCGGTAGGTGCCTGCGTGGGTGTGAAGGGTAGCCGTATTCATGGTATTGTCCGCGAGCTTCGCAACGAGAATATCGACGTTATCAACTATACGTCCAATATCCAGTTGTTTATACAGCGTGCCTTGAGCCCTGCCAAAATTTCTTCCATCCGCTTGAACGAGGAAGAACGCAAGGCTGAAGTGTTCTTGAAACCCGAAGAGGTGTCGCTGGCTATCGGTAAAGGCGGTTTGAATATCAAGCTTGCCAGTATGTTGACTGAGTACACCATCGACGTGTTCCGTGAGTTGGATGAGGCCATAGAGGATGAAGACATCTACTTGGACGAATTCCGTGATGAAATAGACGGTTGGGTTATCGATGCCATCAAGGCTATCGGTATCGATACGGCTAAGGCTGTGTTGAACGCTCCCCGTGAGATGTTGATTGAGAAGACGGACCTCGAAGAAGAGACGGTGGACGAGGTATTGCGCATTTTGAAACAGGAGTTTGAAGAGGAGGAGCAGTAATGTGGTAATGTGGGTAATATGCTAATGTGCCAATGCAGATAGCATATCGGATGAAGTGCACACTCCTTTTTTCTCAGCCAATTAGCACATTAGCATATTGGCACATTAATTCATTAAATTAGTATGACGATAAGGTTAAACAAAGTAACAAGAGATTTAAATGTAGGGATTACGACGGCTGTCGAGTTCCTGCAAAAGAAGGGATTTACCGTTGAGGCAAATCCGAACACAAAAATTACGGATGAACAGTTCGAACTGCTCAAAAAGGAGTTTAGTACAGATAAGGACCTTAAGATAAAGTCGGAGCGTTTCAGCCAGGAACGTCAGAGCAAGGACCGCAACAAGGTGTCCGTGTCTATTGACGGCTATAGGGAAACGCAGGAGAAAGCGAAGCCCGAGGAGATTAAGACGGTTGTTCCGGAAGACGCACGTCCGAAGTTCAAGCCGGTAGGCAAGATTGATTTGGACAAACTGAACCGTAGACCTGCTCCTGCTCAGGAAAAAGAGAAAGAAGCGGAAAAAGCGGTAGAGGAGAAGAAGGTGGAGGAACCGGCAGTTGTAGAAACGCCGAAACCGGAACCTGCTCCTGCTCCCCAACCGGAACCACAGTCGCAACCGGAGGTACAGCCGGCATCTGAGCCCGAGCCGCAGCCCGTTTCGGAACCGCAGCCACAACCCGTTGTCAAGGAAGAGCCTGCTCCGGTTGTAGAGGCTCAACAAGAATCTAAAAAGGAAGAAATGATAGAAGCGCCTGCTCCCGCACCGGCAGCTGAAGAAGCACCGGTTGAAAAAGAGGGGAAAGAAGAAGGAGAAGAAATCTTCAAGATACATCAGCCTGAGTTTGTTTCGAAGATTAATGTTATCGGACAGATAGACTTGGCGGCCCTGAACCAATCCACACGCCCAAAGAAGAAATCGAAAGAGGAGAAACGCAAGGAGCGTGAAGAGAAGGAAAAGATTCGTCAGGATCAGAAGAAGCAGATGAAGGAAGCTATCATCAAGGAAATCCGCCGTGATGACAGCAAGTTGAAGGATACCGCTGCCGGCGATGCCAACGGCAAGAAGAAACGTGTCCGTATCAATAAGGAGAAAGTGGACATCAACAATGCTTCCAACTTCCAGCGTGGTGGCAACGACCGTGGACACGCAGGTGCCCAGCAAGGTCAGGGTGCCCGCCCGCAAGGTGGAAACCAGCCTGGTGGAAACAATGCCAATAATAACCGCAACCGCAATAAGGACCGCTTCAAGAAGCCGGTCATCAAGCAGGAGGTTAGCGAGGAAGATGTAGCAAAGCAGGTAAAGGAAACTTTGGCACGCCTCACTTCCAAAGGAAAGAACAAAGGTGCCAAGTATCGTAAGGAAAAACGTGACATGGCTTCCAGCCGTATGCAGGAATTGGAAGACATGGAAATGGCAGAAAGCAAGGTACTGAAGATTACGGAATTCGTGACGGCCAACGAGTTGGCAAGCATGATGGATGTTTCTGTTACTCAGGTCATCGCCACTTGTATGAGCATTGGTATGATGGTATCCATCAACCAGCGTCTGGATGCCGAGACCATCAACTTGGTGGCTGAGGAATTCGGCTTCAAGACAGAATATGTAAGCGCAGAAGTGGCGCAGGCCATCGTAGAGGAAGAGGATGATGAGGAAGATTTGGAACCTCGCGCTCCGATTGTAACGGTGATGGGTCACGTAGACCACGGTAAGACTTCATTGCTCGACTATATCCGTAAGGCGAATGTGATTGCCGGTGAAGCGGGTGGTATCACACAGCACATCGGTGCCTACCACGTGTCGCTGGACGACGGACGTAAGATTACATTCCTCGATACTCCGGGCCACGAGGCGTTTACCGCCATGCGTGCCCGTGGTGCCAAAGCTACGGATATTGCCATCATCATTGTGGCTGCTGACGACAACGTGATGCCGCAGACAAAGGAAGCCATCAACCATGCCATGGCTGCGGGTGTTCCTATTGTATTTGCAATCAATAAGATTGATAAACCGACTGCCAACCCCGACAAGATTAAGGAAGAGCTGGCTGCCATGAACTTCTTGGTGGAAGAGTGGGGCGGTAAGTATCAGTCGCAAGATATCTCTGCCAAAAAGGGTATCGGTGTACCCGAGTTGATGGAGAAAGTGCTGCTCGAAGCAGAAATGCTGGAGCTGAAAGCAAACCCGAACCGCCGTGCTACCGGTTCCATTATCGAGTCCTCATTGGATAAGGGTCGTGGCTATGTGGCTACGGTACTCGTTTCCAACGGTACCTTGAAAATGGGCGACATCGTGCTGGCGGGTACCAGCTACGGTAAGGTGAAGGCTATGTTCAATGAGCGTAACCAACGCATGCAGGAGGCTGGTCCTTCTACACCTGCCCTGATATTGGGCTTGAACGGTGCACCTGCTGCTGGCGACACGTTCCACGTAATCGAAACGGAGCAGGAAGCACGCGAGATTGCCAACAAACGCGAACAGTTGCAGCGTGAACAAGGTTTGCGTACGCAGAAGATGCTGACGCTCGACGAAGTGGGCCGCCGTCTGGCGCTGGGTGACTTCCATGAGCTGAACGTGATTGTGAAGGGTGACGTGGACGGTTCTGTGGAAGCGTTGAGCGACTCTTTAATCAAGCTGTCTACGGAGCAGGTGCAGGTAAACGTAATCCACAAGGGTGTCGGTCAGATTTCCGAATCGGATGTCTCGCTGGCTGCCGCTTCGGATGCGATTATCGTCGGTTTCCAGGTACGTCCTTCGGGTGCTGCCGCCAAGATGGCAGAGCAGGAGGGTGTGGATATCCGCAAGTACTCCGTCATCTACGATGCCATCGAAGAGGTGAAGGCTGCCATGGAAGGTATGCTGGCACCGACATTGAAGGAGCAGATAACGGCAACCATCGAGGTGCGCGAAGTGTTCAACATCACGAAGGTGGGACTGGTGGCAGGTGCCATGGTCAAGACCGGAAAGGTGAAACGCAGCGACAAGGCCCGTTTGATACGCGACGGTATCGTAATCTTTACGGGTGCCATCAATGCCCTGAAGCGCTTCAAGGACGACGTGAAGGAGGTAGGTACCAATTTCGAGTGCGGTATCAGCCTGACAAACTGCAACGACATCAAGGTGGGCGATATTATCGAATCTTACGAAGAAATAGAAGTGAAGCAAACATTATAATTGAATAATGTGCAAATATGCTAATGTGCCAATTGGCTGCGCGTACAGAAAATGCCGCAGGGCAATTGGCACATTTTGCATATTAGTTATTTGCTCATTGACCCATTAGCATATTGGCACATTAGCATATTGTCACATTGGTACATTAATTTTATGGCAATTATAGATATCATCATATTGGCTGCTTTCGGCTTGGGCGCAATCATCGGCTTCATGAAAGGTTTCGTGAAGCAATTGGCCTCTCTGCTGGGGCTGATTGTCGGTCTGCTGGCGGCAAGGGCTTTGTATGCCTCGTTGGCAGTGAAGCTGTGCCCCACGTTGACAGACTCTATGACAGTGGCGCAAGTACTGGCATTTGTCCTCATCTGGCTGGCTGTTCCTTTGCTCTTCTCCCTGGTGGCTTCTCTGCTGACCCGGGCAATGGAGGCCGTCTCGCTGGGCTGGCTCAATCATTGGTTGGGGGCTGGTCTAGGGGCTTTGAAGTACCTCCTGCTGACGAGCCTGCTGATTGGTGTCATCGAATTTATAGACGGAGACAATACGCTGATTAGCAAAACAAAAAAGAAAGAATCAGTGTTATATTATCCTATGGAAGAGTTTGCCGGGATATTCTTTCCCGCGGCAAAGGCGGTTACGGAGCAGATTGTAAACGGAGACTTTGACTGATACCGTGAACCGTGATTTTGTAATTCATAATTTGTAATTATAGAAGTGATGCAACAAGAAGAACCCAATAAATATGTAAAGGAACTCACTCAGGAGAAGTATAAGTACGGTTTCACGACCGACGTGCATACAGACATCATTGAGCGCGGGCTGAATGAAGATGTAGTGCGGCTTATCTCTGAGAAGAAGGGAGAACCGGAATGGTTGCTGGAGTTCCGCCTGAAGGCATATCGCCACTGGCTGACATTGGAGATGCCTACATGGGCACATCTCCGCATTCCCGAAATAGATTATCAGGCCATATCCTACTATGCCGACCCTACGAAGAAGAAGGAAGGACCGAAAAGTATGGATGAGGTGGACCCTGAGTTGATAAAGACTTTCAATAAGCTGGGCATTCCGCTGGAAGAGCAGATGGCGTTAAGCGGTATGGCTGTGGATGCCGTTATGGACTCGGTGTCTGTAAAGACTACCTTCAAGGAGACGCTGATGGAGAAAGGAATCATCTTCTGCTCATTCAGCGAGGCTGTACGCGAGCATCCCGACTTGGTACAGAAATATCTCGGTTCGGTGGTGCCTTATCGTGACAACTTCTTTGCGGCACTGAACTCGGCGGTGTTCTCCGACGGTTCTTTTGTCTATATCCCGAAGGGGGTACGCTGTCCGATGGAGTTGTCCACCTATTTCCGCATCAATGCCCGCAATACGGGGCAGTTCGAAAGAACCTTGATTGTGGCGGATGATGATTCGTACGTTTCTTATCTGGAAGGGTGTACGGCTCCGATGCGTGACGAGAACCAGTTGCACGCGGCCATTGTGGAAATTGTGGTGCACGACCGTGCAGAAGTGAAATACAGCACCGTGCAGAACTGGTATCCCGGTGATGCCGAGGGCCGGGGTGGTGTCTATAACTTTGTGACGAAGCGTGGCCATTGTAAAGGGGTGGACAGTAAACTGTCTTGGACACAAGTGGAAACAGGTTCGGCCATTACCTGGAAGTATCCGTCTTGCATCCTTTCCGGCGACAATTCGACAGCGGAGTTCTATAGTGTGGCAGTAACCAATAACCATCAGCAGGCAGACACGGGAACAAAGATGATTCATCTGGGCAAGAATACCCGGAGCACCATTGTGAGCAAAGGCATTTCTGCCGGAAAGAGCGAAAACTCTTACCGCGGCTTGGTGCGCGTGGCACAGAAAGCGGACAATGCTCGTAATTACAGCCAGTGCGACTCCTTGCTACTTGGTGACAAATGCGGCGCGCATACTTTCCCCTACATGGATATTCACAATGAAACGGCCATCGTGGAGCATGAGGCCACTACCAGCAAAATCAGTGAGGACCAGATATTCTACTGCAATCAGCGCGGTATTTCTACGGAAGATGCCGTGGGGCTGATTGTGAACGGTTATGCCAAAGAAGTTTTGAATAAACTTCCGATGGAGTTTGCCGTAGAAGCGCAGAAATTGCTTGCCATTTCGCTGGAAGGAAGCGTGGGGTGATTTATAAATAGTAAATTGTAAATAGTCAAATAGTAAATATAAAGATGTTAGAGATAAAAGACCTGCATGCCAGCATCAATGGCAAAGAAATATTGAAAGGCATCAACTTGACCATACGTGATGGAGAAGTACATGCACTGATGGGACAGAACGGTGCTGGTAAAAGTACGTTGAGTAATGTGTTGGTTGGCCATCCTGCTTACGAAGTGACGCGCGGCTCAATTACCTTTAATGGCAAGGACTTGCTTGCCATGAGTCCTGAGGACCGTGCACATGAAGGAATCTTTCTTTCTTTCCAGGCTCCGGTAGAGATTCCGGGCGTGTCGATGGTGAACTTCATGCGTGCGGCTGTGAATGAGCAACGCAAGTACCGCCATCTGCCTGCTTTGTCGGCCAGTGAGTTCCTGAAGCTGATGCGCGAGAAGCGTGCCATTGTGGAGTTGGACAACAAGCTGGCCAACCGTAGCGTGAACGAAGGTTTCAGCGGCGGTGAAAAGAAGCGTAACGAGATATTCCAGATGGCGATGTTGGAACCGACTTTTGCTATTTTGGACGAGACGGATTCCGGATTGGATGTGGATGCTTTGCGTATTGTGGCCGACGGTTTCAACAAACTCAAGACTGCGGAAACCAGTGCTATGGTCATTACCCACTACCAGCGGTTGTTGGACTATATCAAACCCGATACGGTACATGTACTGCTGGGTGGACGTATCGTAAAGACCGGTGGACCGGAATTGGCGAAGGAGATTGAAACACGTGGCTTCGATTGGATAAGGAAAGAAGCAGGTGAATTATAAACTCATAATCTGAAAACATGAGTGTAGAGCAACAATACATAGACCTTTTCTCCCAAACGGAGGCGATGATATGCCGGCATAGTGCCGAGGTGCTGAATGCGCCGCGTGCCGTTGCTTTTGCTGACTTTGAGCGCTTGGGCTTTCCCACCCGTAAGGAGGAGAAATACAAATATACGGATATCAGCAAGTTCTTTGAGCCGGATTATGGCTTGAACTTGAACCGGTTGGAAATTCCGGTGAACCCTTATGAAGTGTTCAAGTGCGATGTTCCCAATATGAGCACTGCTCTTTATTTTGTGGTGAACGATGCTTTTTATGGCAGGGCTTTGCCCAAGTCCCATCTGCCTGAAGGGGTTATCTTCGGCAGCCTGAAGGAGGTGGCCGGGAAACATCCCGATTTGGTGAAGAAATATTATGGCAAGTTGGCTGATACGGCAGAGGATGGGGTGACGGCGTTCAACACCGCTTTTGCACAAGACGGCGTTCTGTTTTATGTTCCTAAGAACGTGGTGGTAGAGAAACCTATTCAGCTGGTGAATATCCTGCGTGGTGACGTCAATTTTATGGTGAACCGCCGTGTGCTGATTATTCTGGAGGAGGGTGCACAAGCCCGCTTGTTGGTGTGTGATCATGCGATGGACGGCGTGAACTTCCTGGCAACGCAGGTGATAGAAATCTTTGCCGGTGAGAATGCCATTTTCGATTTTTATGAACTCGAAGAGACACACACCAGTACGGTACGTATCAGCAATATGTATGTAAAGCAGGAAGCCAATAGTAATGTATTGCTGAATGGTATGACCTTGCACAACGGAACTACACGGAATACAACCCGTGTGACGCTTGTCGGTGAACATGCGGAGCTGAATCTGTGCGGTATGGCCATTGCAGACAAGAATCAGCATGTGGACAATCATACGACAATCGACCATGCCGTGCCCAACTGTACCAGCAATGAGCTTTATAAGTATGTCCTTGACGAGCAGGCTGTAGGTGCCTTTGCCGGTCTGGTTTTAGTGCGCCCTGACGCACAGCACACCAGTTCGCAACAGACCAACCGCAATCTTTGTGCCACCCGAGATGCACATATGTACACCCAGCCTCAGCTGGAGATTTATGCAGATGACGTGAAGTGCAGTCACGGCGCTACGGTGGGGCAGCTCGATGAAAGCGCTCTCTTCTATATGCGGCAGCGTGGTATCCCGGTGCGCGAGGCGCGCCTGTTGCTGATGTTCGCTTTTGTCAACGAAGTTATCGACACCATCCGTTTGGATGCTTTGAAAGACCGTCTGCATCTGCTGGTAGAGAAGCGTTTCCGGGGGGAACTGAACAAATGCCAGGGGTGCGCCATCTGCAAGTGATAGCTTATAATTTCGATTCATTATGAACAACGATATAAATAAGAGTAGTATCTTGGCTCCCCTCCCTATGGGAGAGGGGCTGGGGGAGAGGCTTCGAGCTGATTTCCCTATCCTTTCCCGTGAGGTATATGGCAAGCCGTTGGTCTATCTGGACAACGGCGCGACTACGCAGAAACCTCGCCAGGTAGTAAATGCCATTACGGACGAATATTATTCGGTGAATGCCAATGTGCATCGCGGAGTGCACTTCCTGTCGCAGCAGGCTACAGAGCTGCACGAGGCCTCGCGTGAGACGGTGAGACGTTTCATCAATGCTCGCAGCACGAATGAGATTGTCTTCACCCGTGGTACGACGGAGAGTATCAACCTGCTTGTCTCCAGCTTTGGTGAGGAATTTATGCAGGAGGGGGATGAGGTGATTCTTTCTGTGATGGAACACCATAGCAACATTGTTCCCTGGCAGCTGCTTGCCGCCAAGCGTGGAATTACCATCAAGGTGATTCCGATGAATGACAAGGGCGAACTCTTATTGGACGAATATAGGCAGTTGTTCTCCGAACGTACCAGGATTGTCAGTGTGGCGCATGTTTCCAATGTGCTGGGTACGGTCAATCCCGTCAAGGAGATGATTGCTTTTGCCCATGAGCAGGGTGTTCCGGTGCTTGTGGACGGTGCCCAGTCCATTCCCCACATGCCGGTAGATGTGCAGGATCTGGATGCCGATTTCTTCGTTTTCTCTGCGCACAAGGTGTATGGTCCTACGGGGGTAGGGGTGCTTTATGGTAAAGAGGAGTGGCTGGATAGAATACCTCCCTATCAGGGCGGTGGAGAGATGATTCAGCATGTATCTTTTGAAAAGACTACCTTCAATGAATTGCCCTTCAAGTTTGAAGCCGGTACGCCGGATTATATCGGTACTACCGGACTTGCCAAAGCTTTGGACTACGTTTCGCTGGTTGGGATGGACAAGATTGCCGCCTATGAACACGAATTGACCCAGTATGCCATGCAACGGCTGAAAGAGATTCCCGGTATGCGTATCTTCGGCGAGGCAGAAGACAAGGGTAGTGTCATATCGTTTCTGGTAGGTGATATCCATCATTTTGATATGGGTACATTGCTCGACCGTCTTGGCATTGCCGTACGCACGGGACATCACTGTGCCCAACCATTGATGCAGCGTCTTGGCATCGAAGGAACAGTGCGTGCATCTTTCGGGCTTTACAATACCCGGGAGGAGATAGATGTGCTGGTGGCAGGTATAGTTCGTGTCAGCCGGATGTTCTGACCAAAGCAAAGCTTTGCAACCTTTCTTTCATTCCTTGCGTCTAATATGTCAACAACTAAAAAAATGAATTATGTTAGTAACAACAACCCCGACTATTGAGGGTGGACGTATCACCCGCTATTATGGCATCGTTTCCGGTGAAACGATTATCGGTGCCAATGTATTCCGCGATTTCTTTGCCAGCATCCGCGACGTGGTGGGTGGGCGAAGTGGCTCTTATGAAGAAGTGCTGCGCGAAGCTAAAGATATAGCCTTGTGCGAGATGCAAGAACATGCCCGTGCTATGGGTGCCAATGCCGTGATTGGTGTAGACTTGGACTATGAAACGGTAGGAGGCAGTGGCAGCATGTTGATGGTTACGGCATGCGGTACGGCTGTAACGGTGGAATAAGTTCGCTCTACTATATTACAACATAGGAAGATATAAGAAATGGCAACCCTGTGAATGGTTGCCATTTTCTTTATAAGGAGTATCTTTTATCGGTTATTTGTACCAATCCTTATAATCTGTTCCATTGGAATTGACCCAATCCATAAAATGTTCAAAGCTCTTGTCTATCGGGTGGGTTTCAGGAGTATTGAAGTTTGTGGCTCCACTTAGATGAATGGCAAAAGGATAGTTGCCATTGGCTACATAATAGCTTGTCGGTACAGAGGACAAATCCTCTTCGGTATGGAATAGAGCCATGTCTGCCTTTTCAGTAGGAGGATAGTTGACCAAATGCACTTCGATGCGTGATTCTTTCAATTCGTCATGTACCATGATGAATGGATTATAAGGGGGAATTCCAAGCGTTTCGTGTGATAGTGGAGTCTTGAAGGTGTTCTTTATCTTATATGTAGCGGTTTTTGTATTTCTCTCTGTTACATCGAGCGCACTTAGAAATACATTGACGGTAGCTTTGGAAAGGTCTGTATCCAGTCCTTGTCCGTTGAAAGTTGTGGGGGCTTCCAATATTTCAGTTGACATATTGCTGCGTTCTGTATTCAGTTGGTAAGCGAAACCATTTTTGAAAGTGGCACCGGACCAAAGCAACTCATAGGTGTCTTCTGTAGAAAGGACCTGATTGGCATCATTGAAGTTCAATACGGACTGGTATTTTACAATAACATCATTCAAGTCATAGTCACCCTTTCTGGGCCAATTATCTTCGAAAGCGATGATTCCTTTGTATTCCAGACTGTATTTCTTATCCTCGTTGCCACCGTCAGGTTTGATATCAGGAATATCCGGATTGATGATGGCTTCGATGGGGTTGGACCATACGTTGAATTGTATATCATTATAGTCTTGGTCTGTCCAATCTTCAAAGGACAATACGACAAAATCATCGATGCGGAATGCAGCTGTATGTGTACGGCCGTCCCCATTCAGCTTTGTAGTAGAGTAGAAAGGCTTATTGTTTCCGCCATAGAAGCTGTCATTCAATAGGAACCATCCGATTTTTACTCCATTGGGAAATACGGTGCCTTGGTCCACTCCGTCGGGGTCTATGTAATGAAGCTTTACACTTTCACCGCCTTGTAGTCCGGAAGCCTTTTTATTATAATAATTATCCATCAGAGTGTTTGGAAAAACAATGCATTTGGGGGCTTTTTTAATTTCACTTAAAGATGCGTCTGCCCTATAGCAATAATAGCCAAAGGCGCTCGCTGCACCGCTGGTTCCTCCAATTATCCGGATGGATACTTCCGCATTGCGCCCTTCCGGATCATTGATTTCAAAATCTATGGCTTGTCGGTATTGCTTAGGGCATGTGCCTCCTTCCTTCAAGGTCGTATTGATGATTGTCAATACATCACCGGGAATTGTGATTTTGTTGTCTGTGTCTAAATAATGAGGATATCCTTTGGAGCTCCATGTTCCTAATACATGGTATCCTTTGGGTGCCTGCCATCCCTCCGCCCGTGTTTGCGGATTATCATCGGTGGAATCCCATTTGATGTCGGCAGTAATGGCATCTCCTGCAATAACTGTTTTGAAGAGGGTGGGGACCCCTATATAAGAAGTATAGATATATGCTTCGTCCCCATGGTCCGAATTGATGATTTCCTTGCCGCTATATGCACCGTTACCGTCTGTCATGCGTCTGATGACCGGTTCCAGGTCTGTGCGTTTTATAATCTGGCCATCTTTGTCAATCGTGAACGGGTCTTCAAGATAGATTTCAAAAAGTACTTTATAGCCTTCGGGGACATCATACTTTACGTTTACTTGGATGGAAGATGTCGTAGAAAAATCAAAAGAGTTGGGAGTCTTCTCATCGTCTTTTCCATTATCGGGATTGTAGACGTCATGTTCGCATCCTATGGATAGGAATGCCAGCATAATGCTGCATAATGTCCAAGCCAGCATCTTGCATGTCAGGTTAGAATAGATTGGTTTCATAATGCCTTTGTTTTTAGCTTGTTTACTTGTTGCAAAGGTATTATAAAAGTTGTAATATATATCTATATGTGCTCTATTCTTCTCATTAAATACAAAAAATAGGTAAAAAAGGGTACTGCTTGTTGTTTTATTCGCCAGTATAAATACATGCTTGCTTGGATTTCTTTTCTTTTTCATTTGCTTATTTCGTTTCAAATCAATATTTTTAGGCTTTCGTTCAACCTTTTAATACGAATAAATGCTATGGACCAAATCCTATTCTGGCTGGTTCCAGCCGCTTCTATTATGGCACTTTGTTTTGCCTGGTATTTCCATCGTCAGATGATGAAAGAGAGTGAGGGTACGCCTCAGATGATTAAGATTGCCGCTGCTGTGCGCAAAGGTGCTATGTCTTACCTTCGCCAACAATACAAGATTGTGGGCTGGGTATTTCTGGGGCTGGTTATCCTTTTCTCCATTATGGCATACGGTTTCGGAGTGCAGAACTCCTGGGTGCCGATTGCTTTCCTTACCGGAGGATTCTTTTCCGGACTTTCCGGCTTTTTGGGTATGAAGACGGCCACCTACGCATCGGCTCGCACTGCCAATGCGGCACGCACATCGCTGAATGCCGGACTACGCGTGGCTTTCCGTAGCGGTGCGGTGATGGGACTGGTAGTGGTTGGCCTTGGCTTGCTTGATATATCTTTCTGGTATCTGTTGCTGAATGCTGTAATTCCGGAAGATGTAATGACTCCCACCCATAAACTCTGCATCATTACCACTACCATGCTGACTTTCGGTATGGGCGCTTCCACGCAGGCATTGTTTGCACGCGTAGGTGGCGGTATCTATACAAAAGCTGCCGATGTAGGTGCCGACCTTGTGGGAAAGGTGGAAGCCGGTATTCCCGAAGACGACCCGCGTAATCCTGCCACGATTGCGGATAATGTAGGCGACAATGTAGGCGACGTGGCAGGTATGGGGGCTGATTTGTACGAAAGTTATTGCGGTTCTATCCTTGCTACGGCTGCCCTCGGTGCTGCGGCTTTTATCCACTCGGGTGATACGCTGATGCAGTTCAAGGCCGTAATCGCCCCGATGCTGATTGCAGCCGTCGGAATATTGCTTTCCATTATCGGTATCTTCTCCGTGCGTACCAAAGAGAATGCGAAGATGAAGGACTTGCTGAACTCACTGGCTTTCGGTACTAATCTCAGCTCTATTTTGATAGTTGTCGCCACTTTCTTTATCCTGTGGCTGCTGAAGTTGGACAACTGGCTGTGGATTTCCTGCTCCGTGATAGTGGGTTTGATAGTAGGTATCATCATCGGGCGGTCTACGGAGTACTATACTTCCCAATCCTACCGTCCTACCCAAAAGCTGAGTGAAAGCGGAAAGACCGGTCCGGCGACAGTCATAATTTCCGGTATAGGCTTGGGAATGCTTTCTACGGCTATTCCGGTGATTGCCGTGGTGATAGGTATCATTGCTTCTTATCTCTTTGCTTCGGGCTTCGACTTCTCTAATGTGGGTCTGGGGCTCTATGGTATTGGCATTGCCGCAGTAGGTATGCTTTCTACATTGGGCATCACGCTTGCTACAGATGCTTACGGACCGATAGCTGACAACGCGGGTGGCAATGCGGAAATGTCCGGTCTGGGTGAAGAGGTGCGTAAGCGTACCGATGCGCTTGACTCCTTGGGCAATACTACAGCCGCTACGGGCAAAGGCTTTGCCATCGGTTCCGCCGCTTTGACGGGATTGGCTTTGCTGGCCTCTTATGTCGAGGAAATCCGTATCGGGCTGACCCGCCTCGGGACTACCGAACTGTCGCTTCCTCATGGCGATGCCGTGGCTCTTCAAGATGCCACTTTCTTCGACTTTATGCATCACTACGATGTGACGCTGATGAATCCGAAAGTTCTTTCCGGTATGTTTCTGGGCTCGATGATGGCATTTCTTTTCTGTGGATTGACGATGAATGCGGTAGGGCGTGCAGCGGCCCATATGGTAGACGAAGTGCGCCGCCAGTTCCGCGAAATCAAGGGAATCCTTACGGGAGAAACGGAGCCTGATTATGAGCGTTGTGTGGCAATCTCGACGAAAGGGGCGCAACGCGAGATGGTGATTCCGTCACTGATAGCTATCATTGCTCCGATTGCGACGGGACTTATTTTCGGTGTTCCCGGTGTGCTCGGCCTGCTGATTGGCGGATTGAGCAGTGGTTTCGTGCTTGCCATCTTCATGGCAAATGCCGGTGGTGCATGGGATAATGCCAAAAAGTATGTGGAAGAAGGCAACTTTGGCGGCAAAGGCAGTGAAGTCCACAAGGCTACAGTCGTGGGTGACACCGTAGGAGACCCGTTCAAGGACACATCCGGTCCGAGCTTGAATATCCTAATCAAGCTGATGAGCATGGTAGCCATTGTGATGGCAGGGCTTACGGTTGCGTGGAGTCTGTTCTAGAAAGAGTTTTTCCCCGTATCCCACCAAAGGCGGGTGGCGCCGTTATCTGCGCCACCCAGTTTTTCCGTGAGGGTGGCGTATTGTGCCGGGTCGGCAGTGGCAGCGTCCGTCGAGAACGGAAGGCGGCGGATCATGATATCCGTATCAATCACTTTTCCGGTGTTGTTTTGGACCTTGAAAAGTTTGGGGTATCCGGTACGGCGTTGCTCAGCCCATGCCTCATAACTTTCGGGCCAGCATGCCAGCCACTTCTGGGTAATAATCTTTTCGAGTTTCGTCTCTATGTCTGCATCTTCTTCCCATTTGGGGGATATGGTAATCAAGGCTTTCATGTCCTTGCCTACCTTGCCGCCCGAGACTACATCTTTATAATCGGCAGGGGTTTTGTCGCTTTCCAGATATTCGGAGGCACCAGCACAGTCCCACTGTGTAAATGAAGTACTTACCCCGTATTCATAGCATGTGCGGGGATTCTCTTTGGTATAGCCACGGAGGGCTGCTTCGGCCCTGAGCAGCCAGACTTCTGCCGCACTCATCAATACGGCTCCGGTCTTTTCGCCGATGGTACTTGTGTTGAGGGAAGAGCAAAAACTGTAAATGTTGGCGTCACCGTCTTTCATGGGTAACCCGATGGGAATGCCTAACAACTGTTTTTGATAACCTTCGAGAAGGGCGGTGTTATACCATTTCTTGCCACGCGGGTCCTCATAACCGTTGACAATGGATTCCATCGAGGCATTCATGTAGACTTCACCCCAACCGGCAACGGCACACAAAGGATTGATATAGTTCTTGCCCATTACAGCGATGGTTTCCCTTGCACCTTCCAGTACACCTTGATTGTCATTCAGTGCTTTGGTTGCTTGGTCTTTGGCAAGTGTTGCATCTACATTGGAGATGCGCATGGCAAGGCGCAAACGTAGTGAGTTGGCAAACTTTAACCACTCCTTCAAGGTCTTGCCGTTGGTCAGCATATCATACTCTTTGAATTTGTTGTTGTCACCGCCCTCGTCCAGGTATTCCCTTATCAATTGCTGCCCTTCGTCCAGGTCTGCAAAGAAGCGTGTATAGGCTTCTTGCTGTCCGTAAACCCGGGGTGTCTCACCCAGTTGATGGTAGACCAGCGGACCGTATGTATCGGCAATGCGGTGCATCAGTTCCACTTTCAAAATTTCGGTAATGCCGAGGTAGCCTTTCAAGTTGTCATTGCCATAAAAGTTCTTTTCTGCCTTCTGCACCTCCGTGTAGACATATCCGTAAGTACATTGCCATGCGGCATTGGTCCAGCCTGAGTTCAGGTTGTAGCAGGCGTTGGATTTCATGAATTTAGGAATAGGGTCCATGAAGTAGCCGGAGAACATGTCATGGTTCAGGGATTGTGTCATCTGCCATACCCAATTTAAGCCAACAGAACCTATATTGAAGTAGATACCCGACTGTATGGGTTCGAATGGAGCAGTTAGGTTCTGGAAATCTATTTCCTTTTTGTCGTCCGAGAAACCTCCCTTGATTTCGTTGTCGTTCTCAAAACCGCCGGTGCAAGCTGCAAGCAGCAATATGCTATGGCAGAAAAGGAATATGATGCACTTGTTTTTCATAAGGTATTCATTTTAAAAGGTTAATCTTAGGTTAAAGCCGATATTCCGGGTAGTAGGCATGCCAAACACGTCTACTCCTTGATTGTTGTTGCCTACGGACATTACTGCATCGGGGTCGAACGGTGCTTCCTTCTTTAAGAAACACAAGTTGCGCGCTGCCAATGATACGTCGATTCCCTTTATGAATCTACTGTTTTCCAGTATCGTTTTCGGGAAAGAATAGCTCAGTGATACTTCACGGAGTCTGATGCAGGTTGCGTCGTACATATAATATTCGGAGATGGCATTTCTGCCGCCTACTGCGCTGTAAAATGCTCTCGGGTCGTTGAACTTCTGTCCCTGGTATTCTACATATCCCCGGGTGCGGGCATCTTCGGTGACTTTGGTCACGCCGTTGGCATCCAACTCAGACTGTGTCAGTGACATGACTTCGCCGCCAAAGCGGAAATCTATCAGGAAATAGAGCTCCAGGTTCTTGTAGGTAAGTGTGTTGCTCCATCCCATGGTGAAGTCTGGATTGGCATTCCCAAGCAAATCCTTGTTTCCGGTATTTCCTAAAGGCCTTTTGCTGGTTTCATCAACCATGATGCTGCCATCCTCGTTACGGCGGAAAGCATTTCCATAAATATCCCCCAGGCTGCCTCCTTCTTTGACGCGCATCTGATAGCCTGCGTTGAAACCTTCTTCGTAGTAGGAAAATTCTGGATAGTCAGGATGCAGGGTCACTACTTTGTTCTTGTTGGCGGACATGTTGATGAGACTCTTCCACGAAAAGTTTCTGTATAGTAGCGGAGTGGCGTCTACCGTCAGCTCAAAACCCTGGTTACGTATTTTTCCGGCATTGACATACCGGTATTTATAGGTGGAGCCCGTAGGATTGTCCATTCTCAACAACTGGTTCTTGGTATTGGTCTGATACCAAGTGAAGTCTATCCCGAAGCGGTGATGGAAGAAGCGCCATTCTGTACCGAATTCGATGGAGCTGCTGATTTCCGGTTTTAGGTCACCGCGCTGTTCTACGGTATTTACATTGATACTGCCGCCTACCATGATGATGTCTACCGGATTGGTGATTCCTATCGGGAGGTCATTACCGACTTCCGCCCATGAAGCGCGCACTTTTGCAAAACTTATCCATTTGGGCAGGGAGCAGGTTTTGTTAAGAATCCAGGTAGCTCCTATGGAGGGATAGAAGAATCCGGTATTCTTGCTGTCTGTGTGGGCTAATGTGGATGACCAGTCGTTACGTGCGGTAATGTCCAAGTATAGTAGTCCTTTCCAGCCCCACTGCATGGTGGCAAATACTGATTGGAGCGTGCGTTTGCTGTCGATGCTCTGATTTACGGCTGCTTTGGAGTCCATCACTACATTGGGGACGGTAAATACATTCGGTTTGTAGAGGGAAGCAAGCCTTGAGTCTATCGTCAGTGAATTGACTTTACTCATGTTGATGCTGGCTCCCAGTGCCGTATTGAGGGAAAAGTCATCAAATTCCTTGTTGAACAAGACCATTGCGTCACCGTAGACTTGGATTTCCTGGCTGTCCGACCAGATGTAACGTCCGTTTTCCTTGTCCTCGTATTTGCCGGCGATGTTGGGAGCTGTAGTGGCATACATCTTATTGTCGAATTTATCACTGATATAATCCACATTACCCCGTACCTGCAGGCTGAAGTAGTCCGTAATGTGCAGATTGGCTCTGGCCGATGCCACAGCGCGATAACGCTTGTAGCCACTGAGCACGCGGTTTTTCAGCCAGTAGGGATTCTGTCCCCATTCACTGACGGTACCATCTCCATTCTTTTCAATCCAGTTTTGTGTCATCATATTGCGGTCGGCATTCCACGTTTCAAAGTTTTCTCTGTAAGTGCTCATGTCTACGCCACGTGGGAAACTGTACAAGCTGACCAGCGGATTCAGATAATAGCCGCCGGTAGCAGGGGAGTTCTTGACGGTTTGGGTCATTAGTGTTGCAATGCCGTCCAGTTTCAGCTTGTTGTTGAAGAGGCTGGCCGTTTCGTGTAGGTTCAGGTTATTCTTCTGTAGTTTGTTATTGTCCACAATTCCTTTAGCCGTGGTGTTGGCGTATGAGAAATAAGTTTGTACCTTTTCATTTCCGGTAGTGATAGCCAGCGAATTGAAAGTGGTGATGCCATTGCTGAAGAACTCGCCTATGTTGTCATAGTCCGTTACATTGCCTTTTGTACCCCAGCTTGCCGTACCGCCATCTTCGTTCCGGCCGTATGTATTTTGGAATTCGGGGGTACTGATGGCGTGACTTACGGTCAGGTTGGAGGAGAATGTAACGCGCTGCAGTCCGGCCTTTCCCTTTTTAGTGGTGATCAGAATGACGCCATTAGCTGCCTGCGAACCATAAAGCGCGGCGGCAGAAGAACCTTTCAGGATGTTGATGCTTTCTATGTCGTCCGGATTCAAGTTGGAAATCCCGTCACCGGCATCACGGTTCAATCCATCGTAGTTACCGCCGATTACGGTGGAGGTGGATTCTGTTGAGCTGTTCAGCATAGGAACACCGTCAATTACGTACAAGGGCTGGTTGTTGCCGCTGGCAAATGCAGAGCGTGTACCGCGAATGACGACTTTGGCAGAACCTCCTAAATTGGCGGTTTTATTGATTTGTACTCCGGCCGTCTTTCCTGCCAGTGTATTAATCATGTTCGGCTCTTTGGCACGGGTCAGCTCATTGCTGCTTATCTGTTGGGTAGAATAGGTCAATGAGGACATTTTCTTCTGGATACCCATGGCGGTTACCACTACTTGCTCCAGGGCGAGGTTCTTTTCTTCCATCCGGATGTGGAGATTATTTCTACCGTTCAGGGCAATGGTTTGCGGCTCATAACTGATGTAGGATACGACAATAGTGGCATAAGGAGGGATATTCATACTAAATTCTCCTTCGGTATTGGTGATAACACCATTGGCGGTCCCTTTTTCAAGAATGTTGGCACCGATAATCGGTTCGCCTTTGGAGTCCGTCACCTTTCCTCTTACAGTAGCCATTTCCTGCAGAGTGTCTGTCTTATCCTCAGCACTCCTGCTGTTTTTGGTTAAAACGATGTTTTTGCCTTCCATCACATACTTGATGTCTGTCCCTTTGAACATTTGGTCAAGTACTTCGGAAACAGTTTGGTTGCTTGCATTGATGTCGACGGTACGGCGTACATCGACGTTCTGTTTGTTATATACAAATAAGTATTCTGTTTGCGATTCAATTTGCTCGAGAACTTGCCCTACCCTCAGCCGGGCATTTTGAATGCTGACCCTGGCATTCTGAGAGTAGCAGTTCCCGCTGTACACCTGAAATATAACAAGCAGGAGAAGGAATAATGTGATTTTCATAGGTTTGCAATAATTGCTTAAAATCTAATTTTTTTAGATAAAAAAGCCTCATCAACAAAATTTTTCTCATATCTTTGTCACTGTGTTAAGTTAATAAATTGATTAAGGTCGATTTTTGACTGTTTCGGATCGGAAAGTATGGGGGTACTTTCCGATCTTTTTTTCTTACTCATATATAACAATTGAATCCTTTTCTTCGTTGATGCGGAACTTGAAAGGATGGTCTTTCGAGATGGTCCGCAGTATATGTTCGATGCCGTCCTGCTCTCTGAACTTGCCGGTAAAGCTGCCGTAGTTCAGCAGTTGAGGACTGGCAACGGTTATCTTTACATTATAGTATTTCTCCAGTCTACCGAGGATACCGCTGAATGGAGCGTCGTCAAAACAGTATAGTCCCTCTTTCCAGCGTAGATATTCATAGGAAGGAAGGACGGCCTTTCTACATTTTCCGTTTTCATTGAGAAATACCTCGTCTTTCTGCAACCTGGTGATTATCTGGCTGCTGTTGGCCGGATAGATATCGACGATACCTTCCACCAATGTGGTTCCGAACTCATGGCTCCCACTGTAGGCACAGACGTTGAAACTCGTTCCTACAACTTTTACCTTGTTCGTTTCTGTATGTACATAGAATGGGATATTCTTGTTTTTGGCTACTTCAAAGTAGGCCTCTCCGTCCAATTCCACATTTCGTTCGTTGCGTCCGAAGTTGGCGGCATATTTCATGGTGGACTTGGAGTTCAGCCATACGCGTGTTCCATCGGCAAGGATAATTTGGGCCCGTTGTCCGGCAGGCACAGTGACTGTTTGCAACTGCACCTCCTTGTTATATAAAAAGTCGGAGGTGATGAAATAACCGGCAATGGCGACAATGGTGACGGCGGCTATACGGGCCGCCCAGCGGAGCATCGGCATGATGTGCACCGTTTTCTTTTCATTGTTTCCCTGCTTGTCCGAGAACAAGGAAATGTCGTATATCATGCGCTCTTTCAGGAAGATGTCCCGGTTTTCATCCGAGGCGTCTATCCAGTCGAGTATCATCTTTTCTTCTTCAACGGAAGTAATACCTTTGAAATATTTATATAATAGCTCTTGGTTCATTGTCAATAATTTATTTCTTTTCTAAAACGTGCTCTTTTTACCTTTTGTATATATAACCGGAAAGTGGGCGGTAACCCTATTCCGTAGAAGCATTTTTTAGGATATTAATATTATGAGTATGGTAACAAGATAATCTTTCAGTCTCAGCCGGAGAATCCGCAGCACTTTGGTGATGTGTGCCTCTACGGTTTTAAGTGATATGTCCAGACTATCGGCAATCTGCTTGTTTGCCAGGTTCTGGTATCGGCTCAACATGAATATCTTCCGGCTTTGCTCGGGCATTTCCTGTAAGGTCTTATTTACGATATGCTGTATTTCCGTGTTGAATATCTGGTCCGGTTCGCAGGCTTTCAAGGTGGAGATGCGTAAGTCCAGTTCGCGCAGGTTGTGGCTGCTGATGGTTTCTTCCGCTCGCAGACGCACCTGCTTGTGCTCGAGTACGTGCAGGGCTTTGTTCTTTATGATGGTCAGCAGCAGGGCATGCAGGTTACTGTTTTCTTCCCAGCGGTCTCGGTTTTCCCATAAGGCAATCATGGATTCCATCACAACGTCTTCCGCTTCTGCTTTATCCCTGAGATAAGAATAAGCAAAAGCCAAAAACTTTTCTTGGTTTTCCTGGAAAAAGCGTGAGAAAAGATTCATAGTATGTAGGCTCCTTAAACCGGACATTAATTGAGGTTCTTTATGGAATATAAGGCTTTACATAGCAAAAAAACATAATCTTTTTGGAATATGCAAGCATTATGCCTTGTTTTTTCAGAGCCATTTCTGGCAGTATTGACAAAAAGAAAGCCTGATGGGGTTCCACCAGGCTTTATATACTTAAAGAATAAGAAATTTCTTATTTCTTTTCCGGTCTTTCTTGTCTTTCCGGTCTCGGAAGCAATACTTTGCGTGACAGCTTAAATTTTCCGGTCTTCGGGTCGATGTCGAGAAGTTTTACGTCAATTTCATCACCTTCCTTGATACCGGCTTCTTCTACTGTTTCCAGACGTTTCCAGTCGATTTCGGAGATATGGAGCAAGCCGTCCTTACCCGGCAGGAATTCAACGAATGCACCGTAAGGCATAATGGAGCGTACCTTGCCTTTGTAGACTTCGCCTACTTCGGGGACAGCTACAATCCCTTTGATGATACGCATAGCATCATCAATGCTCTTCTTGTTGGTACCGGCGATTTCGATTCTACCGATGTTGTCCACTTCTTCAATAGTAATGGTAGCACCGGTTTCTTCCTGCATACCTTGGATAATCTTTCCACCAGGGCCGATGACAGCACCGATGAATTCCTTGGGAATGGTCATTGTCTCGATACGCGGAGCGTGAGGTTTCAGGTCTTCGCGAGGCTCGGCAATGCACTCGGTGATTTTGCCCAAGATATATTCACGGCCTTCTTTAGCCTGCAGCAATGCCTTTTCGAGGATTTCGTATGA
Source organism: Bacteroides sp. AF25-38AC (assembly GCF_003602995.1). Classification (NCBI taxonomy): domain Bacteria; kingdom Pseudomonadati; phylum Bacteroidota; class Bacteroidia; order Bacteroidales; family Bacteroidaceae; genus Bacteroides; species Bacteroides sp. AF25-38AC. Next base: position 81,164 of record NZ_QTMD01000011.1, on the reverse strand, counting down.
CAGACCGTCCACTTTGATGTCCATCTGAGTGGCGGTGATACCGTCTTTTGTTCCGGTCACCTTGAAGTCCATGTCGCCCAAGTGGTCCTCATCACCGAGGATATCGGACAATACGGCATATTTGTCTTCGCCTGCATTCTTAATCAATCCCATGGCGATACCTGATACCGGTTTCTTGATTTTCACACCTGCATCCATCAATGCCAGAGTTCCGGCACATACGGTAGCCATGGAAGAAGAACCGTTTGATTCGAGGATATCGGATACCACGCGTACTACATACGGATAGTTTGCAGGAATCTGACCCTTCAATGCACGCCATGCCAGATGGCCGTGGCCGATTTCACGACGGCCTACACCGCGCTGTGCCTTGGCTTCGCCCGTAGAGAACGGAGGGAAGTTGTAGTGCAGAAGGAAACGTTCTTTTCCGTGTTCCAATACGTCGTCGATAATCTTCTCGTCCAACTTGGTGCCTAAAGTCACAGTAGACAAAGACTGTGTTTCGCCACGTGTAAAGATAGCGGAACCGTGAGGGCCGGGCAGGTAGCTGGTCTCACACCAGATAGGACGGATTTCGGTCGTCTTACGTCCGTCAAGGCGCTTGCCTTCGTCCAGAATGGAACGGCGCATCGCCTCTTTTTCCACATCGTGATAGTAACGGTCGATGAGGGCTGCCTTTTCTTCCAGTTCTTCTTCGGAGAACTGTGCCTTGAATTCTTCGCGGATGGCATCGAAAGCATCCATGCGTTCGTGCTTGTTCTTGTTTCCGGAAGCGGCAATGGCATAAGCCTTGTCGTAGCAAGCGTCGTGAACGGCCTTACGGAGTTCTTCGTCGTTCACTTCGTGGCAATATTCGCGTTTCACGGTAGAGCCTACTTCTTCTGCCAGTTCCATCTGTGCCTTGCACTGAATCTTAATGGCTTCGTGTGCGGCCTTCATCGCTTCCAGCAAGTCCTGCTCGGAAACCTCGTCCATTTCGCCTTCCACCATCATGATGTTTTCGTAAGTGGCGCCCACCATCAAGTCCATATCGGCTTGTTCTAGTTGTTCGAAGGTAGGGTTGATGACGAATTGTCCGTTGATGCGTGCTACGCGTACTTCGGAAATAGGTCCGTTGAAGGGGATATCTGAAACTGCAAGTGCGGCAGAAGCTGCGAGTCCGGCCAGAGCGTCGGGCATATCTACGCCGTCTGCTGAGAAAAGAATGATGTTTACGTATACCTCTGCATGGAAATTATCAGGGAATAAGGGGCGGAGAGCACGGTCAACGAGGCGGCAAGTGAGGATTTCGTAGTCAGAAGCGCGTCCTTCGCGCTTTGTGAAACCGCCGGGGAAACGTCCGAATGCGGAGAATTTTTCTTTGTACTCTACCTGTAATGGCATGAAATCTGTTCCGGGAACTGCGTCCTTGGCGGCACAAACAGTAGCTAAAAGCATGGTGTTGCCCATACGAAGCATTACAGAACCGTCTGCCTGTTTTGCCAGCTTTCCCGTTTCGAGCGTGATGGTTCTGCCATCAGGAAGCTCGATCGTCTTAACAATTGGGTTAATCATAAAAAATGTTTTATATCTAATTTTCTTTCAAAATTCGTGCAAAGATACATAATTTATTCATGTAAAATGGTGGGAATGAGATAAAAAGTTTGTATTTAGTTGTTTTTTGCAGTTTTCTATATGGAAGAACGAGGGAAAATGCTTTGACTGAACTTGAAAAGAAGTATATTTGCAGGCACGTTTGCAAAACAAAACTGAAGATACGATATGAAGAAAATCTTTTTTATGGCACTTGCTGCAATAGCATTGGGTGCATGTAATTCCGAACCGAAATTCAAAGTAGAGGGTGAAGTGTCTGGTGCCGACGGCAAGATGCTTTATTTGGAAGCCTCGGCATTGGAAGGTATTGTTCCTTTGGATTCTGTAAAACTGGAAGGGGATGGCTCTTTCCACTTCAAGCAGGTACGTCCGGTGTCTCCGGAATTTTACCGTCTGCGGGTAGACGACAAGGTTATTAATTTCTCGGTAGATTCGACGGAAACGGTTTTGGTAAAGGCACCTTATACCGATTTCGCCACTGCCTATACAGTGGAAGGTTCTCCGAATAGCTCGAAGATAAAGGACTTGACGCTGAAGCAGATGAAGCTTCAGGATAATGTGAATGCATTGCTGCAGTCGGTGCAGGCACATAAGATAGGTGCCGATGTTTTTGAGGACAGTCTTGCCTCTTTATTGAAGAACTATAAGGATGAAGTGAAAATCAGCTATATTTTTGCCGCTCCCAATACGGCTGCTGCCTATTTCGCCTTGTTCCAGAAGTTGAATAATTATTTGATTTTCGACCCTCTGAACAATAAGGAAGACATTAAGTGTTTTGCAGCCGTGGCAACCAGCCTGAACAATTATTATCCGGATGCCGACCGCTCCAAGAACCTCTACAATATTGTGATAAAGGGAATGAAGAATACCCGTACTCCGCAGCAGAAGGTGGTGGAAATCCCCGAAGAGGCAATTTCCGAAACCGGCATCATCGACATTAACCTGCGTGACATGAAGGGCAATACACGTAAGTTGAGCGAACTGAAGGGCAAGGCTGTTATTGTGGACTTCACTGTTTATCAGAGTGCCGTTTCTGCTACACATAATTATATGTTGCGCGACTTGTACGACAAGTATGCCGCCCAGGGATTGGAAATCTATCAGGTTTCTCTGGATGCAGACGAGCACTATTGGAAAACAACTGCCGACAATCTGCCTTGGATTTGTGTGCGCGACGGCAATGGAATTTATTCGTCTATAGCGGCTTCTTATAATGTGAAGAATGTGCCTTCTGTGTTCCTGGTCAACAAGAACAATGAGTTGAGTGCCCGTGGAGAGAGCATTAAAGACCTGGAGGCGGCAGTGAAAGCATTGCTGTAACATGTTATAAATAAGAAGTTTTCGTTTAAATATGTTACAAAGCAGCCTTTTATGCTTGACACGCATTGTATAAAAGGCTATCTTTGCAAAGGAAAATCGGAAAGAGGGTTCCAGCATGCTGACCATGTTGGAATTCTTTTTTGTTTATAGTACCATTAAAAACTAACATAACATTTAAGGAGGAAAAAGTATGGCTTATATGTCAGAAGACGGCTACAAGAAATTGATGGCCGAATTGAAACACCTGGAGACGGTGGAACGTCCCAAAATATCGGCTGCCATTGCCGAAGCGCGTGACAAAGGTGATTTGTCGGAAAATGCAGAGTATGACGCTGCCAAGGAAGCTCAAGGTATGCTTGAGATGAAAATTAACAACTTGAAGCTGACCATTGCCGACGCTAAGATTATTGATGAGTCGAAGTTGAAAACCGATTCTGTACAGATTCTCAATAAGGTAGAGCTTAAGAACGTGAAGAATGGCATGAAGATGGTTTATACTATCGTTTCCGAAAGTGAAGCCAATCTGAAGGAAGGAAAGATTTCCGTCAATACTCCGATTGCACAAGGTCTGCTTGGCAAGAAAGTAGGTGACATCGCAGAAATTAAAGTTCCGCAGGGCATGATTAACCTGGAAGTAGTGAACATATCCTTTTAAAGGAAGGCAGGTCCGCATACGGGCTTGCCTTATTTTATAATTTATAGCTATGGCAACAATATTCAGTAGAATTATCGCAGGTGAAATACCTTGCTACAAGGTGGCGGAGGATGACAGATTCTTTGCGTTCCTTGACATCAATCCGTTGGTAAAAGGTCATACATTGGTCATTCCCAAGCAGGAAGTGGATTATATCTTCGATTTGAACGATGAGGATTTGGCGGCGATGCATGTTTTCGCCAAGAGAGTGGCACTTGCCATCGGCAAGGCCTTTCCGTGTAGAAAGGTAGGAGAAGCGGTATTGGGGCTGGAAGTGCCTCATGCGCACATACATTTGATTCCTATGCAGAACGAAAAAGATATGCTTTTCTCCAATCCCAAACTGAAACTGACGGACGAAGAATTCAAGGCTGTGGCAGAAGCTATCCGTGCAGTGCTTTAATCGGTTTATTTTCCTCCCCTAAATAAACGGAAGCGGGAGTTGGACTTCATCCAGCTCCCGCTATTTTTTTGCCTTCGGCACCTATCCTTTAATTTTTAATTTAAATGTATTCCTCTCCCAGTTTTATCTGGGCATCATTCACATATTTGCGGATGGTATGTTCTTCATCTTTCTTGCAAATCAGTAATACATTGTCCGACTCGGCTATGAGATAACCTTCCAAACCGTCGATAACTGCAAGTTTGTTGTCGGGCAGCACCACGATATTGTCTTTGCTATTATAGATGAGGGATTTACATTTTAAGGCTACATTGCCTGCTTCATCTTTGGGAGACAAATCATACAAAGACCCCCAGGTTCCTAAATCAGACCAGCCGAAATCGCCTAATGACACATATACATTGTCTGCCTTTTCCATGATGCCGAAGTCTATGGAGACATTGGGGCAAGCAGGGAAGTTCTCATCAATGAATTGTTTCTCTTGGACTGTTCCATACACATCTTTGCCGGGGGCCAGTTTGGAAGTCAGCTCGGGCAGCAGGGCTTCGTTTGCCTTGATGATGGTATTTACGTTCCACATGAACAGACCAGAGTTCCAATAGAATTCTCCACTTTCCACGAATACTTTTGCCAGTTCCAGTTCGGGCTTTTCAGTGAAGGTTTTTACCTTGTAGAAATTATCACCGGCGGCTTCGGCTATTTGTATATAGCCATATCCGGTTTCCGGACGGTTGGGCTTGATGCCGAGTGTCAGCAGATTGTCCGATTGGGAAACGAAGTCCAGCCCTTTTTCGATAGCTGCCAGAAATTCGCCTTCCTTCAGGATTAAGTGGTCCGAAGGAGCTACCACTATATTGGCGTTCGGATTCAAGGCGCGGATATGATAGGAAGCCCACGCAATGCAGGGGGCTGTATTCCTGCGTGTCGGCTCCAGTAGAATCTGTTCGGGTTTAAGTTCGGGAAGCTGTTCTTTTACAAGGTCGGCATACAAGTCATTTGTTACGATAAGTATATTTTCCATGGGGATTACCTGCTTGAAGCGGTCGAAGGTTTGCTGCAGCAAGGAACGTCCTGTACCGAAGAAATCCAGAAACTGTTTTGGAAGTGTCTTGCGGCTGAATGGCCAGAAACGGCTGCCGATTCCTCCGCCCATAATTACACAGAAATTATCCTTATTGGTTACCATGCTATTGATTTTAAAAGTTTCTGCTAATGTACTGCATATTTTACAAACAAGGAATGATTCAAGCAGGTTTTATCGTTTTTTTCGCCTTTTTTTAGGAAAAGTATTGCAGGTTTAGAAAAAAGCTGTATCTTTGCACCGCATTTGAGAAGTCAAACATGCCCAGATGGCGGAATCGGTAGACGCGCTGGTCTCAAACACCAGTGGATTCACTTCCATCCCGGTTCGACCCCGGGTCTGGGTACGAAATAAAGAAGCGGGGAAAGTTTTAATGCTTTTCCCGCTTTCTTTTTATACTTATCTTTTATGCCCTTTGCTCATGGGAACAGATATCTGGCAAGAGATAGAAGTACTGAATCAAGAATTTGTGAGGCTTGGTATCAGTCAGTCGGTAGACTATGAAAAGTACTACCTCTATTCGCTTATTACCCATTCTACTGCTATTGAGGGCTCTACACTTACCGAATTGGATACCCAGTTGCTTTTTGATGAGGGGGTAACAGCCAAAGGAAAGCCGTTGGTCTATCATCTGATGAATGAGGATTTGAAGAAGGCATACGAACTCGCCAAAGAAGAAAGTGCACAAAATGCGGAAATTACGCCTGTTTTCTTACAAAAATTGAATGCTGCTCTAATGCGTACTACTGGGAGTGTATATAATGTAATGGGCGGTTCTTTTGATTCTTCTAAAGGTGAATTTCGTTTGTGCGGCGTTACTGCTGGGGTGGGCGGGTGTTCTTATATGAGCTATCCTAAAGTTCCCGCTAAAGTAGAAGAACTTTGTTCTATATTGAGAGAAAAGCAAAAGAATATGGAAACATTTCGGGAACGATATGAATTGAGTTTCAATGCTCATCTCAATTTGGTAACCGTTCATCCGTGGGTAGATGGCAATGGGAGAACGGCTCGTTTGTTGATGAACTATATCCAGTTCTGCCATCATCTTTTTCCGACGAAAATCTTTAAAGAAGATAGGGGCGACTATATTCTTTCTTTGCGGCAGTCGCAAGAAGATGAGAACAGTCAGCCTTTCTTGGACTTTATGGCAGCGCAGCTGAAAAAATCATTTGCGTCAGAGATTGAGAAATACAATACTGGACGTAAAAAAGGTTTTAATCTCATGTTTTGAAAAGCGACGATTCCTTCCTGATAAGCTCATATAGGCATTAGCTGATTGTGCTGTATCATCCTTTTGTATTGGGTTATTCTCAAAATATTCTCTTCTCGGCATTAAATACAAAATAATGGGTGTAAAATGCAAATTTATTTCGTAGATACTGTTTTCGCATTTATTTTTTTCTAAATTTGCAGTAGCTGGAATCTTATCTAACTATTTAATTATTAAATGTTTGCCAATTATGACAAAACATGTTCCTCTTTTTTTACCTCTCGGAAGTATTCGGTTACTGACGATATTCTTCTCTTTTTGTATAATCTTTGTTCATCCGGCATTGGCTGACAAAATGGCTGAAAGCCCCGAACTTTTCGATACTGCTTTCACCTTGCAGGAAAGGCTTGATATTCCCGACGGGTTTGTTCAAAGAGAGATGGTCTATATTTCCATTCTTTTAGGTACATTGGTGCTGTGCCTCTTCTTTTTCTTCATGCAGAGGCGGATGAAGAAATTGAGGGAAAGGGACCGGGAGAGGTATCTGCAACTGTTGGAAGGCATTCTTGATAATCTTCCCATTGCGGCAAAAGTGAAGGATGTGAATGATGGGATGCGCTATACTTTTTGGAATAAAAAGGCAGAGGAACTCTTTGAATGTTCGGCCAGAGAGGCTATAGGCAAGACGGATTTTGAAACAATGCCAGAGGCTGCGGCTTTAATTAGGAAGGAGGATGAAGAGTTGGTCAAGACGGGGATTCCACAAGAAGGTATACGACGTTTTTTTACCAAGAAGAACGAGGAGCGGTTTACCTTCCAGAACAATAATTTTATAAAGCTTTCTGATGGTCGCAAGTGGATTGTTTATACTGCTTGGGACATTACTGATTTGAAAATCATGGAGCGCAAACTACGTCTGGCCAAAGAGGAGGCTGAGGAGTCCAACCGGATAAAATCGGCTTTCCTGGCCAATATGAGTCATGAGATACGTACTCCGCTCAATGCAATAGTTGGTTTTTCGAGTATTTTGGCCACGGAAGTGTCTGAGGAAGAACGGGTGGAGTATCTCGATATTATAGAGCGGAATAATGAACTGCTGTTGCAGCTCATCAATGACATTCTGGATTTGTCGAAGATAGAAGCCGGTACATTGGAGTATGTCTATGCTAACGTGGATATCAATAAAATGGTGTCCGAGATAGAGCAGGCTACAAGTATCAGGCTGACCAATAAAGACGTGCGTCTGGTCACGGTTACGCCATTGCCCGGTTTGCTGCTGTATACCGATCAGCGCAGAATTACTCAGGTATTCAATAACTTCATCAGTAATGCGCTGAAGTTTACTGCTGCCGGTAGCATTACCATTGGTTACGGAATGCCCGAAAATAGCTATATCCGTTTTTATGTCACCGATACCGGGACGGGGATATCATCTGAGAATGCGCAGGGGATTTTTAACCGCTTTGTGAAGCTGGATTCCTTTAAGCAAGGTACCGGACTGGGACTGGCCATTTCGCAAAACATTGTGAAGGAACTGAAAGGAGAGATAGGGGTGGAGTCACAGTTGAGCAAGGGCTCCACTTTCTGGTTCACGTTGCCTTTTTATAAGATGGACGCGCACCGTTCTATCTTTCCTTGATGCTGCAAGCTCAATCCAATGAAGGGACATCGATTGTCTGGCTTTCCTCGTTCCAGTTGTCAAGGGTGAATTCTCCGGATGATTCTTCGGAAAAGATGTCTCCCAGAGTGAGGGTCAGGGTCAGTTTGGAGTTTGCTTCCAAAGGTCCGTTCAATGTTTGCTTGAAACTTTTCACGTTTCCATTTTTCAGTATGATGCTCATCTGGAATTCCGGTTTCCCGAAAGAAGGGAAGAGCATGACGGTGGCGTTGCTCATTTGTGTACCGTCGACGGAACGGACCAGAGGGAAGGCTACTGTGCGTGGGCTTCCTTGAGGAGCGGCGGTGTAGAAATTCAGTTCTCCAGCAATATTGGTGATGCGCACCACCATGCTGTCGATGCTCGAACTGAGGATGCCGTTGTTCTTGTCCTTGATGATTACTTTCAGTCCGGTCACTACCCGTTTGAGGGATGCTTTCAGGTCCTCACTTCCAATGTTGGCAGGCTGGACGGCGTGTACCAGGTCGAATACCGGATAATAGGTTGTGTCCGCTTCCATTTTGAATAGGGAGAAGTGTTGCCGGGACATGTCTTCGCCTAAGATGTAGACCGGGTCCCTCATGAGAGGATGTGCATAAATCGGCTCCTCGTATTTAGGGGTTCCCCAATAAATCATGTTATAGAGACCTGCGGGTAAGGATAACTCTCGATTGACGCCATCGTTATAGAAAGCTCCGTCTTTAACTTGGTAGTAACCGTAAAAAGGTGTCAGCTTCCGGTTTATGTAGTTTCCATAATAAATAGAGGTGCCCGCCTTGCAGGGCATGATGGTCAGTATGCCGGTCAGCGGGCTTTGTCCGCTTTCTGTGGACACGTCCATCAAAAGTCGTGGTGATACCAACTCACTGCTTTTTTCTATCTGGGGCGGATTGTCATCGGCGCAGCTTGCCACGATTGCGGCAAGTACTGCAAATACTACTAATTTTTTCATTATCTGTTAAGCTTTAGGTTGTTCTTCCTTGAGAACGTTTTTAGAAAGAAATGGTTCTTTGTACTCCGGAGAAAGTATATTGGGGATGGAAAAGTGAGGTGAAACCAATTCCGGTATTGAGGGGAATGGGAAGAATAGCCCCTCTTCAAAAGGCTTAGAGAAGGGATGGAAAACAAATTATACCTTTTTTAGTAACATTTTAGAAGCCTTGATTAACGAAATCATATACTCTTCGTAACAATTTCTCGACATTCTTTTCTTGTTCCTCCATACATTTGCATCCGAGTTCTTTGGTATTAATTGAAGAACACAATGAATCTTTGATATTAACCATTAAATAATGTACAATGAGAAAAACATTCTTGGAAAAGTGCATAAATCTGCGTTTATGCCGTGTTGCATTGGTACTTTTGTTTCTTGTACCTGCAATCAGTAGCCTGCAGGCTAATCCTTCTCAAAACAAGACCATTTCGGGTGTTGTGACATCGGCTACGGATAGTGAGCCGTTGATAGGTGTCAGCGTGCAGGTGAGAGAAACCGCTACGGGTGGAATTACCGACATTGATGGCCGGTATTCGGTAAGTGCCCAACAAGGACAGACACTGGTGTTTTCTTACATCGGTTATCAATCACAGGAAATCAAGGTAGGTACTTCTTCCGTCATCAATGTGGTGCTGAAGGAGGACACGGAAATGTTGGATGAAGTGGTTGTAGTGGGCTATGGTGTCCAGAAGAAGAAATTGGTGACGGGTGCCACTGTTCAGGTGAAGGGTGACGAAATAGCCAAGATGAATACAACCAATCCCTTGCAGGCTATGCAGGGACAGACACCGGGTGTAAGTATTGCTTCGACTTCCGGTCAACCGGGTGCTGACATGAAAGTGAGTATCCGTGGTCTTGGTACCGTGGGAAATAGTGCTCCTCTTTATCTGATTGATGGTGTGGGTGGTGATATTTCTACTTTGAATCCTGCCGATATTGAAAGTATAGATGTACTGAAAGATGCGGCTAGTGCGGCTATCTACGGTTCGGCCGGTGCTAATGGTGTAGTGCTTATTACTACCAAGCAAGGGCGCGAAGGTAAAGCGCAGATTAGTTTCGATGCTTATTATGGAATACAGAATGTAGCTCGTAAGGCTAATATGCTGAATGCAAAAGAGTATATGGCCATTATGGATGAGCAGGCTTTGAATAGCGGACTTTCGGCTTACGATTGGAGCCAATACCAGTCTATTTACGATGCCAATGGCAATGTGTATGATACGGATTGGGTAGATACTATGTTCAAAGATAATGCCACAACGGAGAGCTATACGCTGGGTGTCACTGGTGGAAGCGCAACTTCCACTTATGCCCTTTCGTTAGGATATATGAGTCAGGAAGGTATTGTCGGCGGTTCGGATGTGTCTAACTATTCGCGTTACAATTTCCGTGTGAACAGCGAGCACAAACTTTTCAAGGATATTTTGAAAGTGGGCGAGCAGGTGAGTTTTGTATATAAGATGAATAACGGTATCAGTGTAGGCAACCAATATAATAATACCTTACGCGGTGCATTCGGAACATCGCCTATCGCTCCTGTCTATAGCGATAATAATCTTTATGATTCGCCTTACAATGACACCAGTACCAGTGACTGGAATAAAGGTGATGGAAACCCTTATGGTTTAATGATGACCGACAGCAACAATGAGAACAAAACGGCTACTTTTTCCGGTAATGTTTATGCTGAATTGCAGCCTGTCAAGAATTTGAAGATAAAGTCTGTATTCGGTGTGGTTTATGGTTCCAGCGAATACCGTAGTTTCAAGCCTCTCTACAAGTTCAGCCAATATATATATAATGAAGAACGTACTACCGTATCTCAAAATGCCAATCACTCTTTGGGTATGACATGGACCAATACGGCTTCTTATGACTGGACTATGGGAGAACATTCGTTCAACGCCTTGCTGGGTATGGAAGCCTATCGTTACGAGGGCACTTATATCGAAGCTAAAAATGGTATGTTGAAAGAAGGTTTTGATGATTGGGAGCATGCTTTTGTGGGCAACGGAACGGCCTCCGATTCGACCAACGGCTTGGGTGCCAGTGGCAATCCGCATACCGAGAGCCGCAAGGTGTCCTATTTCGGCCGATTGGGTTGGAACTGGAAAGAAACTTATATGGTCAATGCTACTTTGCGTGCAGACGGTTCGAGCAACTTTGCCAAAGGCAACCGTTTTGGTTACTTCCCTTCGGTATCGGCAGGATGGACCATTACTAACGAAAAATTCATGGAAAGTACGCAAAACTGGCTCGACTTCCTGAAAATACGTGCCAGCTGGGGACAAGTGGGTAATGCCAACATTGACGCATTCCAATATCTGGCTCCTATCAAGAGTACCAATACACACTATCTTTTCGGCAGCGGTTACGGCGACTCGGATGCTGCGGCACAGCTCGGAACCAACTGGGGAGCTTACCCTAGTCGTCTGGCTAATGCTGACATCAAGTGGGAGACTTCACAGCAGACCAATATCGGTCTTGATGCCCGATTCCTCAACAGTCGCCTGGGTGTTAATTTCGATTTCTACATTAAAGATACTAAAGACTGGCTCGTGGTGGCTCCTATTCTTGCTACTGCCGGAGCAGGTGCTCCTTATATTAATGGCGGTGGAGTGAAAAACACCGGTGTGGAACTCAATCTTACTTGGAATGACCAAATAGGCAAAGACTTTAGTTACAATATCGGTATCAACGGTGCCTACAATAAGAATAAGGTCGGAGAGATTCCTAACGACGATGGTATCATTCATGGCTCTACCAACCAGTTGTATGACAATACTCCTGAATTCTATCGTGCCGAGAATGGTAAGCCTATCGGTTATTTCTATGGTTTCAAGACAGCAGGCATATTCCAAAACAATCAAGAAATAGAGGATTGGATTAAGGCTGGTAACGGTGTGCTGCAAGCTGACGTACAACCAGGTGACGTGAAGTTTGTGGACATCAACCATGACGGACGGGTGAACGAGCTTGACAAGACCGATCTTGGTAACGGTATTCCTGATTTCACTATGGGCTTCAATCTCGGTTTCAACTGGAAAGGACTTGATTTCTCTGTAGTGGCCAACGGTGCTTTCGGACAGCAGATTGTCCAGAGCTATCGTAACCATACCTCCAAGCAAGCCAATTATACTACTGCAATTTTAGGACGTTGGACAGGAGAGGGAACCAGCAATCGCATACCTCGTGTCACAGACCAGAATCTCAACTGGCAGTTCTCAGACCTCTATGTGCAGGATGGTGATTACCTGCGAATCAGTAACATTACTTTGGGCTACGACTTTGCCAAGCTACTGAGATGTAAGGTCATCAGCCAGTGCCGTATCTATGCTCAGGTACAGAATGCGTTCACATTTACCAAATATGACGGCATGGATCCGGAAATAGGTTATGGTCCCGAAGGAGATAACGGACAAGGTTGGGTATCGGGCGTTGATTTAGGTTATTACCCCCGTCCCCGTACCGTATTGTTTGGTGTTAACTTGAAATTTTAAAATATAGACTGATATGAAGAAAAACAAAAATATATTTATGGCAAGTGTCCTGCTCCTGAGTTTGGGACTGGCTTCGTGTACCGACAGTTTTCTCGATGTTACGTCGAAGACTGAATCTTCAACCGGTACATTCTATAAGACTGAAAAAGATGCTTATCGTGCTCTGATAGGTTGTTATGATGGTTGGCGCCAGACTTCATCAGCCATGATGGTAGGGTTTTATATGGCTTCCGAGGTGATGAGTGCCGAGTGTTTTGGCGCTACCGGAAATGCCGATGGACGTGGCTATCAGGCCATTGACCGTTTTGACATCTCCCAATCGCCGGCTGACCTCAACCTATACGAAGGTGACTGGAAAAATTATTATGCGGGCGTCTATCGTTGCAACGAGCTGATAGCTCATGAAGAGCAGATTGTATGGAATGAATCGGATAGCAAACGTGGTATCTATATGGGCGAATGTCGTACGTTGCGTGCATTGCTTTATCTGGATATGGTTCGTTTATGGGGGAATATCCCACTCTTTCTGGAACCGATAAACGAAAATCGCGCTCCTTCACCTGCCAAAGAGGTGTTCAGTGCCATATTTACTGACTTAAAATATGCTATCGAGAATATTCCCGGTGACGCTTATCCCAAGGCCGACTATACCAAGAACGACGGACATATTACAAAATATGCCGCCGAGGCTTTGCTGGCACGTGCCTATCTTTTCTATACCGGATATTACGGTGAAGAACCTGTAGAGGTGACTCGTGCCGAAGCTTTGGCTGCTGTAGAAGACGTAATCGCTTCAGGAGAATATGGTTTGGTGCCGCAATTCAAGAATTTATGGCCGGCTTCTTCTGCAAAAGTGGCTGAAAAAGGAGACTATGAAACTTTGAAGGGTACATATGCCGGTGATGGAAACAAGGAAACCATTCTTGCGTTGAAATTTACCGCTACTCAGGATTATAACGGGAATAATGACTCCAACCGTTGGCAGGTGATGTTGGGTATGCGCCAGCTTAATGCTGCTCCCTATTGCAAGGGATGGGGCGCATTGACGGTAAATCCTGATTTTGTGGAAGCGTTTCCCACTGGTGACCTCCGCCGTTCGGCTTCTATCATTGATTTGGTAGGGGAAGGAATCACCGGTTCGGCCGACTTTACCACCAGTTTTAATGACTGGCGTGAATATACCGGCTATGCTGTGAAGAAGTATGCTCCCCTTTGCTATGCCGATGGAAGCCATGCCGGTAAGCAGGATGGTAGCGGTGACTTCCAGACACAGAACCGCCAAGACTACGTTATTATCCGTTATGCCGACGTATTGTTGATGGCCGCAGAACTGGGTAGCCCCAATGCGCAAACTTATTTCGACCAAGTGCGTAAGCGTGCTTATCAGGTTGATGACAACGGAACAGTATCGGCCAACTATCAAGCTAAGAGTGTGTCTCAACAAGCTATTATGGAAGAACGTCGTCTTGAATTTGCTTTTGAAAGCATTAATTATTGGGATCTCCTGCGTCAAGGTATAGACGTGGCAGCCGAGAAGCTCGCCTTGAATGGTGTCAAGGTGAAGAGTGGAGGCGCTGATGATGCAATAACCATACGGGTCGACCGTGTGAAAGCCACCAAAGGCTTGAGCCAGATTCCTTATAATCAAATTAACCTTTCACAGAGTGTACTTGTGCAGAATCCCGGATGGTGAGTACCATTAATAGAGTAAATAAAAAATAAAAACAATAAGATATGAGACTTAAATCATTCTTTTCCATATTGGCAGGAGCGGCTTTGATATTTTCCGCTTGCTCGCCCGAAGAGTACGAGATGGGGGCAAAAACCTATGTTTCCGATGATTTGGTGGAAGGTATCGCCTATACGGTGACCCCTGATGCCAATGATCCTAATACGATTCATCTGACTTCGCTCATCAAGGGAGCCACTCCCTTGTGGGTCACTCCAAGCGGTCCTTCTCAAAAGACCACTCTTGACTTGGCACTTCCTTTTGCCGGAGAATATAGCGTGACTTTCGGCGCTTCCACACCGGCAGGTCCGGTATATGGCGAACCATATACCTTCAAGGTAGAGACCAATAACTTTGCCATGCTCGAAGACCCTATCTGGGCTAACCTTGCAGGTGGAGTGGGCAAGAGCCGTAAGTGGGTTCCCATTGACAAGAACTTTGGTATTGGCCGTTGTTCGGGACCGGTGATGTACATGAGCCACACTGATGTGAAAAATGATGGAAGCAATATTACCGACCTTATGATTGGTAGCGCCAATTGGGCTCCCAACTGGGATCCGGGTATCCAATCGTGGCTCATTCCGGCAGACGACCCCTATTTCCAGTCGTACATCACTTTCGGCCTGGATGCTGTGAAAGGCTGTACGGTGGAACTTCATCGGGTGGCTGCTTCGGGCACGACGGATGCCACCGGAACTTTCAACTTGAATGTGTCTGACCCGAAACGCCCTGTCATATCTTTCTATGGCGGTACCTATTCATTGCATAACGAGGGTTTTGATGATGTCTGTTCCAACTATACCAACGACATCAAGATTATAGAATGTACTCCTTATCTGCTGCAGGTAGCTACGATGCGTACCAATAGCGAAGGTCCGTGGTGGCTGGTGTGGAACTTCATTTCCGAAGAGGCTTATAATGACCCCAGTATCATACCGACTGAAGATCCGGGTTTGCTTCAGCCTGCCGAAGTACAACAGCCTGCCATTGAAGATTTGGCAACCAAACTGTTCACTACTGAAATCAACGGTGTCACCTATGTGGGCAATGAGGCACGCTTCCTCATCAATGATGAAGAACCTTATGACTGGACATGGTGGAATGGTGGCTCTGCTGCTTGGGAAAGCGTAGTGAAGGGACAGTACGGTTCTTCATGGGCACCTGTGGCCGATGCTTCCATTGCCGACTATGAGCTGGTATTGAGCAGCACGGCCGATGGCTACAAATGGGATGACGGTACCAATGCCGGTAAGCTTGCCATTGAAGACGGCAAATTGAAATTTATGGATGCCGACGGCAATCCGGTTGAGATAACCGTCCTCACCGCTACCGGTGATAAGCGCACGGTGGAAGTGAAGGGAAGCGAGTTTACCGTAATGGCTTGCGATGTCACCAGCTCTTTCCAGATGGGTGTGCCTGCAACGACCAATGACAAGGGAGCCGTGGATTCTTATCTTTGTGCCAACCTCAACTACAAACCTATCGCTACCGGACCTACCGGGCCTACTGAAATCAAGGTAGACAACAGCAAGGTACAAATTCTTTTCGGTGACGGAAATCCCGATCGTTTGCGCTTGCAGTTCTACAATCCTTGGGGCGGTGGTGACGCGGGATGGCCGATCGACATCACGAAGGTGAAGTTGAAAAAGAACCAGACGCTGAAGATACAGTACAAAGTGCTGAGTGGAATCACTTGGAACGAGGGCGCGACTCCTAAGACCGTGATTATGGACAATAACATCGGAAATGCTTGGGAAGATGACTGCTACAACCTGGCTCATGCCGTGGCCTTTGATACTGCCGAAGGAGCTGTACAGACTGTGTCCGTGACCAATACCACCGGTGCCACTGTGACTTACGAAGGAAGCAGTTGTATCTGTATCGGTATCCAGAATAAGGGACTTGCTACTGTGGCTGCCACCGAAGACGGACAGCCGGATGTGAAGGTTGAGATAATTTCGATGACCATTGAATAACCACTTAAATGAATTTAGTATATATGAAGACAAAGATATATTTAGGAATACTTTCACTTGTACTGGGTCTTTCGCTGGCTTCGTGCAGTGAAGATGACGACTATACTATCCACACCACCCCGATTCTGAACGAATCGTCGGTGGTGACGGGGTCGTCCGATGTGACCGCCACTACCGCTACACTCCATGCCACGCTCTCCGGGTTGGATGGCATGGATGCCGGAAGCTATAAGACCGGCTTCTTCTATGGTTTTGCGCAAGACAACCTGCCCGAGGACGTGCAGGCTGCTTATGACGGCAGCGCCTTCAGTGCTCAGTTGAACGGGTTGAACAATAACTCTACGCTCTATTATCAGGCTTATGTATGCTTGCAGGGTAAGGTGTATTACAAAGGTGAGGTGAAAAGCTTGCTCACCACCGATGCCAAGGTGGCTACTGCCGATGCCGCATCTGTCGACTTCGCCTCGGCTGTATTGGGTGGGACATTGACCGATGCTACGGCCGATGCTACTTGTGGTGTTGTTATCTCTACTTCATCCGATGTAGAAGCGGTTCGTGCAGGCCTTATAGTGAAGAGTGAGGAACTTAAGGACAGCTATTCATTCGTCCATGAAGGGTTGGTGCCCGAAACGCAATACTATTATGCGGCTTACCTCAATCTGGGTAGCGGCATTGTGTATGGTGAGGTGAAGAGCTTCACTACTCCTGCCTATGACTTCGATCTCGACAATGACCTTGTCGACCTGGGACTCTCCGTGAAGTGGGCTCGCTTCAATGTGGGTGCCAAGAGCGAGACTGGACTGGGTGGCCTTTTCGGATTCGGTGACCTGACCGGATGCAACAATAGCATCGACCCTGCCGACTATGCTTCGGCCGATACTTATAAAACGGCTTCCGACTTGGCTTTCCGTGCATTTCAAGGGCGTGCCACACTGCCTACTGCCGATGATTTCGAGGAACTCTTCACGTTGTGCCAGAAAGAGTGGACTGAGCAGAATGGAGTGACAGGTTTCAAGTTCACCGGTCCTAATGGTAATTCCATCTTCCTGCCTGCAGCCGGTACGCGTGTGGCAAACGATGTGACGGCGCTGGGTACTGAAGGATATTACCTCACCGGTACTGTCAACTCTTCCAATACAGAATTTGCGGTAGGTTACCAGTTTGCAGCTTCTGTCAATCACCGTATCACTGCCGCAGTTTATCAAGGTATGGCTGTACGCGCTGTTTCCACAGCCAAGAACGTACCGTTCAACAAGGCTCTGCTCTATCAGAAGTGGTATCTTGACAATGGCCAGGACGGTAAGCAGCACGTGTTTGAAGGACCTTTCACGCAGTGGGGTGTTACGGACAACTGGAGCACAGTTTCCAACGGACAACCCAACATTGAACAGCAGATTCATTGGGAGATGGGTACGGATAATGGCTGGATAGGTTATACTTACGGAAAGGACTATGGTTATATGGAGCTCAAGGAGGACGGTACGGTGAATATTCATCGTATTGCCGAAGACGGTACCGTGACCGATGAAACCGGTAAGTTTACGATTGACGAGGCGAATAAAGTGATTGACATCGACATAGATGTGCTTTGTGCCAATACTTGGATTGGCACGAAGAGTGGTAAGCTGAACATTCTGTCGTTGACTGCCGACGGCTTGCAGATTGCCCTGCCCGATGGCGACTATGGCTATTCGTTGAACTATTACAGCCAGGCCAAGGCCGATGCCGATGCGCAGGTTCCTGTATTGCTCAATATCGCCGATTCATCATGGGCAGGAAGTTGGGATGCACTGCTTGTAGCCATTTCACCCGAAGACTTGGCTGGACAGCACACGTTTGTTTTCGAGGGAACTTGTACCGATGCTATGGTGTTTACGCTTGACTTTGCCGGTATGGCGAAGCGCTATCCCAATTCGTTTGTACGCATTGACGACATCAAGCTGGACGGTACTTCCATCCGGTTTGATGCCAACCGCTTCTATTATGGCGACATTGAAGGAAACGGCAAGTACCGTGTTCAGTTGTTCAATGCTTATGGGGCGGGTTCTGTAGGCAATGCTGTTCCTCTCAGTCCGTTCAGCAATGTAGAAAATCAAGGTACCGAGCCTGCCATCCATTTCAAGGAGAAGCTTGAGATTGTCTGCACCGTCATTACCGACGGTACCGGTGCAGGTATTTATACGCCCAATCTGGTTACTGTCAATCCGGATTGGGGAAGTGCATGGGGATATAACGCAGGAGCTACGTTCGAGGTGAAATACGAGAACTTCCAGTACAGCCTTGTGGCTTCTCAGTTCGACATTAAGTACGAATCTGCCGACTATGCGGCAGGTTCCATCATGACCTTCGTTGAAGTGGCTGACATTTACAAGTATTTCCCCGGTTTACATGCCACACTTGACAACCTCTATCTGGATGGCAAGGAAGTGACATTTGATGCATCCAAAGTGCTCGATGCCAATGAATCCCCGAAGTATCGTCTGGAACTTTGGAATTGCTATGGGGCAACAAAGGATAAAGGGTGCGCTTTCGGTACTCCTGATGGTGATGTTATCAAGGAACTTGGTTTCAGCAGTTCTATGGAAGTGAAGTTCACGTTCCACACTCTTTTCGCTGTTCCTGAATGGTAAGAGGGATAGACGGAAATATACTGGTTAGATAGGAAATCCGGGATGCAGGCCATCCCGGATTTTTTGTTTTGCCCTCACCGGTGTGCATCGTTCTGATATAGATTGAAGAACCATAGAGAGAATAAAATAAAGGAGGTGGTCCGTAAGGCGGCGCTTTGATAGCTCTTTGCCTTGTACTTTGTTCGGACGGGATGGGTACTTATTGCGATAAACATAGTGATTTTATGGTATCTCCACTAAAGTGGTCCGCCTTGTTCATAGTAGTGAACAAATCAGCCCACTTAGGTGAACAAACTTGTTCACCTAAGTGGGCCGTTCATGAATCTTTGTACTGAACCGGACAGACAAAAGGGCGGAAGCGGAGAAAAGCAGGGGCTTTCTCTAAGATTGGCTGCTATTTTCCTTCGTAATCAAAGTATTCAAAGTCTGCATATGCTTTTGAGGTTTGAGAACCGGAGACGGCATACAATCCCAGCATGATTCCCGTAAAGCCACCGGCAGTTTCTGTACTGATATAGCGCGTATTCATTCGGCCCAGTTCTTTGAAGTCCTTTCCGTTTGTGGCATACTCGAACGAATAGATTTCGTTGCTGCCTTTTACACGGAGTTGTACTTTCCCCTGGGGCAGAATAACTTCCTTTTCCGTATGGGTCAATTCATTCAATTGGTAGCGCAATACTACAGCTTGTTTCCCGTCTGCCAATTGCTTGACTAATAAATCGTAATGGGACGATTCGAACATGTAGACCGTCAGGCCGGCTTCGTCGCCACTGGCGGCTTTTTTCAGTTGCATGGAAGTGGTGGCTGTGAAGTCGATATGTTCTTGCCGGCGGCCGGCAAAAGTAGGACTGCCTTTCCCGTTGTTCAGGTTTACGGGGGTTGCTTTCAGACGGAGGTTACCGGAAGCAAAGGTATAGTTTTCCGGATGATAGTTTCTGATATGAACCCATTCGGGACCTAATTTGCCGTTTTTGAAATCGGTGCGTGCAGGCTTGGGGGCAAGAGGATATTGCGGTAGGGTTGGCACATCCATTTGCAGGGCTATTGTGCCATCTCCGTTTACTACCGGCCAGGCATTCTTGTCCCAGCGCACGGGAGCAAGGAACGTTTCGCGTCCCAGCAGGTGATGGTTGCCGCTTTGCGGACGGAAAGCGAGACACACCATCCACCACGAACCGTCAGGGGCTTGTATCAGGTCGGCATGGCCGGTTCCTTGTATCGGGCTGTTTTGTGCATTCTTGTTGATGTGGGTCAGGATGGGATTGGCGGGGTTCTCTTCGTACGGGCCGTCTATATCGCGGCTACGGGCTATTGTCACTTTGTGGCCGTATTCCGTGCCGCCTTCGGAAATCAGCAGATAATACCATCCGTCTTTCTTGTAAATATGCGGCCCTTCAGGGTGCCGTCCGCCCGTGCCGTTCCAGATGCGTTTGGACTCGTTGAGTTGTTCGCCGGTTTTGGGGTTGATTTCGCACAGATAGATACCTACGCCCGGATTGCTGACGAGGTAACACTTGCCGTCTTCAAAATAGAGGGACGGGTCTATACCGCCTTGCTTGAGCCATACGGGTTCTGACCATTCGCCACGCGGGTCGGTAGTGTGTACAAGGAAGTTGCCTTTGTCGGACACGTTGGTGGTAATCATGTAGAATGTACCGCTGTTGTAGCGGATGGTAGGTGCATAGATTCCTCCCCATGGGCCGGCGTCGTGAAGCGGCAGTTGTGAGGGGCGCGTCAGGCAGTGTCCGATTTGTTCCCAGTTGATGAGGTCTTTGCTGTGGAACAACGGTACGCCCGGGAAATATTGGAAACTACTGTTGACCAGATAAAAGTCATCTCCTGCGCGGCAGATACTCGGGTCGGGATGGAAACCGGGAATAACGGGATTTTGATAACCTTGCCGGTTTTGTGAAAAGCAGGACAGGCTGAGCGCCAGTCCTAAAAGTAACATCATCTTTCTCATAAATGCATTGTATTTTAAATAGTTTATCAGATATATGAATCAGGGTAGTTGAAGGAAGTGTTTATACACAAAAATAAAGTATTCTTTCGGTTCAAGCAAGCCGGATGTGTCTGATGTCATTCAATGATAACTTTTGAGCCCTATTCGGAAACAAATGATACCGTTGCAGATAACATGGCATCGGTGTGTTTTCCGCCTTTTCCGCTACTTTTGCTCTCACTGATTTAACCATTATTTTTAATACGTAAAGACATGATGAAGAATATCATTGAAAAATTCCAAATTTGCCTGGTGCTGTCGGCACTGCTTTTCTCTTCTTTCGTTGCCGCATGTTCCGGCAATGATGATACTGTGACTCCGGAAATAACGATTCCCGCGAACATTCTGACGGATGGAATGACTTTCTCCAAGACCGGAGGAACAAGTACGCTGAACATCAAGTCGAACGTTGCATTGGAAGTTACCAGCAGTGCACCGGAGTGGTGTAAGGTTACTGCCGAAAGTTCTGCTTCGAGTAGTATTTTGAAGTATACCGTTATGGCAGAAGCCAATACGGACACGAGTGACCGTGAAGCCAAGGTAACGGTGAAAGCCGGAGGCAGCGAAGTAGGGAGCTTCACAGTGAAACAAACGGCTGCGGACGGATTAATCATATCCAACTCTACCTCTTTCGACCTGCCAGCTGCGGGAGGAGATGTTTCTGTGGTGGTGGAAACCAATGGTGACGTACAAGCCGTTTCCGATGTTTCTTGGATAAAGGCGGTCAATACCCGTGCCATGGAAGACAAGATTTTCAAGTTTACCGTCTCTCCCAATCCTTTGGGAGCGCGCGAAGGCCATATCTCTTTTACTTTGGGTAGCCTGACGGAGACTGTGGCCGTAAAGCAGGGTGCGGGCGAAACCGGCAATATGGAAAGCGATGCCAGGACACTTGCCGCCAAGATGTATGCAGGTATCAATATCGGCAACACGCTGGAAGCTTGTGATAACAAGAACAAGATAGCGAGCGAAACGTTATGGGGAAATCCTAAAGTGAGCGAGGCATATATCAAAGGGCTGAAGGCATTGGGATTTAATGCGGTGCGCATCCCTTGCGCGTGGGATTACTACATTGTGAATCCATCGACCTATGAGATAGATGCTGCATGGCTCGACCGGGTGAGCGAAGTGGTGGGCTACTGTGTAGCCAATGATATGTATGCCATTGTCAATATCCATTGGGATGGCGGTTGGCTTGAAGAGAGTATCACCCATGGTTACAGCAGCGAAGTAGATGCCAAGCAGAAAGCTATCTGGACACAGATTGCCAATAAACTGAATGCTTATGACGAACACCTGCTCTTTGCCGGATGTAACGAACCCGGACAGCAAGACCAGGGGAACGTTGGCACATCGGCCATAGATGTCATCTTGAAATACGAACAGACCTTCATTGATGCCGTGCGTGCCACCGGAGGAAATAATGCGAGCCGTTGTCTGATTGTGCAAGGTCCTTATACCAATATTGACAAGACGGTGAATGACTACACGATGCCCAAGGATGAGGTACCCGACCGTCTGATGGTGGAAGTTCACTTCTATGATCCCTATCAGTTCACCATGATGAACCATGACGAAACCTGGAGCAATGTATTCCTTTATTGGGGTAAGGATAATCATGTATCCGGTTCCATTCATAATGCCACCGGTTACGAAGAAGATTATGTGAAGCAGCAATTCCAGAAGATGAAAACGGCCTATGCAGATAAGGGAATTCCTGTGATTGTAGGCGAGTATAGTGCCATGAAGCGGGCAAAAGAAGACAAGATAGAGGGGACTTCTGAACTTGCCTATCCTGATATTGACCAGGAGATGCATAACAAGAGCCGCTCCTATTGGAATGAGGTAGTCACCCGAGAGGCGAAAAACCACGGTTGTGTCCCCTTTTATTGGGAAACCGGCGGTGACATGAACCGTGGTACGGGTACGGCGAAGGAGGCTTATGCCATTGAGGGCATCATGAAGGGAGCCGCAGCCGGTCAATACCCTTACTGATTGAGTGGTGGATAGAATAAAAGACAGTTTTTAAAAGTATCATACAAATAGGTTTTATAGGTTACAAGGATTGTTGATATAGTTTTTTTGATTGGTTACGGAGAAGTATGTCCGCGAGGGATATGCTTCTCCTTCTTTAAAAATCCTTGTCTTTCCTTGCTTTTCTGTTCGTTTTTCACTTCATTTGCAACAAAAATAACTTCCCTTAGCTCTGATAGTATGAAAAGACTGCAACTACTGCTCTTGTGGGTTTGGATGGTATGTTTCTCTGCTGCTTCACATGACTACATGTTTAAACATTTGGAAGTGAAAGACGGACTTTCCAATAATCAGGTTAATGCTATTTATAAAGATTCAAACGGATTCATGTGGTTTGGTACAGCTTCGGGGCTGAACCGCTATGATGGTTACAATATAAAGATTTATCGCAGCCAGAAAGATGACGAGAAATCTCTTCCCGATAGTTATGTCGAGGATATACAAGAAGATGCGTCCGGTAATTTGTGGATACGTACGGGAAGTGGGTATGCCATTTACAACTCGGCTTCCGATGTTTTTGACCGTAATGTGGAAGCTTGGATGTGGAACGTCGGTCTGACCGGAAATCCTTCGCTTATCTATATTGATAAGGAAAAGACTTTCTGGATCTATATTAATGGTAAAGGTGTTTACAGCTATAGAGAAGGACAGAAAAATGCCGTGGCAGTAAAGGAGGCGGATGAACTGCTTGCGAAAGCCGAAGTGTCCGACATGAAAGAATGCGGCGAAGGAATCCTGTTGGTTTTGAGTAACGGTATCTTGGTTTGTATAGATGAGGAAAAGCAAAATATCAAGTGGACCAATCCGGACATTGCCGAAGATTGCAGGGAAGTAAAGAATGCTACCTTTGATTTGTTTGTCGACCATAGTGGGCGGGCGTGGATATTCAGTGTGGAGGGGATGTGGATTTATAGCCTTTCTCGGAAGGTTTGGGAACAGCGTTCTCCCCGAACGGACACCTACAATACCGTACGTGCAGTGGCACAGGATAAATACGGATGTATATGGGTAGGCAGGGATCAGGATGGCGTTGAATTGATAGAACCGGCGGGACGGAAAATCCGTCTGGCGAACGATCCTAATAACGGGCGTACTCTGTCCAACAATACAATAACGGCTCTTTATGAAGATGAGGCCGGTACGATGTGGGTGGGAACCTACAAGAAGGGTGTCTCTTTCTATAATGAAAGTGTCTTCAAATTCGGCATTGCCGATGTAGGCGACATCAATTGTGTGGAGGACGGAGGCGGTGATATCGTATGGGTGGGGACCAACGACCGCGGGTTGATTCGCTGGAATAGCGTGACGGATGAACGTATGTTTTTTTCGCATACGGCAGATCCCCGCTCTATCTCGAGTGATGTCATAGTCTGCCTTCTTCGGGACAGTAGCGGCAGAGTGTGGGCTGGTACTTTCTGGGGCGGACTGAATTGCTATGATGGAAACCGCTTTATCCATTACCGGTCCCGTAAGGGAGACAGTAACTCGCTGGTCTATGACAATGTATGGGCATTGGCAGAAGATGCGGACAAAAATATCTGGATCGGTACGTTGGGGGGAGGATTGCAATGCCTGAATCCTCAGACGGGGATATTTACCACCTATTCTACAGGTAATTCAAACCTTGTGTCGGACTATATCTCATCCCTCTGCATCAGCTGTGACAATAATCTGATTATCGGTACTTCGGCAGGGATGGCTTTCATGGACCTGAGGACCGGCGAGATTACAAATTTTGCAGGTACAAAATCGGGTAAGACCAGACTTTCCAACCAAAATATCAATCAAGTTTACGAAGATAGTCGCGGTTTGTTATGGATAGCCACGCGTGAAGGCTTGAATGTATATGACAGCAAACGGGATGAATTGTACGAAGTGCCTATCAAACCCGGTTTCTCCAAACTATTGATATTAGGTATTACGGAAGATGAAAACAAAAGTATATGGATCAGCACCGGAGGAGAACTGATAAACGTGGTGTTGTCCGTTGACAGCAAGACGGAGCAGCCCGTGTTCCGTTGCTATACCTATAATGACAAGGACGGGTTGCAGAGTTGTGACTTCAACCAGCGTTCCCTCAAACGACTGCATACGGGCGAGATTGTAGTGGGAGGACTGTATGGGCTGAATCGCTTCCAGCCGGGCAACATAAAGTATAACCGTACGTTGCCCAAGGTTATGTTTACCGGTTTCCAGTTGTTCAATGAAGACGTGAAGGTGGGCAAGGAGTATGCAGGACGTGTCATCTTGAAGGAAGCTTTGAATGAAACAGAAGAAGTTGTCTTGGCTTATAAGCAGAATGTGTTCACGGTGCTGTTCGCGTCGGACAATTTCGTGCTGCCCGAAAAGACACAGTATTTCTATAAATTGGAAGGGTTTAATGAGAACTGGCTGACGAGTATGTCCGATATGCATCGCGTTACCTATACCAATCTGGCTCCGGGGACTTACATTTTAAAAGTGAAGGCTACAAACAGTGACGGATATGCGGGTACTGAAGAGGCTTCGCTCAAGATTGTCATTCTTCCGCCTTTCTGGATGACTCCGTGGGCATATATCGTTTATGCTCTTCTGATAGTAGGAGTTGTTTCCTTTTCACTTTATGCCGTACAACGGAGGGAACGTAATAAGTTCAGAATCCGCCAGATAGAGGAAGATGCGAAGAAGAGGGAGGAGTTGAGCCAGATGAAATTCCGCTTTTTTACGAATGTCAGCCATGAGTTGCGTACGCCGCTTACGCTGATTATATCGCCGATGGAAAGTATGATGAAGGAGATTACGGACGAAAAACTGCATGGCAAGCTACAACTGATGTACCGCAATGCGCAGCGTTTGTTGAATCTGGTCAACCAGTTGCTCGATTTCCGTAAGAATGAGATGACAGGATTGCATCTCACTTTGTCCGAGGGGGATATTGTGGCGTATGTGCGTAGCATCTGTGCTTCTTTCCTGATGCTTTCTGAAAAGAAACATGTGCATCTGACATTCTTTTCGGCCATGGAATCGCTGAATATGTCATTCGACGAGGATAAAATTGGTAAAGTTGTGATGAATCTTCTGTCCAATGCTTTCAAATTTACTCCGGACGGGGGACGTGTGGATGTGGCATTGGAAATGTCGAAAGAGATGTCCGGAAGATTGCTGATAAAGGTATCGGATACCGGTGTCGGTATCAGGGATGAAGACAAGGAGCGGATTTTTGAACGTTTCTATCAGGTGGAGCAGGAAGAACCGGAGCACCAGTCAACGGGTAGCGGTATTGGCTTGAGCCTGGTACGCGACTTTGTGACGCTGCATGAGGGTACGGTGCGCGTTGTCGACAATGTGGGTTCCGGTAGTGTGTTTCTGGTTGAGCTCCCGGTTAAACATGTACGTGTAAGTCCTCCCAAGCCTGCACCGCTTACAGAAGAGGTGGAAGAGCATGAGGAACTTTTGCCGGGTATGGAAGAGGAAGCGCTTTCGGTTGATTTGCTGGACGATATGGAGGATAATGAAGATGAAAAAGAAAAGCCGTTGGCCCTGATTGTGGATGATAATGAAGATTTGGTTGCCTTCATGAAAGATAGTCTGAGCTTGTATTTCCGTATACAGTCAGCTTCCAATGGTCGGGAAGCTTGGCAGAAAATATCGGAACTGATGCCGGATATTATTGTCAGCGACGTAATGATGCCCGAGATGGATGGGAATGAATTGTGCCGCTGGGTGAAGACCGATAAACGCACGAGTGACATTCCGATGATATTGCTCACTGCACGGCAGGCTGTGGAAGATAAAGTGGAGGGGTTGACCATCGGTGCGGATGATTATGTGACGAAACCTTTCAATGTGGAAATCCTTATTCTGCGTATGCGCAAGTTGATTGACCTGAGCAAGAAGCGCAAGGCAAAGTCGCTCATTGACCCCGAACCAAGTGAAATAGCCATTACTTCGTTGGATGAAAAGCTGGTGGAAAATGCCATCAAATATGTGGAGGCGAACATCGGTCGGTGTGACTTGTCCGTAGAAGAGTTGAGTCGGGGGTTGGGTATGAGCCGGGTACATCTTTACAAGAAACTCTTGCAGATAACCGGTAAGACACCTATTGAATTTATCCGTGTCATCCGTCTGAAAAGAGCGGCGCAGATGCTGCGCGAGAGTCAGCAAAATGTATCGGAGATAGCGTATCAGTTGGGCTTTAACAACCCCAAGTATTTCAGCAAATATTTCAAGGATGAATTCGGTGTTTTGCCCTCTGTTTATCAGGAAAGAGAGGGTAGATAACAAAAGATACCCCTTACGGAAACATATTGTCTTTTAGGGTAATCAAAAGCGCCCTTTTGTTTCAACATCGGGAGGACTCGTTTTTGAAGTAAACTTTCTATTTTTGCATTGGAGAAAATTCACTTTAAAAACAGTAATATGAAATTGAAAAACACTTCAGTTTATTTGCTTGCCGGATGGATGCTCGCCGCATGTTCCGGAGGCGGATTCCAAAAGACCGAGAACGGTGTTGTTGTGGAAGTCAAGCAGCAGCAACCGACGGATGTGCGTAAAGTAAGATTAGAAGTAATGGGCGAGAAGCTCATTCATGTATCGGCTACTCCTGAGAAGGAATTTTCAAAGGAGCAGAGTCTCATTGTGATCCCTCAACAGAATAAGACCGACTTTAAGGTCGAAGAGCAGGGCGATGAAGTGACTGTCAAGACATCGGAATTATGTGCCATTGTGTCCAAGACAACGGGTGAGGTACGCTTCACGGATGCCGACGGCAAGCAGATTCTGGCTGAAGACTCTGACGGGCGGACCTTTACTCCGGTGGAAGTGGAAGGTACGAAAGGATATACAGTACGTCAGGTATTCCAGTCGGCAGGCAATGATGAGGCTTTCTATGGCTTGGGCCAGCACCAGGCGGATGAGTTCAACTATAAAGGTAAGAATGAGGAACTGTTCCAGTACAATACAAAGGTGTCTGTACCCTTCATCGTGTCTAATAAAAACTACGGTGTGCTTTGGGACAGCTATTCGCTCTGCCGTTTCGGTGACCCGCGTGACTACTCACAACTGGGTGATGTCTTCAAACTTTATGATAAAGAGGGCAAGGAAGGTGCTTTGACCGGTACATATATTCCGGGCAAGAAAGACGTGGAAACCCTTGTACGTCGTGAGGATTCTCTTTATTTTGAACATCTGGACCGTGCCGCACATCTGAGTAAGGTGGTTAATTTGCCTGCGGAGTTCCCGTTCGGAGGGTCCGACGTAGTTTATGAGGGAGAAATAGAACCGGCAGAAAGCGGCTTGTTCCGCTTCATCCTTTACTATGCAGGCTACATGAAAGTATATATTGATAATGAATTGGTGGTTCCCGAACGTTGGCGTACGGCTTGGAATCCTAACAGTTATAAGTTTGCTGTTAATCTGGAAGCGGGCAAGCGCGTTCCGTTGAAGATAGAGTGGAAGCCTGATGCCGGTGTTTCTTACTGCGGTCTGCGGGTATTGAGTCCGGTGGCTGATGAAGAACAGAACAAACTCTCTTGGTGGGGTGAAATGCAGAATGAAATAGACTACTACTTCGTTTATGGTGATGATATGGACGATGTGATTAGCGGCTACCGTACATTGACAGGTAAATCCCAGATTATGCCGAAATGGGCGATGGGTTACTGGCAGAGCCGTGAGAAGTACAATACGCGTGAGGAGGTTCTCTCCACCTTGAAGGAATTCCGTGAACGTCAGATTCCTATCGACAATATCGTAATCGACTGGCTGCACTGGAAGCAGAATGCATGGGGAAGCCATGAGTTCGACCCTGAACGTTTCCCCGACCCGAAAGGAATGGTCGACTCCATCCACGCCATGAACGGACGTCTGATGATTTCCGTATGGCCCAAGTTCTATGCTACGACCGAACACTTCAAGGAATTTGACGAAAAAGGTTGGATGTATCAGCAGGCTATCAAAGACAGCATCAAAGACTGGGTCGGTCCTGGCTATCTGGGCTCTTTCTATGACGCATACGATGCCGATGCACGCAAGCTCTTCTGGAAGCAGATGCAAGACCACTACTATCCTCTGGGTGTTGACGCTTGGTGGATGGATGCCAGCGAACCGAACATACGCGACTGTACGGATTTGCAATACCGCAAGGACCTTTGCGGTCCGACAGCACTCGGCCCCTCTGCCAAGTTCTTCAATGCATACGCACTGATGAATGCAGAAGCTATCTATGACGGACAGCGCGGCGTGGAACCGGACAAGCGCGTCTTCTTGTTGACACGTTCCGGCTTTGCAGGATTGCAGCGCTATTCTACCGCCACCTGGAGTGGTGACATCGCTACCCGTTGGGAAGATATGAAAGCGCAAATCTCTGCCGGCTTGAACTTTGCTGTCAGCGGTATCCCTTATTGGACTATGGACATCGGTGGATTCTGTGTAGAGAACCGTTATGTGGCTGGTCAGATGGAATTCAACAAGACCGGACGTGAAAATGCCGATTATAAGGAATGGAGAGAGTTGAATGCCCGTTGGTATCAGTTCGGCGCTTTCTGCCCGTTGTTCCGTGCACACGGCCAGTATCCGTACCGTGAGGTTTGGAACATTGCTCCGGCAGGACATCCGTGCTACAACTCCATCGTTTACTATACGAAGTTGCGTTACAACATGATGCCGTATATCTATTCTTTGGCTGGTATGACTTATTTCAATGATTATACCATCATGCGTCCGCTCGTAATGGACTTCACAGCTGATGCAAACGTCAACAATATAGGTGACCAGTTCATGTTCGGTTCTGCCCTGATGGTGGCTCCGGTTTACGAATACGGTGCACGCAACCGCGAGGTTTATTTCCCGGCAAGCTGCGGTTGGTATGACTTCTACTCCGGCAAGTATGTGGACGGTGGCCAGAAGCTGACAGTGGATGCTCCTTATGAACGTATCCCGCTCTACGTTTGCGAAGGTGCCATTGTACCTTATGGTCCGGATATGCAATACAGTGATGAAAAACCGGCTTCGGAAATCACTCTCTATGTTTATACGGGTAAGGACGGCGCGTTTACGCTCTATGAGGATGAAGGTGTGAACTATAACTACGAGAAGGGACAATATGCCACTATACCGTTTGCCTATAACGATGCTGAGGGTACACTGGTTATCGGCGACCGTACGGGTGACTTCCCCGGTATGCTGAAGGAACGTACTTTCAATGTGGTGAAGGTAAGCAAAGACCAGCCGCAACCGTTCGATTTGAAGGCGAAAGGCACAACGGTGAAGTATGACGGAAAAGCACAAACCGTAAAATTATAATCAGAATGATAGACGACGGTGCCAGGGAGAGAAGTCTTCCCGGTACCGATCTCGTCGTTCCTCGGTGCCGGGCACTTCCCCACTTCTGAATAGCTGTGAGAGAGGAGTAGGCACTCGATAATCTTTTAGATATTTATTACCATGAATAAAATCATATTGTCTTTGGCCATCGGGCTGTCCCTATTGGCCGGTTGCAATGCTCCTAAAGAGGTAGCTGGCGATGACCGTAGCTTGGATTTTACGGCCGACTGGGCCTTTCGCTTGGGAGATGATACGGCGGCAGCCCGTCTGGATTATAATGACGCAGACTGGCGGAAACTGAACTTGCCCCACGATTGGGCTGTTGAAGGAGAGTTCAGTCGGGACAATCCGTCAGGAACAGGGGGAGGTGCTCTGCCTGGTGGTATAGGTTGGTATCGTAAGACTTTTATTGCCGATAAGGTCGATGAGGGCAAGCGCTATCGCATAGATTTCGATGGTGTCTATATGAACTCCACCGTTTATATTAATGGGCATGAACTGGGAACACGCCCCTATGGATACATCTCGTTTAGTTATGATTTGACTCCTTATATCAAATGGGGGGAGAAGAATGTGATTGCTGTAAGAGTGGACAATGCCGAACAACCCAATTCACGTTGGTATTCCGGTTGCGGTATCTACCGTAATGTGTGGTTGACGAAACTGAATCCGGTGCATGTGGCACAGTGGGGTACCTACGTGACGGCAGAAGAAGTGTCGAAGAACAGTGCCCGGTTGAAGATACGTACCAGTTTACAGTACGATGTAGAGATGCAGACGGAAGATTCCGTGCAGCAGGCCGACGGTACATATGTTGTGTTCGATTCGGAAATTATTCCTCTGATTGATGTCGTCCTGCAATCCCGGTTAGTGGATGCCGACGGTCATGTGGTGGGTGAGGCTGTGTCGGAAGCTCAGCTGATGCCTGTCGCTCCGGCAGAAATGGAGCAGGAAATAGAATTGAAGAATCCTAATCTCTGGAGTATTGATGCACCTTATATGTATAAGGTAGAAAGCATCCTCAAGAATAAAGAGACCGGCGAGGTACTCGACCGTTATTATACTCCTACCGGCATCCGTACTTTCCGCTTCGATGCACAAAAAGGATTTATCCTGAATGGTGAACAAGTGAAGATAAACGGTGTCTGCATGCATCATGACCTGGGTTGCCTGGGAGCTGCGGTGAATACGCGCGCCATCGAGCGCCAGTTGGAGATTCTGAAAGAAATGGGTTGCAACGGAATCCGTTGTTCCCATAACCCTCCTGCACCGGAGCTGCTCGACCTTTGCGACCGTATGGGCTTCATCGTGATGGACGAGACTTTCGACATGTGGCGCAAGAAAAAGACCCGCCACGACTATTCACGCTATTTCAACGAATGGCATGAACGCGATTTGACTGACCTTATCGTGCGTGACCGCAATCATCCTTCCATCTTCATGTGGAGCATCGGCAACGAAGTGCTGGAGCAGTGGACGGATGCCAAAGCCGACACCTTGAGTCTGGCAGAGGCCAACCTGGTCTTGAACTTCGGCCATAGTGCGGATATGCTGGCAAAGGACGGAGAAATGTCCGTCAACTCACTGCTGACAAAGAAACTGGCGGATATGGTGAGAAAGCTCGATGCCACGCGCCCCGTGACGGCAGGCTGCAACGAGCCGAACCCGAACAATCATTTGTTCCGTTCCGGTGCGCTTGATATTATCGGCTTCAATTACCATGACGACTGGTTTGCAGGTGTTCCCGAGAACTTCCCCGGCAAGCCGTTCATCGTGACGGAAAGTGTTTCCGGCCTGATGACACGCGGTTACTACCGGATGCCGAGTGATTCGATGTTCATCTGGCCCGAACGTTGGGACAAGCCTTTCTATGATGCCTCGTTCTCTTGCTCCTCCTACGACAACTGTCATGTTCCTTGGGGCAACCGTCACGAAGGTACTATGCGTCATGTGAAGAACAACGACTTTATCAGTGGACAATACGTCTGGACGGGCTTCGATTATATCGGTGAGCCTACTCCTTACGGTTGGCCGGCACGCAGCTCTTACTTTGGCATTATCGACTTGGCCGGCTTCCCGAAGGATGTCTACTACATGTATCAGTCCGAGTGGCGTCCGGACAAGGCGGTGTTGCATCTTTTCCCACATTGGAATTGGACGGAGGGACAAGACATAGATTTGTGGGCATATTATAACAATGCCGACGAAGTGGAGCTTTTC
The DNA here is from genome assembly GCF_003602995.1 of Bacteroides sp. AF25-38AC. Classification (NCBI taxonomy): domain Bacteria; kingdom Pseudomonadati; phylum Bacteroidota; class Bacteroidia; order Bacteroidales; family Bacteroidaceae; genus Bacteroides; species Bacteroides sp. AF25-38AC. The sequence continues at coordinate 48,819 of NZ_QTMD01000011.1, read as the reverse complement.
GTGAATGGAAAGTCGCAGGGTGTGCGCAACAAGGGAAAAGACGATTTCCACGTCATGTGGCGCGTGAAGTATGAGCCGGGTACGGTAAAGGCTGTTTCCCGCAAGGAAGGAAAGACTGTGGCCGAGCAGGAAATCCGGACAGCGGGCGAACCTGCGCAGATTCGTCTCAGCCCCGACCGCAGTACCATTCAGGCAGATGGCAAAGACTTGAGTTTCATTACGGTTGAGATTCTGGACAAAGATGGAAATTTGTGTCCGAATGCCGAAAACGATGTGACCTTTGCCGTAGAAGGTGCCGGCTTCATTGCTGGAGTGGATAACGGAAGCCCCATCTCTATGGAGAAGTTCAAGGACAACCACCGCAAGGCTTTCTACGGAAAGTGCCTGGTGGTACTGCAGAACAACGGTGAACCGGGTGGTGTCAAGGTGACGGCTACGGCTGATGGACTGGAGAAGGCGACGACGGCGATTAAAGTTAAATGATAATTTGATGTGCTAATTGGCACATTAGCATATTAACCAATTAAGACATGAAGAATAAATTTTTAGCAACCTTATTTCTTGCATGCTCCATCAGTACCGTGTCTGCACAGACACCGGTCTATATGGACGATGCACAACCTATTGAAGCACGTGTAAAGGATGCTCTCAGCCGGATGACACTGGAAGAGAAGGTAGCCCTTTGCCATGCGCAGAGTAAATTCAGCAGTGCAGGTGTTCCGCGGCTCGGCATTCCCGAGCTTTGGATGAGCGACGGCCCTCACGGTGTCCGTGCCGAAATCAACTGGAATGACTGGGGATATGCCAACTGGACCAATGACAGCATTACCGCTTTCCCGGCTTTGACTTGTCTGGCCGCTACCTGGAATCCGGACATGTCTGCAAAGTATGGCAAGGCCATCGGTGAGGAAGCGCGCTATCGTGAAAAGGATGTGTTGCTGGGCCCCGGCGTCAACATCTACCGTACTCCGATGAACGGTCGTAATTTTGAATATATGGGCGAGGACCCTTATCTGGCCAGTGTGATGTGCGTACCTTACATCCAGGAGTTGCAGAAGAACGGAGTGGCAGCTTGTGTCAAACACTATGCGCTGAACAACCAGGAACTGTGGCGCGGACATATTGATGTGAATCTTAGCGACCGTGTTCTGTATGAAATCTATCTGCCGGCATTCAAGGCTGCAGTAGAAGAGGGAGGTGCCTGGAGCATTATGGGCGCTTACAATAAGATTCGCGGCCAGCACGCCTGCCATAACGATTTCACACTGAACAAGATTCTGAAAGATGACTGGAAGTTCGACGGCTGTGTCATTACCGACTGGGGCGGTGCCCACGACACCTATGAAGCTGCCGTCAACGGTCTGGATATTGAAATGGGTTCTTACACCAACGGTCTGACGTCCGAGAGTGTATTTACCTATAACGATTATTACCTTGCCAACCCTTACCTCCAGATGTTGAAAGATGGTAAAGTGCCGATGTCTACAATAGACGACAAGGCTTCCCGCATTCTCCGCTTGATATTCCGTACGGCGATGAACCGTCAGAAACCCTATGGTTCGGTAGCTACGGAAGAGCATTATGCCGCTGCCCGCGAGATAGGCAATGAGGGCATTGTGCTGTTGAAGAATGCTCCGGTGGTAAAGAAAGGTGCCCCGTTGCTGCCGATTGATGCAGCCAAGTATCAGAATATCCTGGTGGTGGGCGATAATGCCGTACGCTTGCTGAATCAGGGAGGAGGCTCTTCCGAACTGAAAGTGAAGGATATGGTATCTCCGCTGGATGGCTTGCGTGCCGTTTATGGTGATAAGGTAGCCTATGCGAAAGGCTATGCCGCCGGTCGTCCGATGTACGGCCGTGCAGATGAAATTCCGCAGAATGTGGTAGACTCACTCCGTGCAGAAGCCGTGGAGATGGCGAAAAAGGCAGACTTGGTAGTATTGGTAGGTGGATTGAACAAGAACCACTTCCAGGATTGTGAAGGCGGCGACCGTCTGGAATACGGCTTGCCTTTCGGGCAGGATGAACTGATTGAAGCTTTGCTGGGTGTAAACAAGAATCTCGTTCTGGTGCTTCTCAGCGGTAATGCGGTGGAAATGCCGTGGGTATCCCGGGTTCCTGCCATTGTGCAAGGCTGGTATTTAGGCTCCATGGGTGGCAAGTCTCTGGCTGACATCCTGAGTGGTGCGGTGAATCCAAGCGGAAAGTTGCCCTTCTCTTTCCCTGCCAAGTTGACGGATTGCGGTGCACATGCTTTCGATGAACTCAGTTATCCGGGCGACAGTATTAAGCAGGAGTATAAGGAAGATATTCTGGTGGGCTATCGTTGGCACGACACCAAGAAGGTTCCGGCACTCTTCCCCTTCGGTCATGGCTTGAGCTATACTACCTTTACATATGGCAAACCGGTGGCTTCTGCCAAGGCCATGGCTGCCGACGGTACGCTGACGGTGACAGTTGCCGTGAAGAATACGGGTAGCATTGCCGGAAAAGAGATTGTACAGCTTTATGTAGGCGATGATAAATGCAGTGTGCTTCGTCCTGTAAAGGAACTGAAACATTTTGCAAAAGTCGCTTTGGCACCGGGCGAGGAGAAGAGCGTGACTTTCACCCTTACTCCGGATGATTTGAAGTTCTACGATGAGGCTTCCGCAGCTTGGAAGTACGAACCGGGTAAGTTCAAGGCATACGTTTGCGCTTCGTCTGCCGACGTCCGTGGTGTAGTTTCGTTCGAAATGCAATAATCTTATAATCAGTGCGTAACCACTGCAAAATCAGTGCAACTGTTTTGCAGTGGTACTGCATACCTTTTGCAGCGCTACTGCAATTGCTTTGCAGCGTCACTGCAAAAGGTATGCAGTAATGCTGCAAAGTGTATGCAGTAAGTTTGCAGCCTGAAATCAGAATCAAAAAACAATATGAAGACACTTGCCACTCTATTTCTGCTTGCAGCCTCGTTGCTGCTTCGTGCAGCCGATGCGCCTGCCGACAGTTGTAATCATCAGTTGTACTATACGTCGCCTGCCGCTATCTGGGAGGAGACTCTTCCTTTGGGCAACGGACGCTTGGGCATGATGCCCGACGGAGGCATTCTCCGTGAGCACATTGTGCTGAATGAAATATCATTATGGAGCGGAATGGAGGCGGATTATAGCAATCCGGATGCTTCGAAGAGTCTGCCTGCCATCCGGCAACTGTTGTTTGAGGGAAAGAACCGAGAGGCACAGGAGCTGATGTACAGCAGTTTTGTTCCGAAGAAGCAGGAGACTGACGGGAGATATGGAACCTATCAGGTATTGGGCGATTTGGATATAGATTTTACCTACAATTCTTCATTATCCATTCTCAACTCTCCATTAAACAACTATCGCCGTTGGCTCAACTTACGCGATGCGGTGGCATACACGGCTTTCAGGCTGGAAGATGTCGATTACCGTCGTGAGTATTTTGTTTCCCGTGACCGTGATGTCATGCTGATTCATCTGGTTGCCGGACGTGAAGGTGCTCTGAATTTCTCTGCCCGTTTGAGCCGTGCGGAACATAGCTCGGTGACTGTCCAAGGGAACACCCTTTTGATGGACGGCATGTTGGAAAGCGGTAAAACCGGTTTGGACGGTATGAAATACCGTGTGGCCATGCAACTCGTGCAGAACGGTGGTGAATCGTCTGTCAGCCCGGAAAACGGTATCCGCTTGAAGAATGGGCAGGAAGCCTGGTTGATACTTTCTGCCGCTACCTCCTATGCCGCTGCCGGTACCGACTTCCCAGGCGAACGCTATGCGGAAGTCTGCGACAGCTTGCTCCGTCCTTTCACCGCCCCCGCTAATTCTCCATGTGCCATTCTCCATTCTTCATTATCCAGCCATGTCACCGCTCACCGTTCCCTCTACGACCGTGTTTCCTTGACGCTTCCTGCCACGCCGGATGATACGCTCCCGACGAACGAGCGCATCCTCCGCTTTACACAGCAGGAGTCGCCGGCATTGGCTGCTTTGTACTATAACTACGGACGCTATCTGCTTATCAGCAGTACCCGCCCCGGCAGCTTGCCGCCCAATCTGCAAGGACTCTGGGCAAATGGAGTATCGACTCCCTGGAATGGAGACTATCATACGAACATCAATATCCAGATGAACCACTGGCCCTTGGAGCAAGCCGGCCTCTCCGAACTCTATCAGCCGCTGACGACGCTGATGGAGCGCCTTATCCCTTCGGGAGAGGCAAGTGCGCGTACCTTCTATGGCGATGAGGCGGATGGCTGGGTGCTCCACATGATGACCAACGTATGGAATTATACCGCTCCCGGTGAACACCCCTCCTGGGGAGCCACCAATACCGGTGGCGCCTGGCTGTGTGCCCATCTGTGGGAACACTATCTGTATACGCAGGACAAGGATTATCTGCGCCGCATCTATCCCGTCCTGAAAGGTGCCGCCCGGTTCTTTAGTTCCACTACGGTGCAGGAGCCTTCGCATGGCTGGCTGGTAACTGCCCCCACTTCTTCTCCGGAAAACAGTTTCTATGTGCCGGGTGACAGCGTGACTCCCGTCAGCATTTGTATGGGTCCCACTATGGATGTGCAACTGCTCACTGAGCTTTATACTAATGTCATCGCCGCCGCTCGCCTGCTGGATTGTGATGCGGATTATGTGGCGAAGCTTGAGGTGGACCTGAAGAGATTCCCACCCATGCAAATCAGTAAGGAAGGATACTTGCAGGAATGGCTGGAAGATTATAAGGAAGTGGATGTGCACCACCGCCACGTTTCCCATCTCTACGGCCTGCATCCGGGAAACCTGATTTCGCCGGAGTCCACCCCCGAGCTTGCCGAAGCCTGCCGGATGACCTTGAACCGCCGTGGAGATGAGGGTACCGGTTGGAGCCGTGCTTGGAAGATAAACTTCTGGGCTCGTTTGGGCGACGGAAACCGTGCTTGGAAACTCTTCAAGAGTTTGCTGCATCCTGCTGTCGATGCTGCGACGGGAGGTCATGGTAGCGGCACTTTCCCTAATTTGTTCTGTTCGCATCCGCCTTTCCAGATTGATGGCAACTACGGTGGCGCGGCGGGAGTCGGCGAAATGCTGTTGCAAAGTCATGAGGGCTTTATCCATCTGCTTCCTGCCCTGCCGGATAGCTGGACTGCCGGCAACTTCCGTGGAATGCGCGTACGCGGCGGCGCTTCCATAGACCTGGACTGGAAGGATGGACGGGCAACGAGGGCTGTTGTTACCGCTCTTGTTCCGGGTAAATTTACAGTAAAGATGCCCGCAAGTGCTGTCCGTGCCGAAGTGACGGTAGGAGGACATACATATACTTACAAGAAACCGGCATTCTCGTTGGACTTGAACAAGGGAGAAGAAGCGACGGTGTGTTTCTTCTGATGATTCGGACAGAAGAACAGAAGATGTTTTAGACAGAAGAACAAAAGAACAGAAGAACAAAAGTCATAAAGTAAAATATGTCCTTTTGTTCTTCTGTCTAAAAATAGTTCCCCGACAAAATTATCAAGTAATTTGCCTTTCGCGCCCGAATGCTGTACATTTGCAGCGCATGTAGAACAAATATCTTAGATAATTATGAAAAATAGAGTACGTTTTTTCTTCTTGTTTCTCGGCTTGCTGGGAGCGTTGGCAGTTCATGCACAAATCAATGAGTTGCCACGTTCCACACCCGAGGCAGAAGGAGTCCCTTCCAAGGCTGTCACTGCCTTGTTTGATTCACTGATGGCATTGCCGAAAACAGACATCCACAGCGTGGTGGTGCTGCGTCACGGCAAGGTCATCGGAGAAATCTATCCGGCTCCGTTCGCGCCGGAATATCGCCATACCATGTATTCCTGCTCCAAAACCTTTGTCGGGGCTGCCGTAGGGCTTGCCATTGCAGACAACCGCTTGCGTTTGACAGACCGCGTCGCCGCTTTCTTCCCGGAATTTCTTCCTGATTCGGTTTCCGCTAATCTGGCAGACATGACTGTCCGTGACCTGCTTACCATGACGTCGGGTATCACTCCCGACTGGAATATGCGCAACCTCACTTCCGACTGGATACGTACCTTCCTTGCCAAACCGGTGAAAACTCCGGGCAAGAAGTTTGAATATGATTCGATTAGTACCTATATGCTTTCTGCCATTGTGCAGAAGGTGACGGGCATGACCTTGCTGGATTATCTGAAGCAGAAGCTTTTCATCCCGATGCATATCACGGACGTTGCGTGGGAGATAAGCCCCGAAGGCATCAATACCGGTGGCTGGGGACTGCATATCCAGAGCGAGTCATTGGCAAAATTCGGATTGCTGCTGCTGAACCGGGGTGTTTGGGAAGGCAGGCAGTTGCTTCCGGCTTCCTGGGTGGAGCAGATGATGACCAGACAGATAGGAGATTATGGCTATCAGATGTGGCTTTGCGAATATCCGGGTGCTGTACGTGCTGACGGGGCTTTGGGACAATACATTCTGATTGTTCCGGATAAGGATATGGTAGTGGTTATTACCGAATGTACATTGATAGACGGTCGTCGGCAGCGTCGTCTGGTCTGGAACCGCTTGTTGCCGGAGGTCGGTGACCAGGTATTAGCGCCCGGTAAGGACTACAAGCGCCTGCAGAAGAAACAGCGTTCTTATCAACTGCCGTTAGTGCAAGGAAAGGCTGCTTCCTCCCTTTCACAGAAATACGCAGGCAAGCGCATCCTGCTCGGAGAGAACAAATACGGATGGCAATCCATCGAGCTGCAATTCAAGCAGCAAGAAGTAGTGATGACTGTGGTGGAGAAAGACGGAAAGACATACAGTCTTCCGTTTGGCTATAAGCAATGGTCGAAAGCGGCAATTGATGGCTATCCTCCGTATTCGGTTGCTGCAAAGGGGCGTTTTAAGGGTATAGAAGGCCCTTTCCAGGTGGCAGGCAGTTATGCGTGGGCGTCACCTGATGCTTTGCAACTGAAAGTACATTATGTCAACTGGATAAGCGCTCTTGGGCTTACGCTCTGCTTTGAGGATAACAAGGTACTCCTGACTGTTACGGAGAATTATTCTTCGGGTGAAGGGGTGACTTTCGAAGGTACATTAGCGCATTAAAATAATGAATCGTATTTTGCTTACTCTAAAACGGCCTTTTATCTGGCTGTACCGTTTCCGGCACCGTTGCGGCTACGGTGTACATTCTCCTTTTGCCTTTAATCTGATTACGCATGTAATTTACGAAAGTACGGCTTATTATAAATATGAAGAGCTGGCCAAGGCACAGAAGCAACTGGAGCTGGAGAAAGATAAACGTTGGAAGTACGAATCGAAGAAAGTGAAACGTCTTCTGTTCCGTCTGGTAAATTATGCCCAGCCGGAGACCATTGTGGATGCCGGTACGCTTGCCGCTTCTGCCCTCTATCTGAAAGCGGGGAAGGAGGGGGCGGATTATACCTCGGCTTCCGACCTTTCCGAGCTCTTTCTGGAGAGTGGTGTTCCCGTTGATTTCCTTTATTTGCACGATTATCGTCATCCCGGTTTTGTAGAGGAGGTCTTCCGCATCTGTTCCACCCGTACCAGGGGAAAGTCTGTTTTTGTGATTGAGGGTATCCGTTACACTCCGCAGATGTCTGCCCTCTGGAAACGTATGAAGCAGGACGGGCGGGCGGGTATTACGTTCGACCTTTATGACCTTGGTATCATATTCTTCGATAAAACAAAGATAAAACAAGACTATATTGTCAACTTTTGATTATCTTTAGGCGTTTCAATAGTGATTAGCGGTTAGTGATTAGTGCTTAGCTCCACTTACTGGCTGCTAAACATTAATCTCTAACCCCTAAACATTAATTCCTTATGAAGATATACACCAAAACCGGAGATAAAGGAACCACCTCTCTTGTAGGCGGAACCCGTGTACCTAAAACGCATATCCGCCTTGAGGCGTATGGTACGGTGGATGAACTGAATTCCAATCTGGGTCTTCTCATCACGTACCTGCTTGACGGGAAGGATAAAGATTTTCTGCAGCAAGTGCAAGACAGACTTTTTGCCGTAGGCTCTCATCTGGCCACAGACCGGGAGAAAATGGAGCTGAAAGAAGCCAGTATCATCAGCTCGGAGCAGGTGGAAATGGTGGAGCGGGAGATAGACCGTTTGGATACTCTTTTGCCTCCTCTTTCAGCCTTTATTCTTCCCGGCGGAAGTCGCGGTGCGGCAGTCTGCCACGTTTGCCGTACGGTTTGCCGTCGTGCAGAGCGTCGGATTCTTGCTCTGGCCGAACAAGTGGAAATCGCTTCGGAATTACTGGCTTACGTGAACCGCTTGTCTGATTATTTGTTCGTTCTTTCCCGTAAAATGAATCAAGACGACAAAAAAGGTGAAATATTTTGGAATAATAGTTGCAAGTGAAATAAATTGTTATACTTTTGCCGAAAAATAGAAATAGGACTTAATATTCACAATTTTAATACTAGAGACTATGTATTGGACATTGGAATTAGCATCTAAATTGGAAGATGCTCCTTGGCCGGCAACTAAGGATGAATTGATAGATTATGCCATGCGTTCGGGTGCTCCGCTTGAAGTGATTGAGAATCTGCAGGAAATGGAAGATGAAGGCGAGATTTATGAAAGCATAGAAGATATTTGGCCCGATTATCCCAGCAAAGAGGACTTTTTCTTTAACGAGGAGGAATATTGATACGCTTTAAAAGAAAAAACTTACCGGTATGTCTGGTAATATTTTGAAACATAGGGAGAAGTAATTCCAAAACCGATAACTATGGTTGAAGAATTACTTCTTTTCTTTTTAATATCCCCACACTACAATAATAATGAATGTACAAGAAGCAACAACACGCCGGTTACCGGATTTGAAGGAAAGGCATCTGCCTGAAAACTGCCGCGAAACCATAAACACGATTTTAAAGGAGACTTACGGCTACGAACAGTTTCGTAATCTTGAGATTTACGATGACTTGTCCAAGGGAAAAGAGAAACTCTGCATTTCGCAGGGACAGCTGATAGAGAACGTTATACTGGAGGCTGAAAAGGCTTGGAAAGGTGAAACGCAGGTAGACAATATCTTGCTGACTGCCCCTACCGGCTCCGGAAAATCTTTGTTGTTCCAGCTTCCTGCCATCTATCTGGGGAAGGAGTATAATCTGCTTACCATTGTGGTTTCCCCTTTGAAGGCGTTGATTGTAGACCAGGTGGAAAGTCTGCAAGAGCTGGGGTATATGCGTGTGGCATACGCCTCGTCCGATTTATCGCCGGAACAGAAGATGGAGGTTTACCGGCAGGTGCGTGAGGGGGAGATTGATTTGTTCTATCTCTCGCCGGAATTGCTTCTCTCTTACGACATTAAGCATTTTGTAGGCGAGCGCCGCATCGGTCTGGTGGTGGTCGATGAGGCGCATACGGTCACTACGTGGGGCAAGGAGTTCCGCGTGGACTATTGGTTCTTGGGGCGCTACCTGACTGCTTTGAAACAGACTCTCGGCTATAATTTCCCGTTGTTTGCATTGACTGCTACGGCTGTCTGGAACCCGAAAGGAGGTAATGACATGATATTCGAGACTATTCGTTCCTTGCAGATGGAGCCTTGCGTGCTTTATGTAGGTACAGTGAAGCGCCGGAATATTGGCTTTGACATCCGTCAGATGGAGATGGAGGACGGGGAGACATACGACAAGGCAAAGCAGCGCGTGGTGGCTGCGCGGGTGGAGGACTTCCTGGACGGGCACAAGACATTGCTCTATTATCCTTTTGCGGGTGGCATCGACATGCGCTTGAAGACGTGGGTGAAGCCGGCGGACTGGCGTCTGGTTGCCTCCTATTATGGCAAGAAGGACAAGGAACAGAAAGCTGCCATTGTACAAGAGTTCAAGGAAGGAACCAAGAAACTGATTGTGGCTACGAAAGCCTTTGGTATGGGAGTGGACATCAGTGATATAGACCGTGTATACCATGTGGCGCCATCCAGTACGTTTGTCGACTATATTCAGGAGATAGGGCGTGCCGCGCGTGATACGGAGATACAGGGTATTGCCGCTACCGACTACCATGAACGGGATTTCTATTATATGAAGCGTCTGCATCAGACAGGGAACATTGCCCAGGAACAGCTGGTGCTTATTCTGAGAAAACTCATGGAAGTGTACCGCATGAAAGGGGAAAAACCGGAAATCATGGTATCTTTGTCCGATTTCGAGTTTGTGGTGAAACTGCCGCGTACAAAGAACAAGCTGGAGTATGAAGCGGAGTTGGGACAGCTCATCAAGACCGCCTTGCTTTGGCTGGAAGACGATTTGATGCAGCGTTATGGAAGGCATCTGCTTGAAATCAGCCCCAAGAATCTGTTGACCGAAGGATATGTCCAGGACAAGACGGGTGATGTCTTTGCCCGTGAATTCCAGAGCTATCTGACAAAGGTAGAAGGGGAGGACGGGGTTTACGTCGCACGTCTGGAAGCGCTTTGGGAAGAGCGTTTCCCTGAGCTTGGCTACAAGGAATTCAAACAGAAACTGAATAATGGAACGTTGTGGGAGGGAGCCCGTGCCGTGTCTGTAGGCAAGCATGAGGTGTTGTTGAAGGAAGATGCCACTGTCATCCGTGAGCGGATGGATGCCTTGTTCAAGAGCCTGACAACGATGCTGAAAACGTCATTGATAAAGTCGAAAGGACGTTTTGATGAAGAAGAATTGCGGGCTGTCTTTGCCGAGCATGGCATGGACGTGCGCTCTGCCAAACGCTTTATCGGTTCCCTGCTGGAGAGTCGCACGGAGGAAGGCCGCAGTGTAAGCTATATCAGCAGTGTGAAAAAGAAGGATTCCAATGAACTCTCTTTTACGGTGACCAAAGGCTTTGATTTGCTTTTGTCGCGCTATCAAAAACTGTTTAGCCAACGCATAGTGGGCAGTAAGGGAGACCGCCTGGTGTTTTATTGCACTCCTTTCTCGGACTTGAATATGCTGCTTAATCTGCTTTCTATGCTTGACTGCCTTTCGTTCAGTGTGGAGGGTGGCGGTACGCCTTGCGTATTTGTCCGTTTCAATGACCCCGAAACTCTGCAGGAACTTGCGCTTGGCGATGATTACCGCAATCTGATTCTGGATACCAACGGGCAGATATTCCAGGAGCAGATTGACTTGTTCTCTTTCTTCTTCGGAACAGATAAGCTGACGGATGAACAGCGCTGGGACTTTATAGAGGATTATTTTACGGGAATGGGAGTGGACGACTTGAAAAAGAAGTTTGTGTCCTTGTAGCACCAATTCGTTGAACAGCCTTTCCAGAGTTACAGTTCATCTTTGCTTTTACTGTAAAGATTGTGAGTAATTAGTCTAAGTGCTCCTGCAGAAACCGTTGCAGGATGCGTGCATGGTTGTATATCGGTGCTTTGGAAGCATATAGTAAGGTTATGGTATGGTGGTGTTTTATGGTGTCAATGAACCTAAGGGCGGCTTCCGAATTTTCCAGTTCCTTGCGATACATGGCTGCAAACCCCTCCCAGTGTTCCGCTTGGTCTTCGTGAAACCATTTTCTTAATTCAGGTGAAGGGGTAATATCCTTTTCCCAGACATCGTATTTCAGATGTTCCTTTTTTATGCCGCGAGGCCACAGCCGGTCCACCAATACACGGTAGCCGTCTGTTGCATTGGGTTCTTCATATACCCGTTTGATTCTGATTTGTGTCATGGCTGTTCTCTTAATTTTGCTTCCATTTTGATGGAGCGTGGGAAAACGATATTATTTTCCAGATGGATGTGCTGGTGCAAGGCCTCTTCAAATGCTTTAAGCTGTTGGAGTACGAGGCGGTAACTGTTGCAGGCATCTTCTGGAGCTGTATAGCCGTTGGTCAGATGCTCTATGTGGCGATAGCGTTCTCCTTCAATGTCATGTTCTGCCATCATGACGGATATGGGAGCTTCGATGCTTCCACAGTGGAATTCGGGCAGGGGAGTATTTTCCAGCTTAGCCTTTACCATCTCATAGATGTAGGGAAACAGTACCAGTTCCTCTTTGTCGAGATGGGCATTGAGGTCGGAGAGGGAATCATGAAAGAGAGCCTGCACATTGTAGAGTGACGGATGTTTTTCACCGTGTACGCGACATATTTTATCCAGCAGTTCTTCAATCTCGGGACCTTGTGTACGGATATTACGGTGGTGGATTTTGAGAATATAGTCCACCAATAAGTCCAGAGGCCAACTCTTGAAATCAATATTTTCGGAGGTTGTCGGAGCCAGATGCTCTATTTCTTCTATCACCTTCTCCATATCGGCTCCGGCAGTTTTACTGGCTTCGGGAAGCAGTGCGGAACCATGGCAGCAGAAATCAATGCCATATTTATCAAATATCCCGGCATTGTTGAAGTTGTCGGCTACGATTTCGCCGACTGTCATACGTTTATAATCCTTCATATGTTATCTTGTTTTTGTTTTCCACAACATTGTGGAAGCCTGCTATATATACAATTATATGGCAGATAATGTTTGAAGGGTTATGATTATTTGAGTTTTCTTGCCCGGTTCTTTCATTTAAAGGAATTGGAGGAGTTATCACTTCGCTCCGCTCCGTCAGGAGTTGAAGAAGTTAAAGCCGATACTTCTGTGAATACATACGCACGAGTATTGGCTTTAACTCCTAAGCCGACTTGTCGGCTGATAACTCCTTTAAATGAAAGATTCGTGGTTTCCTTGTCTATCCTTCTACTTTTTGGAATGCCAGCCGTTCGTCTCCATTGGCCAGAAGGATGATGCCGCAATATTTGAATCCGTGCTTCTTCAGTATGTATTGCAGGATATGATTGTCCCGGTGGGTATCTGCACGTAGGTTGGGTATTTGTTCGTAGCACCATTGCAGGCAGGCATTGGCCACTCCTTTGCTGTGTTCTGTACTTGCCAGCCGGTGAATGACGCCGTAAGGAAGCGTATCTTCCACCCATTTTCCTTCATAGATATGCGTATATGTGGGGTCGTTTCCACGGATAAAGGCGAAGGTTCCGATAATTTCTTCGGTATCGTCGGTGCACACATAGCTGTTTCCTTGTTCGATGTCTGCTATGACGATTTCCCTGGAAGGGTAGTTGCCTCTCCACTGCAGCATATTTCCGTCTTTCCGCATGATGTGCTTCGCTTGTTCAAAGATGTCCATAAGGATTGCAATGTCTGTGGGTTGCGTCTTTCTGATTTTTATCATAGCTTTTTATTTTATCTGTGTGGTATCTTTCTTTGATTCAGGTTGCAAAGGTAATGCGTTTTGTGATTCATTGTTCTCGTAAATGAACAAATGCTAACATACGTTGTTTCTTTAGGAAGAATTTGCATATATTTGTCCCGTAATATTAAACACAATTGATTATGAAAAAGATTTTTAGTGCTTTCGTGATAGCTGTATGCTGTATGTTTATGGCTATGCCTGCCCAGGCCCAACTATTGAAGTGGGGTGTTAAGGGTGGTGTGAATATGACGAAAATAGATTGGGATGGCGGATATAAGGGAAACAAGGATAATTCTACCGGTTTCTTTATTGGTCCGATGGCTGAGTTCACCATTCCCATTGTAGGCTTGGGTGTTGATGGTGCTTTGCTGTTCTCTCAGCGCGGCAAGGACGAGGTGAAGCAAACAGGACTGGAAGTACCCGTAAATCTGAAATATACCATTGGCTTGGGTAGTTTGTTGGGTATTTATGTGGCAGCCGGTCCCGATTTCTTCTTCGACTTCAAGAAGAAGGATTACGTAGACCGCAAGAAGGCTCAAGTGGCACTTAATCTGGGTGCCGGTGTGAAGCTGCTGAAGCATCTCCAGGTTGGCGTGACCTATCAGCTCCCGATGGGCGACTCATTTACGTGGAAGAATGCGGGTGATGCCATCGGTGCCAAGAATAAGACTTGGCAGGTGTCTGCGGCGTATCTCTTCTAAATGTAGTAAAACGATTTGTGGAATATAAAGAAAGGCTCTCCTACAAAAAGGAGGGCCTTTCTTGTGTTTTTGATTACTTTTCTACAATTACATCTACTGGGGCAGGTGCATCATCATGGAGTGGGGTAGCAGCTTCGCGACTAGGCTGTCTACCGTCTTTGATGGCGAGTACCCATTCCCCATTTGCTTTTATGGGGTTGAACATGAACCCCATACTACTACCTGGAGTGTCAGAATCTGAACGTGGCGTAAATTCTATTTTGTACTTCACGTCATTATTTCCTTGTGTAGAGAAGCTGAGGTAATCCAATCGATAACGAATTACCGGGAAACGCTGGAAACGTTTGGTCAGTGCTTCCCGTTGTTGTATCGTTAAGGGTTTGGCTATACCAGCGTCATCAATGGAGTAAAGCATATCAAGAGCCTTGTCAGTCTCTTTAGCTTTTAGAAGATCCATACACTGTGTACATAATGTAAGAACAGCGCTTGAGTCTGCAGCAGTCAAAGTGGCTACAAACTCATCTTCTGCCTCTTTCTGTGTCTTCATCTTCTCTTCGTGTCCTTTTGTTGAACATGCTCCGAGTAGAAAGCTTGCTGAGAGAAGAAGCATAAAAAGGATTTGTTTATTGTTCATTGTTGATATATTTATTAATCGTGCATTGTTAAATAAAAAGGTGCGTCACCTTATTATGACGCACCTTTATTATATTACCGCATTTTAGGATGCGATGAGTTCTTTACAAAATTATCTGTTGGCAATAGTACCATCAACAGCAATGGCAACTTTAGCACTTACTGTACCCCATGTGTATGTGACCTTTACAGGAACCATGATGGTGAAGTCTTTAGTGTTACCCATATTGTTCTTGTAGTTCAATACTACAGAGTTCAACTTGCTGATGTTGGTAGTTTTGATGTCAATCGGGTTAGAAATTGCAGTACCACCTACTTTATCAAGGATTGTCAGCTTGATAACGTCCTTGTTGATAGGCTTCTGTTCACCGATAACATTAACGTCACAAGTTGCATTGTCAATATCCAAAGTTATTGCGCTGATACCGTAGTATTCGTACAAGTTAACGTTGTTTTCTTTAGCAGCTTCATATACTTTGTCTTTATCATTGTATACGATAACCGGTTTGTCGCGCCAGTCGTTGGCCTTGAACAAGTTACCAAGTAATACGGAAGAACCGTTAGCCTCTGCATCCAAGAACTTGGCTTTGTCGTTGCTTTCAATATCCAGCGGACGCAAGAAGCGAGCGTTGAAGTTGTAAGCGGGAGCCAGTTCAATTTCGCAGTCACCATAAACAGCGGATACCTCGATGATGGCAAACTGTTGGTTAGGCTTGTTTTCGTTATGACCGAAAAGGTTCAAGAATACTTTTGCTTCATCGTTGTTTGCATAAGTAATTGTCTTGGCTGTCTTATCAAGAGTTGCGATGAGAGAAGCGGTTGCTCTCTTTTCACCCCAGTATAACTTAGTGCTGCTCTTGCTCTTGTCAGCTTCAACTGTACTTACAAACAACTTCTTTCCACCTATAGTCAGACCATCGTTCTTAGCAGAGAACAAGTAGCTGTACTTGATTTCCATACCTTTGTCTTTGTTGTTCCAGATTTCACCATAAACCGGCTTGGAAGCTTCTGATACAATGAATTCGATGCCTGATTTTTCAACTTCTTTTCCAGCTTCTGTTACGTAGTGATAGAAGTAGTCATCAAGATTCTTCACATAATTTGCTACATTGTTTGCTGCATCCGGAGCAGGAACATTGGTACGTACAGTATCTCTGTCAGCCAAAGCTGTTTCAGCAGGATACCAGAACGCATCACGTTTGTTACCATAACTTGCAGTAGTCGGCAATTCTGCTATGGAAATCTTGATACCTACGTAAATAGCGTAAGTTGTTCCACCTGCTACAGGTTTGTACTTGCCATAAAGTGTCAAGGCGCGATCTTTGTAATCCTTGATGAGTTGGTCTCTTTGAGTCTTATTGCTAGTCCAGTTCAGGATAGCATTTGTACTAGTGTTACCGTCAGGAGTTTCAGTAACTACACCGTAAGTATTGTCTGCTGCAAATTTATTAGCAGCTGTTACTTGAATGAAGCCACCCTTACCGTCTGCTACATAAGTTTCGTCTTTTACAAATGTATAACCCTTTGTGAATTCTTCCTTGGTCATACCCAGTTCTTCAAGAATCTTACCGGACATGTCTTTCCAAGTGATGGATACAGTTTGTTCACCACACAAGTACGGCAACTGCGGAGTGCTCTTGTCAATAACAATTGCATCAGGAGTAGCGGCTTTTTCAGTGATTTCCAACTTGATGTAACCTGCTAATACTACATTATTTGTTGCATCAACCAGTTTAACCAATACTGCCGGACGACGACCGATAGCACTTCTGCCAATCTTTTCTGTGCTTCCTTCAGGAATAACCACACTTTCTTCTTTGTCGTTTACATAGCAAGGAGTGAAAGTACCGTCTTCTTCCAATTGAGAGTAAGCATTTTCCTCTGTATCATTGTCACCGCTGATATAGTGAACAGCTTCAAACTTGAGAGTCAGATTATATAGCTGGGCAGCTTCAGCAAGACTCATGCTTTTGTGAGTGGTTGCAGTAATTTTCTCTCCAAAGTTTTCTACATGATGGATACACAGTAAATCTGCCAATTCAATAGAACCACCATTGTATTGTGCAGGAACAGTATATACGTTTTCGATAGCTTCCTTAGCTGTCTTATACAGTTCAGGTTTACAAGTGTTTTTTGTTACGATTTTGCTGTCATCGGTATACGCAATGGCTTTAAAACCTTGAATCATCGGCATGATGGCTGCATAGTCAGAAGTAACTGTAGACTTTTCTTCACCTTCTTTTTCGCCATTAACCAATGTTGCTTCCAGAGCTGCGATAGAAATATAGTTGTTTTCACCGGGAGTGCTCAAATTGCCCTTCTTCAAATCCTCTACAGAGAGTTTGTATGTAGCATACATTTTTTCGCCGTCAATGGTCTTACCTGCGTTTTGGAAGATAGGGGTTACCACAGCAGGAGTAGCTTTTGTAGCTACATATTCCGGAGTAGCTGCCAAGAATTTCCACTCAATATCTTTCAGCTTGGCATTTAGCGGGTTCAAGTGATAGTACATTGCGCTGGTTGAAGGCATCCAATAAGTTTTCTTAGTGGCATCTTTCAAAGTAATCCAATTGGTAGCACTTGTACCTTTCTTGATTACATAAGCTACATTGTGGTCATCTTTACTTTCTATTGCGTTCTTTTCAGCTTCGATGAAATCACCGTTGGCATATTTGTATTTAGTAGCTTCTACTCCGTCTTCATACAAATCAGGAATGAATACCAATGCTTTCAACTTAGTAGTCAGAGAAATAGTCTTTTCAACCAATTTGCCGTTCTCATCCTTCATGTTACCAAGGGTCAGAGTTTCATCTTTTGTATTCCAAACTGCTGAAAGAGTCCCTTCCGGTAACCATTTCGTAGTTTGTACTTCATATAAAGGATCTTTACCCTTCTCTTCTGTTACTTTCACCCAGTAGCCAGCTTCTGCTTGGCCATGCAACTTGCCAGTTTCTTCAGTACCTGGGTAGTAATAGATGGTTTTAGCGTCTTGACCAGCGCTACCGTTGCCCGGTTCACCTTTTTCACCGCGTGCAGGGAACTCTGTTTGTACATTGTCTTTAGCCCACCAATAGTCACCGTTAGCGTCTTTTACAATACTCCAAACGGGAGCGTTTGTGCCGTTTGTTCCGTTCTTGATAGGATAAGATTCGCCATTGCTTAATTTGATGACAATGCCATCTTCTGTTTTGTCAACGCCGGTAATGACCGATCCAGCGTCAATCTTAGCTTGAAGGTCACTTACCAGCTTTTCTACTGCTGATACGCGGTTGTCCAAGCTTTCGATGTCGTCATCATAGTCCTTACAAGACGTGAACGTTCCTGCAGTGCCCACCATTAAGGCGCTGAACAGGATCACTCTTAGAATCTTTTTGTTCATAATTGAAAACTTTAAATTTATAAATTTAAAAAAATAAAAAGTGAATAATCTCTCATTTTGAACCCCTTTCGCATACTTGTTTTGTTACTAAGTATTCCGTTACTTCGCAGGTAACGGGAACCATCTTGAATCAATTATGTGAAAAGAAGTTTAATATAGTTGTAATGCCCCTATAATTGTTTATAACATTTTAAGTGATGAAAGATGAAAAGTGGCTTATAGGTGGAATTCTGATAATATGACCGAGAGGTAAAGTTACGATAAAGGGAAATCAAAATATTTATAGGGAAAGAAAGACTTAAAGTGTTATTTTGTAGAGTTTTGGCTTAAGGGGAAGTTGTTGAGAAATGAGCGAGAGGACTCTTCCCTTCAAGAGATGCTTCTTGCGGGAGGAATAAATATGGACACATCTAGGCCGCTTTATCAATAAAAATAAAAAAATCTATGCCGAGATTCCATTGCTTTTTACAAAAGAAATTACCTTCTCATTTGCTTCATCAATCTTCTTGTCGTTGAAAGGTTTGAGATAGGTTTCAGTAACATTTATCGATGAATGTCCCATCGCTTCGGAAATAATGCCAGGGTGAATCTCACAATAATATGCCATTGTGGCCCACGTGTGTCTTGCCGAATACGAACTAAGATGTGAACTCATATTCAAATGTGTTTTTAAAGCTGACAGCTGATAGTTAAAACGCCTCAAAGCTGATTGATACTCTTTATAAGCCGCTTCTGTACCATCCTTGCTACGTAATATTGGGAATAAATAAGGTGAGTTCTCGTCCTTATTGGATACCATGTGTACCAGCTGTAAGGCTTCAGGGGATAGAAGTACCCGTAAGGTGCGACCAGTCTTTCTTCTACGATAGGACAATACATTCCCTTGCAGGTCTTTCTTGTGCAAGAAAGCTAAATCGACAAATGGGAGACCACGCATCATAAACATAAAAACAAATAGCATTTTGGCCTTTTGAAGGCTTGAGGAAGGAATCCTTTTGGACAAATCCATTTCTGTCCCGCGAACTAAAGTTCCTATATCCGAAGCTTCCAAAGCTCTTTTCTTGTCTGCTTTAGTTCCTGTATACACATGTTCAAATAATCTAGGAGTATAACGGACACATCGTAAATCTACAGCTCGATTGTAAGCCGAGCGAATGACTTTCATATAGGTAGAAACGGTGTTCCAACTGCAATCTCGTTGACGCAGGTGCATTTCAAAACGTTTCAAAACCACTGGATTCAATTTGCGCAGATGCAAATCCCGATAGTTATTGAATGCGGAAAACACATTCAATGTAGATTGGTAAATATGGGCTGTTCCCCATCTTCCATTTTCTCGAAGCTCTCCAATAATAGTTGACAGCATTTCTTGTAAGGTAATCTCTTTCATCTTCAATTTAAATTATACATTCTCTTATTAATAATATGTATAAGTACAATCCCTTTATAATGCAGAACATACGTGCAAATACACTAATAATTGGGGCGAACAACAATCCCATTAACAAAAAAGTGCGCTTAAATGCAGATTTTTCGATTAATTATAAAAAAACAGCATTATTATTTGCTCATTTATAGAAAAACAATTATGTTTGCACGGAAAATTCCTCCGTTACCTGCGAAGTAACGGAATTTTTTAACAAAAGCATTGTGGGAAAAGGAATGCCGGAAATGAGAAATTATTCACTTTTTATTTTTTAAATTTATAAATTTAAAGTTTTTCAATTATGAACAAAAAGTTTCTAAGTGTGACCCTGTTCAGTGCCTTGATGATAGGTGCGACAGGAACGTTCACGTCTTGTAAGGACTATGATGACGACATCAAGAACTTGCAGGAACAACTGGACAAGAAAGCTTCACTTGAAGAGCTGGCTGCAAAAGTTTCGACTTTGGAGACAGCTGTCAACGATGCTAAAACAGCTGCCAACGAAGCTAAGGACAAGGCTCAGGAAGCTTTGGACAAGGCCGGTTCGGCAGAAGGTGGTGTTTCTGATGACGACTTGAAAGCTCTGAAGAAAGAACTGCAAGACCAAATCGACAAGTTGGCTTCTTTGGACATCGTAAACCAAAAGATTGCGGCTCTGAAAGAAGAATTGAAAGGCGACTTCGTTACAGACGAGAAGCTGAAGGACTTGGCTGCTGAAATTGACAAGGTAAGTGCTGAGGTGATGTCCCTGATTGGTCATCGTCTGACCAGCCTGGCCGTAATCCCTACCAGCCACATCAACGGTATTGCCGCCATCACGCTGACTACCCTGCAATATACCCCGCAGAAGTATCAGGCTATGGCTAAGCATACAACTCAAGACCACACTACGACTCCGGTTTTGGACCACGTAAATGCTGCTGCTACAGCTAACTCCATTTCTACAGATTACAACGAGGCTTATTTCCATGTAAGCCCCAGCGTAGGTGTCCGTACTTCAGATATTGAATTGCCCTCATTTGATTGCATCACATCTGAAAATATTATGACCAAGGCTACCGGTGCTGATATTAAGACTAACAGCCCGATTCAACCGGTTAAGTACGACATCAATAAGGACGTGCTGACAGTAAAATTCAAAAAGACAGTCAAGGGTTCTATCGCTGCAACGACTGCCGGCGACAAGGAAAAGTTCTACATGGCATCTTTGAAAGCTCCTATCGCTGCTGAAAACTATACAGCTGCTGAAAAGAAAGCTTTTGACGAACAAGGTACTAAGGTGTATGTGAACTCTGAATATGTACGTCTGCACGAAGAGGTTAAGGTTCCGTATCTGGTTAATAGCAAAACTGACTTTAGCAAAACTATGACCGGTAAGTTTGCCGATGAAATCCAGAACGACGGCAAAGAAGACTTCTATGTACACTATCATGACTCTGTATGCGTATACGAATCTAAAGCCAACGAATATGTAGACTTTAAGCAACCTTATAACGAGCCGCTTGATTTGAAGAAATTGGTGAAGGTTTGTGTTACAGACGCTAAAGATGCTAAAACTAACCACGCTAACCATGCAAATCTGGCAAACTACAAGGATTATGGTCTGACATTCCGTTTCTACATCCCTACTGCTCCTTATAACACATTGGGTGGCGTAGATGGTAACACCAACAAGACAGACCAGCAGAAATTTGCCAAGCTGGATTCTCACGAAAACGGTATCATGTCTTCCAAGGTTTACACTGTCGAAGGTACTTCTGCAACAGCTGTAGGTCGTGAGCCTATCGTTCGCGTGGAACTGGTGGATACAGTAAACAATGCTTTGGTTGCCATGCGTTACCTGAAAGTGAAATGGGTGAAAGAAGCTGGCGAGAGAGAGTTGTCTCATGCTTTTGCTGATTCTATCTATTACTGCAGCAACTACACCGGTCGTATCGGTACTCAGGAAATGAATGAGGACATCTACGACAAGGCTAAAGAAGGTGGTATGACCAAGCAGGAATTCCACGCCGTTTATACTCAATTTGATGGTACAAAGGGTGCCGGCGAAGGTACGGCTTCTGTGATTGCCAACTCTGAAGCTGGTGTAGAATCTTACAACATCATCTGGACACTGACTCATGCAGACATCGTTAAGAAGTATCCGAACTGGAACAACCAGGAAAAGATGAGCTTCAGCAAGGTTTGCTACTACTCCGATCCTACAGGTGCATATCCTACATTGAAGATTACTTTGACACGTACTATCTACAAGCCGGTATTCAACCTCTGGGGTTACGATGGCCGCTACTGGAAGAACGACAATGAATGGTCCACATTCAATGTAAACCCGATTGTTTACAATACCGAGGAATCCAACCCGGCATGGTCTAACAATACAGAGAATAACCCGACATGTAACATCTACACAGACTTGCTGAACGGTTTCCTGAACGACCTCGGAGTTAAACCGACAACCGGTTTGGGCGGCGCAATCTGGTATGCCGATGCACTGCGTGCCGGTAAGAAGTTCTTCTATTCCGGACTGTATCCTTATGCTGCCAGCGGCCACCAGGGTGTGAAAGGTGGTGCTTATTCAGAGGAAGGTGCCCGCTTCGTGTTCGACAAAGAAAAACTGGAAGCTGCCAATTCTGCTTACAAGTACGAATATTTCAACGGTACAAGCGTTGTTGAAAAGACTGCGACTGTAAGTCCTGACGGAACAATCCTGTACATCGACGGCAAGAAAGCTGCTGAGATTGTGAACTACGCTCCCAACAAGCTGGATGCCAATGAAATCACTTACAACATCAAGTTGGAAGAAGTAAACCCGACTCACGCACCGCGTAGCGGCGACGCTCCGACAGAAGCTGCCAAGGCTCTCGTAGGCAAGTATGTCCCCATCAAGTTGGTTGCCGACGTATGCTACAAAGATGCTTGTGCTGCTGGTTCTCTGCTGGCTGCTGCCCACACTGCAACTATCAAGGAATATGATGCATTTATCATCGAACCGTTGACAGTAACTACAGGTGAAACTGAGAACTTTACTGATGCAACTGTAGGTGGTAGTACAATTGACGTTAAGGGTGCTTTCACTTATGTTTCTTGGAATGCTGACGAATCAGGCAAGAAGTATATTGTAGCCAATACTACCGGCTTGCAGAAAGCTTTGTGGGAATTCTACGAAGTAGTTCCGGGCGAATGGATGACAGACCAAATCAAGTCTAACTTGAAACTGGTTAACGGTAACTTGGTTCCGACTGATGGTGTAACAAACGGTCCTCTGCCTTCTAATACCAAGGTTGTTTACAACCAGGCAGATGAAACTCTGACTTACAACAACTACAGCGGTACTCCGGTTAACTGGGATTACAAATTGTTCATCCCTGTGAAGTTCGGTTACAAGTGGAAGACATTCACTTTGACATTCGAAGTTGATGTTAAGAAGAACTCTGGTACTCCTGCTCAAAGATAATCATCACTGCAGATAACTAATAAAAGAGAGTGTTTCCGGAAAAGAAGCACTCTCTTTTCTATAAAAACAAAAGAACAATGAGACGAACGATTTTGGCTATGTTGACAATAGCTTTCGGTTTTTTATATTCTTGTACCAATACTAACAGTACAGAGTCTACTCATTCTTTCGCCGGTACATTCATAACGGAAAATGGCGTGAGGTTTGAACTCCGTGCAGACTCAACCACCCTCATCACTTTCTCTGATTCAGTGAAGTATGAAGGTACATGGAAGTCTTGCAAGGCCGAAGACCACTTAGAGTATGCCAATATCGAATTTGGAGGTTATCAGGAATACTATTATTTAAAAGATGAAAAGCTTTACCGAAGTGAGCGCGAAATGCGCCACGATGCTTTGGGAACAAAAGTGAAATATCAGGAATAAACTGAAGAGTAAAACATTTGCATAGAAGAGGCTATCTCAAGTGCATTTTGAGACAGCCTCTTGCTTTTTTCAGCAATTCACCATTTAGACAGTTGTACGCAGCAAAAGTGACAAGAATTTATAAGAGTTTGAACAATATAACAAGCTATCTTCTTATGTACTCAGCAGAATCAAGCAAAGCCGGCCTAGAAATATAGTGTGATTCTCATAAGAGATTATATGCTTAGCCCAAAAGCCACTGAAAGAATTATCACAGAGGCCGTTGAAGCAGTGAAGGACTGGCAGGCTTTAAGAGTAAAGCCAGAAATAGGTAGACAGGAAATGGATAGATTCATAAACTTATTCTAGCTAATTTATACCCGAAAAGATATAATCTCTTTCTCCTTTAATCTTTTTATACCCTTATGGGTGTAATAACGAAAATATATTCTATCTTTGTACCCCAAAGGGTATAAAAATGGAATATACGGAACAAACAACATTATCCAAATATGTAAAAGCGATGCGTAAGCAGTACAATCTGACCCAAGTGGAACTTTCGGAAAAGTCAGGAGTAGGCTTGCGCTTTGTCCGTGAATTGGAGCAAGGCAAACAGACGCTGCGGTTGGACAAGGTAAACCAGCTACTGTCTTTGTTCGGCAGCGAAGTTGGCGCAGTACCTATAACTAAAACTGACGAATGATGAAGCAGGCATTGATAAATCTCCGAGGAATAAAAGCCGGTATCCTCACAGAGGATGAGGATGGCTATACCTTCCAGTACGATACGGAATTCCTGCAGTCGGATGTTGCAGAAGCTGTCAGTCTCACATTACCCTTGACAGAGAAAGCCTATCACGACAAAGTGCTGTTTCCTTTTTTCGACGGGCTGATACCCGAAGGATGGCTGCTTGACATTGCGGAAAAGAACTGGAAAATAGATGCACGTGACCGAATGTCACTGTTGCTGGCGTGCTGTAAAGACTGTATCGGTGCAGTGGGTATCGAACCTATAAATGAGGAGGATTAAAAATGGCAAAATGTCTGTATTGCTACAAAGAACTGAATGGAAATGAGAGGGATTTCCACAAGGCTTGCTCAAAAAAGATATTCGGGACACTAGAGGCGCCTATATTGCCTTATACGCACAATAATCTCAACGATTTGGCAAGGCAGGTAATTCGCAGTCAGACCACACTGACCGGAGTGCAGGCCAAATTATCATTGGATATCAACAAAGGAAGTAAAAACGAGCCTGGACGATTTACGATTGTAGGCTTATGGGGGCGCTATATTTTGAAGCCGCAAACCGAACGGTTCGGCAATCTTCCCGAATTAGAGGATCTGACAATGCATCTTGCGGAGATAGCCAAGATACGAGTTGTGCCGCATAGCCTCATCCGCTTTGAGGATGGTGAATTATGCTATATCACCCGGCGCATAGACCGCACGAATGAAGGAGGGAAATTGGCTATGGAAGACATGTGCCAACTTTCTGAAAAACTCACTGAACAAAAATACAAAGGTTCTTATGAACAGATTGCGAAGTTAGTGCTGAGATATTCATCCGCTCCCAAATTGGACCTGGTGAATTTCTGGGAGCAAGTCGTCTTTTCATGGATAACCGGTAATGCCGACATGCATTTGAAGAACTTCTCGCTTTATAGTCCCCAACAAGAGGTATATACGCTCACACCAGCATATGACATGCTGTCTACCGCATTGGTGATGCCTGAAGACACCGAAGAACTTGCACTTACACTAAACGGCAAAAAACGTAAATTAAAGAAGGCTGACTTTGTCACGTCCATACGGGCGTCGGGATTGGACGAAAAAGTAATAGAAAACCTCTTCAAGAAACTCTTGAAAGTAGAAACCAAATGGATGGAGTTCATCAGTCTCTCTTTTCTACCGGAGGAGATGCAAATATCATATAAAGACATGATAAGCATAAAACTCAATATGCTGAAATGATACGAAACCCAACAAGGATTTCCTCTTTCTATCGCCCTTCTCTCTTTACTTCAATCCACCTTCTGAAGAAAGGGTCATCCAGTTCATACCCCTCATTACGTATCACATATCCTTGTTGTCCAAGTCGCTTCAAGCTACTGAAAGCTGTACTTGGAGAATCAATACCGACAGCTTGTAGAAAAGGAAGACTGGACGGAGTCCCCATCTGCATAGTTAAGCCTATCAAGACTTTTTTATCTGTTTTATTGAAAGTGCTCCATAAACGTTCATAATCCATATCGTGTACATGGGTCAACTCCGTAATGGCAGTTTCCACCAAAGTATCACTGTAACCGTTTTGTTTCCAGTTATTCCATGTCTGGTAAGCCAGTTGCTGGGTGTAATAGGGATGACAATTGGTGAACGACAGAATGCTGCGGCCTATCGTTTCAGCATCCATATCCTCACCCAAGAGAAGAAAGCCATTCTTGAGAAACTCATAGAAGTTATCTTGAGGAATCTTACCCAACTTCATCAAATATCCAAAATGATAGAAAGGGGATTTCTTTTTTTCGAAGATTTCCTGCATCATCGATTCCTGGCTACCTAAGAAAATGTAATTGGCATGGTTGTAAGTCTGTAGAATAGACCTCAATTTTTTATCCAGATTCTTGTCCAATGTACGTATTTCTTGGAATTCGTCCAGTACTACAATCGGTTTCTTGTGTGGATTCTTCATTCCCAGTTTATCAATCAGTGTGAATACATCCTCTAACAGAATGAAGCCATCCATTGACGGCTGAAATGAAACTTCTATGCCATCCGTCATGGGATTGGTTGAAATGGTGGGGATAAAACGAAAGTGAGTGATAAGATGTTTCAGACGTTCCATAGGATATTGCTGAAGCATAATCCACAATAATCGTGCGGCAAAGTCGGCAGTGCCTGTTACCAACTGCAGGTTCAACTGAAAAACGGGACGTGACAATCCTTTCGTTACTTTTTGAACGAGGCTGGTCTTGCCGAAACGTCGTGAGCTAATAAGTATCAGGTGATTCTCACTTGCAAGTATCTCTCTTACTTTTTCTTGTTCCGCTACTCTATCCGTAAAGTATTCACCGTCTACAATTGTACCGAATTTAAATGGATTATTCATATTGCGACTTTTTTCAATGCGACTTTTTTCGCAAATATAAGAAATATATTTGAGTTCATTCTGAAAGACTGGCTAAAATGAAGAAATACATTATAAACTTCTGTTTTGCTTCATTTTATTGTATATACTTGTAAGGTAAACCTTTTATAAATAAATTGGAAATGAATAGAAATGAAATTACCTTACAAGAGATGTTCTCCTCAGTCATCGGGGAACTCCGGGAAAGCGGCAGGTGGGGGACGGCACACATCTACCAGTCAGCGGTGAATGCATTCTCGGCATTCACCAAATGGCAACCGATGCCCATGCGCAAACTGAGCCCGACCGTACTGAAGAGGTTCGAAAACTTCCTCAGGCAGAGGAATTGCAGTTGGAACACTGTGTCCACCTACATCAAGACGGTACGCTCGGTGTATCATCGGGCGGTGGACAGAAAGTACATACGGTATGTACCCAGACTGTTTGAGCATGTGTATACCGGCACACGGGCAGACAGGAAGAAGGCGCTCGAAGCATCAGACATCAGCAGCCTGGTAAGGGAGACGGAAAGGAGCCTGCAAGGAGGGACGCTCCCAAACGCACAGCAAAAAACAAGGATTTTCTTCGTACTCATGTTCATGCTCAGGGGCATACCCTTTGTGGATCTGGCATACCTGCACAAAAGGGACCTGCAGGGAAATATACTATCGTACAGACGACGGAAGACGGGACGGGCGCTGACCGTATCACTCACACCCGAAGCCATGCAGATGGTGAGAATAATAGCAAACAAGGACAAGGACTCTCCTTATTTATTCCCCATATTACAAAGTGAGGAAGGGTCGGAAGCCGCATACCGGGAATACCAGTCGGCACTCAGGGCATTCAACCAGCGGCTGGCAGTACTCAGGCAGTGCTTGGGAATGCAGTCGGCACTCAGCACCTATGCAGCCAGACACACCTGGGCTACAATGGCTTACCATTGCGAGATACACCCCGGAATCATATCGGAAGCCATGGGGCACTC
>NZ_QTMD01000011.1:20938-21514 GCF_003602995.1 Bacteroides sp. AF25-38AC | reverse complement strand
CACCCCGGAATCATATCGGAAGCCATGGGGCACTCCTCCATCACGGTGACGGAAACCTATCTGAAGCCTTTCAGCAACAGAAAGATTGACGAGGCCAACCAGAGGGTAATTTCTTTTGTAAGAAGCGGAGCGTGTACAGTATAAAAAACGTTACTTCTTTTGATAGGATAGAATAGATTTGTTGCGCATTTTCCGGAGTCTTCAAAATGAGTTTTGAGGAACGGAATGGCGTTGTCTTTACGGAGCTCCAATCGGTGCTATCAATATACTGTCATTCAACCTTTTGAACTGAAAAATACACACTTTCATTCTTTGAAAGCCTCATTTCATCACTTTCCCACTGTCACTTTTCTGGACTTTCAATCCTCTTTCCAATATCCTAACGGGCTGATTTTTACTATTTTGAACAAACCCAACCTATTTTATCCTTATTCCTTGATTATTAATGGAATTAACAAGATTTCATTACCTGCGAAGTAACGGAATACTTAGTAACAAAAGAAGTATGCGAAAGGGATTCAAAATGAGAGATTATTCACTTTTTATTTTTTTAAATTTATAAATTTAAAGTTTTCA
>NZ_QTMD01000011.1:0-20928 GCF_003602995.1 Bacteroides sp. AF25-38AC | reverse complement strand
CTTTTTATTTTTTTAAATTTATAAATTTAAAGTTTTCAATTATGAACAAAAAGTTTCTAAGTGCAATCTTGTTTGGAGCTTTAATGGTTGGCTCCACAAGTACATTTGTTTCTTGTAAGGACTATGATGATGACATCGATGGCTTGCAGGAGCAGATCGATGCAAACAAAAAACAGATTGATGACATCCTTGCTGCAATCAATGGCAAGAAATTCATCGAAAGTTATGCTCCTGTTGAGGGTGGTTATTTACTGACTTTTACCGGTGGCGAAACTTTAACTATCAAGAATGGTGCTCAAGGCGAAAAAGGTGAGCAAGGACTTCAGGGTATTCAAGGCCCGAAGGGTGAAACCGGGGCTACAATTGTTCCGAAGTTCAAGGTAGATGCTGAGAACTACTGGATGATTAGCGTAGATGAAGGTGCAACCTATGAGTATGTATTGAATGACGCAGGTGAGAAAATCAAGGCTGCAGGCTCAGAAGCTAATGTTGAAGAAGCTATCGGAAACTACGTGAAGGTAGACGAAGAGGGTTATATCTGCATTGGAGAGTATAAGACTTCATTCAAATACAATGCTAACGTTCCTTCAATGATCTACAATGAAAAAGATGGAACCATGCAAGTTACTATTGGCGGTCAGTCATATACTTTGTTAATGGAAGGTTCTGCTTTCAACGGTTTACAGAGCATTGCTTTCAGAAAACCCTATGCGGATAATTCAACTGTTGGTGGCTCTGAGGTGGCTAAATTAGATGTTTATGATTGGTTCGAAAAGACTGATGACCCTGGTAAGTGGGAATACAGAAAGGCAACCAGAGAGGATGAGAGTTACAAAAACTGGATTAATGATTCAAGACTCGATCCGGATAATACTCAAGAACCTTTCCGTCTGGTAGGTGTTGTAACCGCTCTTGGGGAAAAAGCAGATGTTAATGCTTATCAACTCTATTCTTATGATGAAGCAGCCAAAGAAAACAAATTGTTTGCCGCCATACCTGGTGTCGCTGAATTTAAAGTTTGGCCTAATCAATATAGTCAAACAGATGCTGAATACTTCTTCTCAGATTCTTATAAAACACGTGCTGTTGATATTCCGGTTTGGAGCGTGCAAGGAACTCCTGAATTGAATAATGGTATTCTGTCAGTGAAGATGATTGCTAAGGAAAACATTGTAGACGGACAAATGTATATGTCTTCTTTGGATGTTACCATGTATAAGCAATACACTTCTTCTTCTGATTATTTCAGTGTTAAATCAAGTTGGGCTAATACAAATTGGATTTTTGCAGCACATTCTCATAGAAATGACAGCAACTGGCCTTTTGGTTTACCTGGTGCTTATGATATGCATTCCGAGAAAAATTCATTTACTTATAATGAATCTTATAATTTGAATGACTCTATAAATGCTTATATGTCTAACGTATCCGGTACCCCGGAATTGTCTGAAATAGGTCTTGAGTATACTCAGAAATTTGAGTTATTGCCAAATAACACTAAATTCATTTTGAATGGCAAGGAAATACAATCTAAACAAGGTATCTTCCAAATCAACGATGGTATCCTTTCTGTAAAAGAACAATATCAGGCATCTGCCATTAACGAATATGCAGCAATAAAACTTACAACGACTGTGAAGTCACAAGTTGAAGGTGTTGCTGACTATGTATTTGAAAATACATTCCCTATTCAAGCTATTCGTAAGGCTGAAGATCCATATACATATAATTCCATCGAATTGATTCCGAATGAAGGCAATCTGTCAATGAACTACAATGCTAGTAAGGCAACTGTTATTGCATTGAATGTTCGTAAGTTTGAATCTGAAATCGGTGGACGTGATATTGTTGCCGGTAACAATGTAGAAGACAGAAATCATCTGTTGCCACTTTATGTATATGATGCGAAAGCAAAAGAATACAAGATGCTTTCTAAGACAGAAGGTCGGGCATACATGAAGAACGACGCGGTTGGTTCTGCCTTGAATTCTGACAACTTGAAGGTTAATGCAAAAGATATCTACTTGTACTACAGAAACGGTGGTGATAATGCAGACAAAGACTCTTTATTCCTGGTTGTAGGGCCAAAGGTAGAATTGGCAGAGACGACTCTTTATGTATCACCTACAGCTAACTCCAATAGTGTTTGGAATGGTACTTGGAAAGATAATGCTCCTTATGCAGTTGGCAATGAATATGATAGAAAATACTTCATGTTGACTCTGAATAAAGTTTCTGTAAATCGCACATTTGCAGTTTCTATCAAGAAAGCATACGAAGCACGTACAATCATTGGTGACTGGAGTG
The DNA here is from genome assembly GCF_003602995.1 of Bacteroides sp. AF25-38AC. Lineage (NCBI taxonomy): Bacteria > Pseudomonadati > Bacteroidota > Bacteroidia > Bacteroidales > Bacteroidaceae > Bacteroides > Bacteroides sp. AF25-38AC. The sequence continues at coordinate 18,621 of NZ_QTMD01000011.1, read as the reverse complement.
ATGCTGCTAACGGCAACTTCGGTATTAAGTCTGAAAACTTCGCTCACATGTATGATGTAACTCCTGCTGATGCTAAAGCTGTATTCGAATTGAATAAAGATAAGCAGAATGCATTTGTACAAGATTTGATGAAGAAGAAGCAATTAGTTGTTGAAGAATCAAATGGCGAATGGAGAATAGCATTCACTGCTCCTATTGATATCAAGAAGGTTGGTAATCTGAAAGTTGATATTTATGATGCAAATGGTTACGATGATACTGACAAGAACCGTAAACCTGATGCAGAAGAATTATGGACTGTAGCTCGTCCGATAGCAGATTTCACCGGTGGTGCTGCACTGAAAGCATTCAACGATCCGAACTTGGCCAAGGATACAGAAATTACTTTGAAGCAATTGATTGAAAATTCTGTAGCTGGCACTAAGACTAAGGCTGAAGACTTCTGGAAGAATCTGATATTGAAAGACTATGCAGGTGAGACAGTTGTTAAATTCAATGGAACTACATTCAATGCCGAAGAAGTCACTGCTCGTGCTGCTTTGTACAAGAAGTCTGTTAAAACTGGTCTCCGCTACATTATGTCTAACGGAACAGACAAAGATGAATACTTCAAGGTAGATCCTACAACTGGTAAGCTGACTTGTATTGCACTCCCGACAGGTACTGAGTTTACTCATACAGTAAATGTGGTTCTGCAGTTCGTTCACGACTGGGGTACTAGTGAGTATGCATACAACGTAACTATCACACGTAAACAAGCTACTAGATAATCTGAGTAGTAGAAAATTGTCTGAATAGACAATTATAAAATCAAAAGGAGGATGTTCCCATAGAACATCCTCCTTTTTTTCTAGAAACTTTTTTCTCCTCACTTTGCTTCCACACTTCCACCCACCTCCTGCATCCCTCTATCCATCGGCATTTGCCCCGCTGTGGAAGCATCCTCCAAAGGTGGAAGCAAATTTTGCTTCCACCTACTCAAAACGCTATAGTTTTACTGCAACTCACTCATTCTTATTTTAATACATCGAACAAATTTTATAAAACACTGATGCCAGTTTCCCCATACTTCTACACCCATCCTACCCATAAAATCTGCAATACCTCTCCCTTATCTTCATCCAAATCCACAACAGCCTCCTCCTCTCCTCAGCATAAAAAATGACCCCGTTCATTTCATTCTCCCTCCACTTTCCACTATCTTTGTCCCCACGATGAAAAAATTTGCCGACGTCATATTGCCTTTGCCTTTGCACAGCTGCTTCACCTATTCCCTGCCCGACGAGTGGGCGGATGAAGTGCAGATTGGTTGCCGGGTGGTAGTACCATTCGGACGGAAGAAATACTATACAGCCATCGTGCGCAACGTGCATTATTGCGCCCCCACCGAATACGAAGTAAAGGAAGTGTCCGCTTTGCTGGATGCCCGCCCGATACTGCTTCCGCGGCAGTTCAAGTTCTGGGAATGGCTCTCCGATTACTATCTCTGCACGCAAGGAGACGTCTACAAAGCTGCCTTACCCTCTGGCTTGAAGCTGGAAAGCGAAACAATCGTAGAGTACAACCCCGATTTCGAATCCGATGTCTGCCTGCCGGAGAAGGAACAGAAGATACTGGATATGCTCTCTGCCGACCCGGAGCAATGCGTGACGAAACTGGAGAAAGAGACCGGCATCAAGAACATACTTTCTGTCATCAAGTCACTGCTCGACAAAGAGGCCATCTTCGTAAAGGAAGAACTGCGCCGTACCTATAAGCCCAAGACCGAAACCCGCGTACGCCTCACCGCCGCCGCCCGCAACGAACACCGCCTACACATCTTCTTCGACGAATTGCAGCGCCGTGCCCCCAAGCAACTGGACCTGCTGATGAAGTACCTGGAACTCTCCGGTTACCTCAGCGGACGAGCTATAAAAGAAGTCTCCAAAGCCGAACTGCTGCAACGTACCTCTGCCACCCCTGCCGTATTCAACGGTCTTGTGGACCGTGGTGTATTCGAAGTCTACCAGCAGGAAATAGGTCGCATAGACAAAGCACTCCTCAAAGAAGTCATCCCCGTCAACCCGCTGAACGAGCACCAGCAACGCGCTTATCACTCCATCTTAGAGAATTTTCAAAGCAAGAACGTCTGCCTGCTACATGGTGTCACGGCAAGCGGCAAGACCGAAGTCTATATTCATCTGATAGAAGAAACCATCCGGCAAGGAAAGCAGGTGCTCTATCTCCTGCCCGAAATAGCTCTCACTGCACAAATCACAGAGCGCCTGCAACGCGTATTCGGCTCCCGACTGGGCATCTATCACTCCAAGTTCCCCGATGCCGAACGGGTGGAAATCTGGCAGAAGCAGCTGTCGGAAGCAGACTATGACATTATTCTCGGCGTCCGCTCCTCCGTTTTCCTTCCTTTCCGCAACCTCGGTCTTGTGATTGTGGACGAGGAGCACGAAAACACTTACAAGCAGCAAGACCCCGCCCCCCGCTATCATGCCCGCAATGCAGCCATTGTACTCGCCTCCATGTACGGCGCCAAAACTCTGTTGGGTACGGCAACCCCTTCTGTAGAGACTTGGCACAATGCCACATCCGGCAAGTATGGCCTTGTGGAACTGAAAGAACGCTATAAAGAGATACAACTGCCGGAGATTATCCCCGTAGACATCAAGGAGCTGCACCGCAAGAAGAAGATGAACGGTCCGTTCTCCCCACTGCTCCTACAATATATCCGCGAGGCGCTGGAACAAAAAGAACAAGTCATCCTCTTCCAGAACCGCCGCGGCTTCGCCCCCATGATAGAGTGCAACACCTGCGGCTGGGTACCCAAGTGCAAGAACTGCGACGTCAGCCTCACCTACCATAAGGGGCTGAACCAACTGACCTGCCACTACTGTGGCTACACCTACCAACTGCCCCGCATCTGCCCCGCCTGCGAGGGCACTGACCTGCGCAACCGCGGCTTCGGCACGGAAAAAATAGAAGATGACATCAAAGCCCTCTTCCCCGACGCCCGCGTAGCCCGTATGGACTTGGACACCACCCGCACCCGTACCGCCTACGAGCGCATCATCTCCGATTTCCAGCAAGGCAAGACGGACATCCTGATAGGCACGCAAATGGTGTCCAAGGGTCTGGACTTCGACCACGTCAGCATTGTGGGCATACTCAATGCCGACACCATGCTGAACTATCCCGACTTCCGCGCCTACGAGCGCGCCTTCCAGCTGATGGCGCAGGTTGCCGGACGCGCCGGACGGAAGAACAAGCGCGGCAGGGTGGTGCTACAAACCAAAAGCATCGACCATCCCATCATCCCGCAAGTCATTGCCAACGACTACGAAGCCATGGTAGGCGGGCAGCTTGCCGAACGCCAGATGTTCCACTACCCGCCCTACTACCGCCTGGTGTATGTCTACCTGAAGAACCGGAACGAGACCCTGCTCGACCTCATGGCACAGACTATGGCCGCCAAGCTCCGCACCGTCTTTGGCAACCGTGTGCTGGGACCGGACAAGCCGCCCGTAGCACGCGTACAGACCCTGTTCATCCGAAAGATTGTCTTGAAGATAGAAACCAATGCCCCAATGGCACGTGCCCGCGAGCTGCTCGTCCAGGTGCAAAAGGAGATGGTGGCGGAAGACCGCTTCAAGTCGCTGATAGTGTATTATGATGTAGACCCGATGTAAATAACTCGTAACTAAAGAAATATGAAGAAGATACTTTTCGTTTGCCTCGGCAACATTTGCCGTTCCTCCTCGGCAGAGGGAGTCATGAAACATCTGATAGAAGAAGCCGGACGTGCGGATGAGTTTTTAATCGATTCTGCAGGCATTCTGTCCTATCACCAGGGCGAACTGCCGGACAGCCGGATGCGTGCCCATGCTGCCCGCCGTGGATACAATCTGACGCATCTTTCGCGACCCGTACGTACCGAGGATTTTTACAACTTCGACCTGATTATCGGTATGGACGACCGCAACATCGACGACCTGAAAGATCGTGCCCCTTCAACCGCCGAATGGAGCAAGATACACCGCATGACGGAATACTGTACAAAGTTTACCCATGCCGACCATGTACCGGACCCCTACTACGGCGGTTCCGAAGGTTTTGAGTATGTGCTGGACATTCTGGAAGATGCTTGTGCGGGGTTACTGCAGAGCATTTAATCCAGCGGCATTACATGATACAGTGTCCCCTGCCTTGACTTCTTGTTCGGTATTTCAAGCTTCTTGAGCGTCCGCCCGAATACGGCAACCTTGTTGATTGCCAGACGGTCACGCGTCTTTGTCTGTAAAGCGGAAAGAATCTGCATGGGCATCATCCATTGCCCCTCTTCATCCTCTTCTGCCGCACGGAAATGGCTGTGAAAGAGTTGTTCCAGTGGGGTGAGCTGTTCAAATTCCCGGTTCGTCCGCTTCAAGATGGCTTCATCGGCATCATCCAGCCAGTAGCGCTCACCTTTGGCTACGGCATTCAGAGCTTGTGCATAGAGCTGGCGGTAGTTGATGGTGACATTTGTATCGATGGGGCCGGTGACCTCAATGCAGATGAAACGGCGGCTGCCACTGGGGTCGGACAGCAAGTCCTTCTGGTTGCTGGTGCCGATGAAGGAGGCATACCGCCGCATCTCACGGATGGTGCTGCCGTAGGGTTTGCGCAGGTTGGCAACCGGTTTCTGCAGCAGATGCTTCAGGAAGCCCTGCTGGTTGATGTTGATTTGATCGAACTCATCGATGTTGACGAGCAGAAAGCGTCCCAGGCTGCGCTCCGCTTCCTGCCTACTCTTGAAGTCGATGCTGTCCGTATAGCCGAAACGCAGCTCCGGTGGCAGCAAAATGCGGCAAAAGGTGGATTTCCGGAACCCTTGGGAACCGACAAGCAGAGGAGAAGTATTGTTTCCGTGTTGCCGGTCCATTCCACGCCAGTGTGCCACCATGCCCAGGAACCAGCGGTAGAACAACTCCCGCCAATGAGGATTGTGGCACGGGACGAGATCGGCCAACGCCCGGATGCGGTCTTTCCCGTCCCAGCGGCCGGTATCGTAAAGGTATTCTTCGACGGGATTATAGAGTGGCACGTAGTCTGAAGTAAGGAAACGGTTGATGTCGCGGTCCCATACGCGGATACCCTCCTTCAGGGCATTCATGGAGACCGTACTGCGGGCACGCTGGTCAGCAGGCTTGAAATAGAAATGGACGGAGTCGCGCTGACGGTATTCCAAATCATCCAGAACGGTGTTGTAGCGGAACTCATACCGGCGGCCCATAAACTCTTCCAGCCGGAAAACGCTCTCCTGCTCTTGCGTCAGACTGCTCTTTTTCCCGAAGCCTTTAAGCTCTTGATATAGGTTATGAATCGTTTGACGAACAATGAATTCATCCGCTTCCCGGTAATAGTGCATCAATGTCTGGCGGACTACTTCCTCTTCGGGGATGCCTGCCTTGAAACAATGTTCGGCCAGAGGCACCAGCAGTATCCGTAAATCCCCCTCCCGTTTCCAGCCGTCCAATTCGCGGAATGCACGGTCAAGGGCTGATTCGAAGAGTATGGCGAAGGTGTCCGAGGCTTTACTGTCCGGATGCAGCCGCAACAGCGGATTCTTTTCTGCGAGTTTTCGTTGCCGGAAGTTCTCTTCCTCGGGCATGCCGAGGGGCTGTTCCAGGCAGAAAGGTACAGCGGCAGGATTGTAGTATGGATATCCGTCCAGAGTCATGCGGCAACTCTGGGTAAGGGAAGGTTCTTTCAATGTAATGGCAAACGGCAGTAAGGGCTGGTAGCACTTCACCGCCATACGGTAGGCGTGGGCATGAAACAAGGTGGCATCGCTCTCCCGCTTCGGCGTTGTGCCGTCGGGCAGGGCAAACAATACCCATATCTTGGCACTCCGTCCGCTGGAACCGCAGAAAGCGGCAAAGGTCTGTGGCAGCAGGGCGGCTTGTTGCTTTACATATTCCGCTTCGGCAATGCCCGACAGACGGTTTACTTCCAGTTGTACGAGTCCGTTATAGTTCTTCATCCGCCGTTCTCCCTCTTGTGTACGGCTATATTCCACGGCAGGGTAGATGCGTGGCAGTTTGTCTATATGTTCGTATTGGGCGCAAGTACCCTCCAGTTGAGGAAGGATGGCCCGGAGGGTCGATACATGTCCGGCTTTGGTTTCGGTTTTCAGTTTTTTAATCAGTGCATCCGCTTCCAGGGTGCTGAGGGCTTCCTTTCCGCTCTCTTTTTCTGCTCTAATCAAGGTAATTTTCATTCTGTTTGTCAGCTTGTTTGGGTAAATATAATTCTCGTAAAGATACGACATCAGGAGGCGGAAAACAAGTATTCAGCAGAATAATTATTAAATAAATGCCTGCTTCCACAAACTATACAGCGTGGTGTCGGAAACCTTTGGATTTCTTTTTTAAAACATAGGCATTCCTTTGCTTTTCTCCCTTTGTTTGTCTACTTTTGTATAGGGAATAGATGACGCCTAACGACCATGAACAGCTCTGCTTACGGTCATGAAGCAATCGCTTGACGACTGTAAGCAGAGCTGTTCATGGCCGTTAGGCGTTTCTCTTCCCAAAGCTTTTACGGATGAAGTACGTAACCCGCACCTATTCCGCATAGGGCGCGAACGTATTGTACAACAACTTAAAAGACATTGAACTATGGCAATTTTATTCGATTGGTATGAGCTCCCAGAACCTAAAGACAAACAGCGGGAAGAAAAGATACTTCATCCGCGCATCCGCTTGAACGGCTCTACCACTACCGACGAACTGCGTCGCAGAATTCAGGAACGCAGCTCGTTGACGGAGACTGATGTCTCGGCGGTACTGGATGCCTTGTCGCACGTCATGGGGGAAGACCTCGCCGAGGGGCGGCAGGTACATCTGGACGGTATCGGCTATTTTTATCCCGTACTGACGAGCACGGAGCCGGTGACTGCCGCGACCAAACGTAAAACCACCAAGATTAAGCTGAAGGGCATCAAGTTTCGTGCCGACCAGGTGCTGAAGAATGAGATAGGCGCTATCAAAGCTAAACCGCTGGGGCTGAATGAGCATTCCCAAAAGCTGAGTGACAAGGAGATTGACAGGCGGCTGACGAGCTACTTCTCTACGCATCAGTTCCTTACACGCAGTGATTTTCAGAGCCTCTGCGGAATGATGCGCTCTACTGCACAGCTTCATATTCGCCTGCTTCGCAGCGAAGGCAAACTCGAGAATGCAGGAAAACTCAACCAACCGATTTATGTACCTTGCACGGGGTATTATGGTAGAGACGAGTAGGTTACGGTAAAACTATAGCGTTTTGAGTAGGTGGAAGCAAAATTTGCTTCCACCTTTTTTGGTTGCTTCCACAGCGGGGTAAATGCCGATGGATAGGGGGATGCAGGAGATGGGTGGAAGTGTGGAAGCAAAGTAGGGAGAAAAAAAATCTAGAGAGTGATGAGAGGCGCGGAAATCATTCTAGATACTTCACCTCTTCACCTAAGGCATCATGGTTCATTTCGCGTATACTGCGATAAAGCTTACCATTTTTCAAATAATAATAATTCTGATAACCAGCAAACTCTATGTTGGCATAGGTTTCATTGTTACGATCTTTGCTTATTTTCCAAGAACTTTCGTAAATCATAGAATCTTTGAAAGTTATGATTGATGTAGAATCTGGACGAAGCTCAAACTTTATGCCGTTGGCAGTAGTAAATATACCGACAAAATCATGTTCTTTTTCGTTGTTGTCACATCCGGTTAGTAGCAGTATTCCCAACAATATTCCTATAATGACTGTTTGTTTCATATTTTTAGTTGTTATATTATAAAAAAGAGTGCTTCAATCGGATGAAGCACTCTCTCTTGTCTGTTTACTTTATTGGCATCTCTTTTCAGAGTTGTCTCTTATCTTCCTGCGGGAGTACCGGCATTTTCATTTACGTGGATTTTGAATTCCTGAGTGAAAGTCTTCCACTTATAACCGAACTTGATAGGAACATAGATTTCATAATCCCAGTTTACAGGAGTACCACTGTGGTTGTAGTAAGTCAGTGTTTCCTTACCAGTTGTTGCATCTACGTTGTAAACTACAGTTGTGTTGGCAGGAAGGCTACCTTCCTTGTAACCAGCCACAGGCTGCAAATTGCCGTCTACCAGTTTCAGGTTAGTCTTAACTTGATCAGTCATCCAGTTGCTCGGAGTACATTCGTAGAATTTGAACAGTTCTTTTTGCAGAGCTGTTGCATTGGGAGCCTCAGAAGCAGTGTAGAAATTACCGTTTTCGTCTGCATTCCAGCAAGTGTAAGTATAAGCACCTGTTACATCTACAGAGCTACCGTTAACAACAGCATCAGTTACTTCTCCTTCTTCCTTATTCACTGTGATAGTCATCGGTTCAATGATGTTGGCATCATAAGCCTTGATAACTTCAGTATGAGCAGCCGGATGTCCCGGAGTTGCATCACCATAGCAAAGGTCTGCAACCAACTTGATAGGAACAATCTGACCTACCAAAGCTTTGGCAGCTTCTGTCGGTTTGGTGTTTTCTCCGAAATTGGATTTTGCATCCGGATCAGCTTCTTGCAATTTGATGTTATAAGTCTTGTGACCTTTCAGAGGATTATTTGCATTTGTACAGAGGTTGTCCTTATAATTGTCAATTGTTGCAGCCAATTCACCTGCAATGTACAATTTTGTGTTGTCAGTACTCAATGTAACAGCACCATCCTTGAATGTCTTGCTGGCAACATCAAAGTACTTATAAGTTCTACCAGCCAACTTTTCAGCATCGAATTCAAAACGTACACCTAGCAATTCAAATGTAGGAGAATAAGGATTCTTCACATTCGCAACGTTCTTATCCTGGAAGTACAGGTATTCCCATGCACCAGTAGCAGGTTTCACGCCGTCTTTGTTCAAGAAACCGTTCACTAAGTCAGTGTAGATATTTACGGTCGGATTATTGTTAGTCTTATCGCCAGTCAATATGTGTCCAGTGGTTTCATTCCATGCAGGATTCCATTCCACGGCACCATAAACTACCGGGTTCACATTGAATACAGTGTTATTGGTGTTTTTCTTCCAATAACGATTGTCATATCCATATCCACCGAATGTAGGTTTGTAGATAGTACGTGTCAATGTAATTTTCAAAGTAGGATATGCCTTTGTCGGATCTTTCCAGAAGAATGTCTTAGTGAATACCATATCTTCGTGATTTTTCCATACCGGATATTTCTTCACGATGTCAGCGTGAGTCAAAGTCCACTCAATGTTATAAGATTCAACTCCGTCTTCTGTATTCTTAATAAGTTTAACCTTACCATAATCTACTCCATCTTGTGCGTCGAAACCGGCATCAGTGTAAACGGCGTGGAATTCCTGCTTGGTCATACCACCCTCTTTTGCACCGTTGTAGATAACTTCGTTCATGGCTACAGTGCCAATCTTGTCTGCGAAATTACCACATTTGAACATGGTGTCATCGTATGTGAAGCCAATCTCACGCATACCTTCTTCTTTCACCCATTTCACCTTGATGTAACGCATAGCTACCAAAGCATTGTTTACAGTATCCACCAACTCTACACGTACCAACGGTTCGCGGCCTACTGCAGTGGCAGATACACCGTCAAGGCTATAGACTTTTGAAGTCATGTGACCATTCATAGGAGAATCGATTTCTGCGAATTTTTGCTGGTCGGTCTTGTTACTATTACCCTCAGGGCCACCCAAAGTAAAATATTCTCCAGTAGCTTTGTAGAAACGGAATGTTAGACCATAGTCTTTGTATTTCTCCAATTCAGCATGTTTTTTGTGATCTGTAGCATCAATCTCTGTTGTGCAAACCTCCACTAATTTTTTCAAGTCGAGTACCTTGTTATACTGTGCATAAACGTCAATCATGTCGTTAGCCTGTGACTCATATGCACAAATAGAGTCGTGATAGTGCACATAGAATCTACCTTCACCATCAGTCTGAACTTCGTCAGCAAAATCACCACCCATATTTCCGTTGTACATCGTACGTGCATTAGCAATGTAGGGAGCCACCTTTGTTTCGTGCAGACGAACATATTCAGAGTTCACATAAACCTGAGTACCATTTTCCTTAAGAGCTTTAGCTTCATCAGCAGTCAGGTTTTCTTTAGCAATAGGAGCCTTTAGAGAAGCCATGTAGAAAGTTTCTTTTCCACTTGCATGACCGCCTGCTTCATTGATGGATTCGGCAACAGTCTTCTTGAATTGTACTGTCAATACATTGTCTTTTATCTTATAGTCAGTAGGCTGGATAGGAGAATTCTCGGAAATCGTTGCGCCAGCTTTGGTGAGGATGTTTTCAGATTTGATGCAATCGAAAGAAGGCATATAAATATCCTCTGTACGTACACCCATATTGGGGCTAACGTGGAAGTAAGCCTCATTTTTGTCTGTAGACACTGTGTACGGCTTGGCACCAGCTTTATTAACGTGGTCAAGTACAGGAGTTTTGGAATGTGCTGTAAACGTACCTTCAGAATCTTTGTCAGTTTGAGGACCGTCTGCATGTTTTGCCATTGCCTTGTACTCTTGTGGAGTATACTGTAGAGTAGTCAATGTAATAGCTGCAATACCATTGATATGACTTGTAGGAATTACAGCCAGACTAGTCAAACGATGTCCGATAATAGACATAACTTGAGCGCTCAATGCATCAACCTCAGCAGCCAAGTCTTTTAGTTTTTCGTCTGTAACAAAGCCGCCTTCCAATTCTTCTTTCAAGTCGTTGATTTTAGTCTCAACTGCCTCCAAAGAAGCCAACTTCTCAATTTGCTTTTCCAGTTCTTTCTTCAAAGCAGTCAAATCTGCCTCGGATACTCCGCCTTCTGTCGAATTAGCCTTGTCCAAAGCTTCCTGAGCTTTGTTCTTGGCCTCGTTTGCGGCACTTTTGGCTTCATCTACAGCCGTCTGCAACGTAGTAACTTTTGCATTCAGGTCATCAAGTGAAGCTTTCTTGTCCAGTTGTTCCTGCAAGTCCTTGATGTCATCATCATAATCCTTACAAGACGTGAACGTACCTGCAGTACCCAACATCAAGGCACTGAACAGGGTCACACTTAGAAACTTCTTGTTCATAATTGAAAACTTTAAATTTATAAATTTAAAAAAATAAAAAGTGAATAATCTCTCATTTCGAATCCCTTCCACATAGCTGTCTGTCATGTGATTTTTTCCGTTACTTCGCAGGTAATGAAATCTTGTTAATTTCGTTAATAATCAGGGAATAAGGAGAAAATAGACCGGTTTTGTTTGGAATAGTAAAAAACAGTCCGTTGGGATATTGGAAAGAGGATTGGAAGTCCAGAAAGATGACAGTGGGAAAGGGATGAAATGAGGCTCTCAAAGAATGAAAGTATGTATTTTTCAGTTCAAAAGGTTGAATGACAGTCCATTGATAGCACCAATGGGAGCTCCGTAAAGACAACACCATTCCGTTCCTCAAAACTCATTTTGAAGACTCCGGAAAATGCGCAACAAATCTATTCTATCCTATCAAAAGAAGTAACGTCTTTTATACTGTACACGCTCCGCTTCTTACAAAAGAAATTACCCTCTGGTTGGCCTCGTCAATCTTTCTGTTGCTGAAAGGCTTCAGATAGGTTTCCGTCACCGTGATGGAGGAGTGCCCCATGGCTTCCGATATGATTCCGGGGTGTATCTCGCAATGGTAAGCCATTGTGGCCCAGGTGTGTCTGGCTGCATAGGTGCTGAGTGCCGACTGCATTCCCAGGCACTGCCTGAGTACTGCCAGCCGCTGGTTGAATCCCCTGAGTGCCGACTGGTATTCCCGGTATGCTGCTTCCGTACCTTCCTCGCTCTGCAGAATGGGAAACAGATAGGGGGAATCGGGATTCCTGTTCGCCACCATCCTGACCATCTGCATGGCTTCGGGTGTGAGTGACACGGTCAGCGCCCGTCCCGTCTTCCGCCTTCTGTAAGACAGCACATTCCCCTGCAGGTCCCTTTTGTGCAGGTACGCCAGGTCCACGAAGGGTATGCCCCTGAGCATGAACATGAGTACGAAGAAAATCCTTGTTCTCTGCTGTGTGTTTGGGAGCGTCCCTCTTTGCAGGCTCCTTTCCGTCTCCCTTACCAGGCTGCTGATGTCGGATGCCTCGAGCGCCTTCTTCCTGTCCGCCCGTGTGCCGGTATATACATGCTCGAACAGTCTGGGTACATACCGTATGTACTTTCGGTCCACTGCCCGGTTATACACCGAGCGTACCGTCTTGATGTAGGTGGATACGGTGTTCCAACTGCAGTTCCTCTGCCTGAGGTAGTTTTCGAATCTCTTCAGTACGGTCGGGCTCAGCTTGCGCATGGGCATCGGTTGCCATTTGGTGAATGCCGAGAATGCATTCACCGCTGACTGGTAGATGTGTGCCGTCCCCCACCTGCCGCTTTCCCGGAGTTCCCCGATGACTGAGGAGAACATCTCTTGTAAGGTAATTTCATTTCTATTCATTTCCAATTTATTTATAAAAGGTTTACCTTACAAGTATATACAATTATAGCTGCAAATACAATGATTTCATATTCCTCATTTTTTGCAATATCAAGTGATTATTGCTGCAAGAGAAAAATGTTTAAGTCATGATAGGGATTGGATGAAGAAGGGAATAAGTAAGAGAAAAACGCTCAGGTATGTATTTCGCAGTACTTGGTATGGTACGAAGATTTAGGAGAAGAATATGCGTTGGAAGTAAAAAAGAATATAAATTATAGAAATAGATGGCATGTGATAAACAAGACTTCATTGTATTAGAATTCCAGTTTTTCTAATATCACAATAAAGAGGATTGTCCATATCTTCTGTAAGTAGGACTGGCTCTATAAGGTTACTTATCTTGCGTCTAAGTTTCCACAATAGAGGAGTATCTTTAAAATAATCGTCATCCAGGCGTTCTACTATCACAGCAATATCTATATCGCTGTCTGCTCTATAATTTCCTTTACTGTACGAACCATAAAGATAAAGGGCCTTTAATGATAACTTCTCCGCTACCATTTCCTTATAGCGTTTGGCAAGGTTTATAGCTTGTTCTTTATCCATAATTGCAACTCTTTAGTTTGGCTCAAAAGTTCAGCACAGTATTTAAGCTCTTCATCAATCTTTCTTTATAAGAGGGGTAACGGGCTTCTATATTAAGAGGTTCAAGCTTGTCTATAAAGTCTAACTGCTCCTCCGACAATTGCTTGTCCAATCCCGTTCTCTCCGCAAGTCTGGATAGTGAATGTATCTTTAGAGGAACTTCCATTAAGCAATTAGTCCAATATGCTTTGAGAATTTTCTCTATTGTTTGATGGCACATGAACCGACATAGAGATAACGGCCTGTAAGCAGCATTGCATTCGCTGTTTCCAAATCATAATCTGACATCTCAATCCAATAAGGTTACTTTACTATCCATATTTCGAGTCTTTAGAACAAAGATGGTTATTATCCTTCAAGCAACAATGATTTGCTACAACATTTTATCCGTTGGAACCATATTGAAGGTATTTACTTTAGTCTTATAATTATATTTTGCAAAGCCTGCTGCATTTCTACTCATTTCTAAATTGTTTATAGAATGAATATAAGATTCAAGAAAGAAACCATTAAAGCTTATTCCTTTGCAACCAAAGTTGGAAGAACTGATCATATACCTGATAAATGCCTTTATCATACGTAATAAAGTCTTTTTCCAGTAGTCCTTTTACAGCTGAAGAGACAGAACTGGCAGATTGTAACTTGTATTTACGTACAAAGTCACCGCTCGAGATAGCCTTGGCTTTCCCTTCTGCCGCAATTGCCATAAATACAATACGCTGCTTTTCGGGCATCTGATATAATAAGGCATCATAGGTGTCAGCAGAAAAGTCCAGAAGGTCGTTAATGGCAGTATCTATCATTGAGGGAATACATATTTCTCCAGTTCCGGTCATGGAAAATAAAATGTTCATAACCTTCTGCATATACGAAGTTATACCATTGAAGCGCTCATATAGCTCTGTTACCACTAATGTATCCAAGCGTTTGCTTGCCCGTTCAAAGTGCTTAAGACAGAACTCCACGTATTTATCAACAGAAATGGGAGGCAGGTTTATCAATGTGACTGATTGGTAGAATGGACGTGCCGGAGAAGTAAACATTGCCCCCATCAGATGCCTATGGGACCCGGAGAAGACAAAGTGGGCATTGGAACAGCGTTGTATATGTGTCCGTAGTGCCGCTTCTATGTTGGGATCGTCTGCATATTTGGTTATTTGCTGGAATTCATCAATGGCGATTAGGCAAGGCTTCCCGGCATTATTCAGATAGGAGAATATCTCATCCAATGTTGCAGAGGGATTAGTTATAGCTCCCAGACCGATTCCCCAGGTAGGCTGTCCATTCATGTCGAATGTTATTTCGGAACGAAGGGAGGCCAGTACATTCAAGAAGGTACCCCATACGGATTTTCCTTTTGGACGTAGTTCATCCAGTACAGCCTTGCCGAAAACATTCACAAAATCGCGTACAGAGCTTGTGGCATAAATATCGATGATGAAAGTGTGGTAATGCTCCTTGATTTCCGGCTGTCCAAAACAATGCCGCAGCAAGTCTGTTTTGCCTAATCTGCGTGGGGAAATCAATGCAATGTTGTTCTCATTCGTCAAAAGTGAGACAATTTTAGCCGTTTCTTTCTCTCTGTCACAGAAATATTCCGGTGATACATAGCCGTTCGTAACAAATGGATTTTTCATATGATTATTGAGTTTACACGCAAATATAAGGAAAATATCACGATAATCATAAGATGATAATCATAAAACGATTATTATTGGAAATGTGTGGTTGACTATCATATGAAATGGCTATTCTTTTCCTCATCCAAAGAATAGAGGAATAGTAATAGCCATTTTCTGTTTTAATCTTGATATTCAATTTCTTCACCAAGAGCTTGACGTATCATATTATGTTCATTGCGATAGAGTTTACCATTACGCAGATAATAATAGTTAAAGTAACCGGCAAACTCAATAGTGGCATACTTTAGTGTATCTCCTTGATTATAGACTTTCCATGTACCCTCGTACGAACTGGAATCATCATATTGAATCAGGGTGGTGGAGTCGGCTCGAAGGTCGAATTGGATACCGGTTTCAGTAACGAATTTGCCTGGAAAAGGATGTGTAGCTGCTGACTTCTTACATGAAGAAAAGCAGATGAGTGAAACTGACACAGTCAAAATGAATAGTATTTTCTTCATATCTGATATTTATAAATGAAAGATTGAAAAAAAGGACGCCCTGCAAGAGGACGTCCCTTTTATTAAATTATATCAAGAATCTCTTCTTAATTATTTGGCACTCGGTGTACCGGCAGCCTTCTTAACGATGACTTTCAGGTTATCCTTGCTCAATACACCCCATTTGTAGTTGACATTTACAGTCAGGAACATGTTGTAGTCAACGTTAACCGGAGTACCATGGTTGTTGAAGTATGCCAAGTGAGTCGGGTCAGCTTTGGCTTCTGTAGCAGTAGACTTAGCTTTTGTCTCATCCCAGTTCATCATCTTCAATGAAGCATTGGTCGGCAATTTACCGTCAGTAGTACCCTCCTTATGCTCATAAGTGCTGGTTGCAGCATTCCAAGCCAAGCTGGTAGTGGTCTTATCAGTCAAGAACTTAACTTCACGCACAGCATAGTAGTCATACAAAGCATGTGCATAAACTTCATCACCAGTGGCCTTGTCAGCTACAGCAGCAGCTACCGGCTTATTATTCCAGTCAGTGAATGTGAAGTTCTTGGCAACGCTCAAGAAGCTACCGTCAATTTCAGCATCAACGAAGTTGTCGCTGATAGAACCGTCGATAGTCAACGGGTTGATGAAGTGTACTTTGAATTCCTGAACCGGAATGACATTGTATTCATTGTATGCAACAACTAACTGTACAGGAACCTCCTTGCCAATCAACTTAAGGGCGGCATCAGTACCGTTCAAGTTATCTTTTTCGTGGAGACGGATGATACTGGAGCATTCATTTACGCTATTACCTAATGTTTCATCATAATTCCAAGGCAAGTTCTTCTTGTTTTCTGTAGCATCAGCACCCATCAGGTTATTGATAGTGGCAGCCAAATCATTAGATTGTTTGTAATCCATAATATCTGCATCCGTTCTACCGATGTTGTTGTTGTCACTCTTGTCTTTGTCTTCTGCTGTCCCTTCAGTCTTATACCACAATTGAGTTTTGTCATCGCTTGTGACAAAGTCTTTCAAATGCGGATAAGTAGTCAAGTCTTTCATGCGTGTTTCGTCAAAGATAAACTTAACCTCTGCACACTCACGAATATACTGGATGAATTGAGCCAAGTTGGCCGGTTTTTCTTTGGTCGGTTCGTATACGAAGCCATTAACCAAGTCAGCTTCGATGTGGCTATAGTCTTTCAGCGCACAACCGTCAGTAATACCCGGATATACATGCGGGTCTTTCTGTGTTCCACCGTCATTTGCAGTAGTGTAAACAATCGGATTCACATTGAAGACACCTTCGCCCTTACCATTCTTCCAGAATGTACCTTGGTATGCAAACTTCTGTGCAGGAACAACGATTGTCTGTTTGAATGTCTGCTTGATATCACCATTCAAACCTTTTCCGTCAACGTACTTAACATCAATTTCAAATGTAGAAGCATAAGTCTTGTTTGCAGCATTGTAAGCCAATGTACCAACAGTCTTCGGGTTCATAGCCCAAACTAAGTTGTAAGATGTATTGTCTTCAGCATCCTGCAATAAGGCAAATACAAGGTCTTTATTGTTTTCAATCGCTTCCTTACCGTCTTTGCCAACTTTGTCAGAACCTTCTTTCCAGTCAGTAGCCACCTTAGAAACATCTAATTTAGACAAATCTACCTTCTTGCCGTCTTTTCTCAGTTCAAGAATCTCCATATCTGTATAGATGCTGTGGAACTGAGTCTTACTCATACTCTGACCACCGTCGAACTTAACCATATGATAGATCTTCTCGTTCATTTCCTTAGAGAACAACTGCTGGAACATATCTTTGCAAGTTACAGTATCGTTCGGGAATGTAATAGCAGCAATCGTTTGATCCTTTTCACCAATCCAACGAATCTTGATGTAACGTACAGCAATCATGTTACCATTATTCTTGTCCCACAATTCAGCACGAATGATAGGTTCGCGACCGATGGAAGTCTTGGAATATTCTGTATCTCCCAACTCTACGTCGTAAACTTCAGACTTCAGCGTATAACCATCAGACAAGATACGACCGAATTCCTGCTCGTCTGTCTTACGGTCACCTTGCAGATACTTGGCTTTTGCCAAAGAGAAACGGAATTCCAGACCATAGTCGGCGTAGTTCGTCAATTCCTTGTGAGAAGCGTGTTGTTTGTCAGTATAAGTATAGCATACAGTAACCAGTGTTCTCAAGTCGAGTGGGCTGTCATATGACTGCTTAACATCAACCAATTGTTCGTTGCCTGATTTATACAAGCAGAGGGAGTCATGATAGTGAACGTATTTACCATCCTGCATTTCGTCTGCAAAATCAGTCGTGAAGTTCTTCGTGAAGTCAATCTTCTTGTTAGCCAAATAAGGATATACAGTAGATTCTTCGATACGGCTGTATTCAGAATTTACAAATACATCTTTACCAGCCTCTTTCTCAGCATCTGTCAGGTTCTTGTCAGCAATAGGAGTCTTCAGAGAAGCCATCCAGAACTTTTCAAGTTTACCATCACCGTGAGCGCTACCGGTTGTGCCGATGCTCTTGCCTACATAATCTGCATTCTTCTTATAAAGAACAGTCATTACACCGTCTTTTACATCGTAGTCTACAACTTCGAGAGGCTTGTTCTGAGAAAGTTCAGGAGCAGCCTTCGTTACGTTCTGAGAGGTAAAGCATTCAAACATAGGAAGCTTAACATCTTCTTTCATTACACCGATGCTCGGGCTAATCTTGTAGCTTACCTCATTCTTTTCGGTAGAAATGCTGAGTGCCTTGGCGCCCTTTACAGCAGTGTGGTCCAAAACCGGGCGATCAGTGTGCTTAGACGGGTCTGCTTCGTGGTCAGCATAGTTCTTGGCAGCAAAAACCTGCGGTGTATACGTCAGTGTCAGCAGTTCAATTGAAGGAATGCCGTTGATGTGCGTAGTTGGAATCAGCGTAAGGCTGGTCAATCGGTGACCAATCAAAGCCATAACTTTAACACTCAGAGTTTCGACATCTGTAGCCAATTTCTTCAAATCAGCTTCAGAAATAAACTCACTTGCCAGACTCTCCTTCAGTTCTTTGATCTTAGTGTCAACAACCTCTAAAGATGCCAGTTTTTCCATTTCTTTTTCCAAAGCATCTTGTAATTTCTCTAAATCAGCTTCAGATACTCCACCTTCGCTTGAACCAGCCTTATCCAGAGCTTCCTGAGCTTTGGCTTTGGCTTCGTTTGCGGCAGTTTTGGCTTCATCTACGGCTGTCTGCAAAGTAGCAACTTTTGCATTTAGGTCATCAAGTGAAGCTTTTTTGTCCAGTTGTCCTTGCAAGTCCTTGATGTCGTCATCATAGTCCTTACAAGACGTGAACGTTCCTGCAGTGCCCACCATTAAGG
>NZ_QTMD01000010.1:0-164399 GCF_003602995.1 Bacteroides sp. AF25-38AC | reverse complement strand
TGTTTTAAGGGGGCAGAATCGCTTGGTTTTAGGGGGCAGCTTACACTGGATTTTCCAAATGCTATGGTTGACTTTCTAACCATCATACTCCTAATATTCGGAGTACTGCAAATCATCCTCTTCTTCAAGGTATGGGGAATGACGAATGACATCAAAGAGATAAGGAACAAGTACCTTAAAGACGAGGATGAGAAACGAAGACAAAAAGCAGAATACGACCCAACTCCCAAAATCAGCGGTGGGGTTAAAACAACAATATAGCCGGAATTATTTCCCGGCTTTTTCTTTCCCTATTCGCGAGTTGTGCAAATGTTGTGCAACTATCATAAAAAGAAAATGCTAACAAGTTGTCAATGAACCTATTAGCATTTTTTCTTGTGATTCCGTTGCGATTCGAACGCAAGACCCACGCCTTAGAAGGGCGTTGCTCTATCCAGCTGAGCTACGGAACCAGCCTTAATTGCGGTGCAAAGGTACGCTTTTTTACGAATATTGCAAATTTTTGTATCACCTTTTTTCGTTACCTATGTATAAAAGGCTCATTTGCTACATAAAAAGTAATGATTAGTTACCTTTACAAATAAGATACACGGTATTTATATACAGATGTATTAAAACATTTTGCAAATTATCAATGTTACTAATTATAAAAAGTAAAAATATGGAGGAATATTCAAGTAGGAAAAGTAACATTGACCCGAAAAAGAATGAAAGAGTAATAACAACTAAATTTTAAAGAGATGGAATGGGAAAATCAGTTGATACAAGAATTGCAATGGTCAAATAAAATCAGCAATAAGGCGAGTAAGGAATTGGTAGCCCAGGAGATTGCCGGACTGGCCAAAGACGGTGATGTCATAGGAGCAGGCTCCGGCTCTACCGTTTATCTCACTTTGTTTGCATTAGCTCAACGAGTTAAACAAGAATCTTTGCATATAGAAATCATTCCGGCATCTGCCGAAATTTCGATGACATGTATACAGCTTGGCCTGCCGCAAACTACTCTGTGGAATAAGCGTCCGGATTGGACATTCGACGGTGCAGACGAAGTGGATCCGCATAATAACCTCATCAAAGGACGTGGTGGAGCCATGTTTAAGGAGAAGCTCCTAATTAAAAGCAGTGGTAAGACTTACATCATTGTCGATGAGAGCAAGCTTGTCAGCAAACTGGGGAGCAAATACCCCATACCGGTAGAAGTATTTCCACATGCTCTCTCCCATGTGGAAAACGAGATACGCTTATTGGGAGCTTCAAAAATCAGCCTACGTCTTGCAGAAAGAAAAGACGGTCCGGTATTTACCGAAAACGGTAATTTCATTCTTGACATTCATCTCAGCAACATTGTTCCTGATTTGGAACAGAAACTGAAAGCCATTACCGGGGTTATCGAAAACGGGCTGTTCATCGGTTATGATATTACAGTCCTAATGGCAAACCGCTGATGTACCAAAGTACAAATAAGGCAGTCCATGCCAATAGAATGACTAAAGAATATCTCCAAGTATACTTCAGCAGTGAACCATAAGTGGATTGCCTATCATATTGCTGCATATAGGTCAAGACAAGTGGCATGTAGAACATAAAAGGTGTTATGGCATTTGTTGCACTGTCACCTATACGGAACGCACATTGGGTCATATCCGGCGAAATGCCCATACTTGCCAATACCGGAACAAAAATGAAAGACATGAAAGCCCATTTAGCTGTGGCAGATACCATAAAGAGATTGACCAGCGCCGTAAAAAGAATGAAGAGAATCAATATCCATAAACTACTCAAAGAGGCGGAGGACAGCAGATTAGCGCCTAAAATGGCAATGCACTTGTCCAAGTGGGAATATTCAAAACAAGCAAACATCTGTGAGGCAAAGAAAGCTATCACAAAATAAACGCCCAGCAGTTTCATCGGCTGCGTAAGTCCTTCTATCACATCACCGTCCGTACGGTATCGGCCGGAGGCAAAACCATAGACCATCCCCATCAAACCTATTCCAAACGAAAGCAAAAACAGAATACCGACTATAAACGGAGAACGAATCAACCCACCATTGACACTCCGCAATATCCCCCATGAAGAGAATGTAGCCCACAGAATAATGGCAATATACAGCAAGCCTGCAAATACAGCTCCCAACATAGCTCTCCGTTCCTTGCGGGACAATTGTTTGTAGCCATTAAAATGAATATCCCCTGCATACACTCCCAAGTGCGGCAACAAGCTCCTGCGGGTAATATGATAAATGATGAATGCAAGCAGGAACGTGGAAACGAAGAGAAAATAATAATTGCACAACGGTCCAGTCTGCCCCGGAGCAATATTCATCCTATCAGCCGCTTCTTGCGTTACAGAGGCAATCATGGGGTCTAATGTACTCAAAAACACATTAGCGCTATAGCCACAAGAGACTGAAACATAAGCTGTAATTATACCTCCAATGGGGTGCAGACCGACAGACTGGAACAAAGTTGCAGCTATCGGCAACAGAATGATATATCCTGCATCTCCCACTATATTGGACAACAGTCCTAAGACAATGACCAGCAGAATAATGCGCCAAGGATCACGTGGACGTCGTACCCCCCTGCGAATACATGCATCGATGAAACCCGAATGCTGTGCCACCCCTATTCCGAACATAGCCACAATCACCAGCCCTAATGGAGCGAATCCCGTAAAATTGGTTATGACATGGCGCAGCAGCCAGCGTATGCCCTCCGGACTCAGCAGGCTCTGCACCCGTATTTCTTCTCCAGTCTGCGGTTGCAGCACGCTCAGGCCATAGACATCGAATATCCATGAAAGGAGGATGACTGCCAGCGTCAGCAGGAAGAACATCGTAGCGGGATGTGGCATTCGGAGTTTACTCATCGTCGGCTTCCAGATTGTCTATATTCAAGATTCGAAGTTCCAATGCGCGCACCACCAGACGAGTGGCATTCACCCCCACCCGTTCACTAGGCGGGAAAAGACGGCCGACCAAGTCATTCTGCCGTTTCTCCAGCGACTTGACTCCAAAAGGCATTCCCCTAAGATTGGCAATCATTTCTTTGGTATAGCCCAGTGCCAAATGACGGAGGAAACGCTCGTCATACTCATCAATATCATAGCTTATGATTGCTTCCTGACGTTTTGCATCATTCAGGACAGATTTCTTGAAGCGTTCCACTATCTTCTCCAGTATCGGATAGTTAAAGACCAGCTTCTTGCCGTCCATCACTGCCTGCACATCGGTTTTGGTCAGCAACTCTCCGGTTTTCAGGATAATGCCGTCAGCGCCGGCTTCAAGTACGTCCACCCATAACTTCTCATTCAATATTTCTCCCGTGAATATCAGCACATGTACTCCCGGATAACGCTTGAAGATATTCCGGCAGATGTCCACCCCGATTGTGGTCGAACCTCCCAGTCCCAAGTCCAGCAGAACAAGATCCGGCACGCCGGCTTCAATCAATGTCCAGAACTCCTGCTCAGTCATAGCAGTACCTATTACCTCCGCATTGGGAATTTCATGGCGGAAAATCTCTTCCGTCCCTTTCAGCTCCAACTTGACATCTTCAACGATGATTACTTTAAATTTTTTGTCTTCCATATTTCATTTTTTCGGTAGCGTAAAATATATTGTAAAACCTCCTTCCTTTCCCGGTTCGGCATTGATACGGCATCCCCGGCGTCCGGCAAACTCGTCATGGTCGCGGATAATCTGCTTGCACACCAGATATTCCGTACCATACAGTTCTCCTTTCTCACCGGCCGTCATGCGGGACAAGTCGGGATAGAACAATTGGTTCAATTCTTCACGGGTCTTTTCCCTGCGCATATCTATAAACAGAAAACGTATAAATTCCCCATCTTCCCGGGCCGACAGACAGACAGCTCCATCCAGAGTTACGGAGCAAGCCTCGTCTATCAGGTTTTCAAGCAGGAAACGCAACTGGTTCCAGTCACCGGTAATCCGTCCTTCCAACGGTTGTATCTTAAAATCAATATGCGCCTTGTTTCCCTTATACACTTTGCGGAAATATTTCCCGGCAGTAGCCATAAGTTCCGGCACAGATATTGTCGCACGCCTGAAAGTCACCTCTTCCAACTGGCGGGAAGCGCATGAACTGAGTATCGTAAAGATACCTTTGTAATACTCTATCAATTCGCTGATGGCAACCACCGTTTCCCGCTCCTCCGCTTCTGTCTGTTTGCCGGACCGCAGTTTCCCTATCAGCTGCTTTATCTTGTTCGGATAATAAATCGTTTCATGCTTGATGGTCGAGAGACAATTATCCAGCACCATGTTCTGTACATGCAGCAAACTGTCTTCCCAGGAAGCTCGCCGGGCTTCATCTTGAGCCACTTCGATGTCCCGGTATTTCGTAGCCAACTTAACCACTGCATTGAAGATTACAATGGAGACATAACGGGCTATCAGTTCCAAAAGCAAATGGTCGGTCTCCTGCTCCGTACCTTCCCTGCGTTCCAGACACAGCACACCTATGCAACGACACATATTTCCCGCATCCACAACAAGCGGCAATGTTTGTATACCCTTTTCCGATATGTACTCTTGCTGCTCAAAGCAATTCTCCATATATTTCCTCCAGATAGGCAACTCGTCCACGGCGGTATCTTCCACTGGATTGGAAGTGTATTCCAGCTTATGTGTAGTCTCGTTGTATACAGCTATGCTTAACCGGTCGATACTCAAAAGTTCGTTCACTGCATCAAAAGCGGAACCTACAATCTGCCGCGGGATTTCCTTCAATGTATCCTCCTCACGCTGCAACATTTCCTCCGTATCCGAAACCGGCAACAAGGAGGCATTGAACACCTTTCCATTAATTTCCAGTACTTGCTCCAGATTCCAGCGGTTCACCAGACGTTTACGGAAGTAGAGTATGTAATATCCCAACAGCAATACGAACAGCAAAATCACCGCCAGCAAAATGCCCACCATCTTGTTGTTGGTGGAACGCTCCAGCTGCCGGCAATATTCTTCCAAGGATTGGTCTTCTCCCAACAGTTTGTACAAGGTGGTGTAGGCAGCATTATTATAACTATAGTCATCCCATTGCTTCAATGCAAGAAATGAGACTGCCGCTTCATTCCTGATATCCAGAATTACATGGAAATCCGAATTGAACATCTGGTTCCACCAATCCAGTTCCGCAGGCGTCCCGTCTCCGGTCAGCGTCATATAGCGATGTATAGGATGGGCGTATTGCTTGTAATGTTCGTTCAGGCAATACATTGCCGAATCTATGTATTGTAAAGCCAGTTCGTATTCTCCGTCCACATTGCAGTAATAAGCTTCATTGGCATAATCGGAGGCTTCGTCCAGCAAAGCTTCGTATTCATTCTGTGCAAGCAGTGCCAAAGAATCCGGCAACACCTCTCCGGAAGCAGTCTGTTCCACAGCATGCCGGCAGGATGACATGCACAAAAACAACACGACGAGCAACACCGACACAGACTTACGGATACCGGCAGGCAGACGGAAATAAAAACGGCTGCCTTTTCCCAGCCCGCTCTCCACATTGAACAGACAGACCTTGAACAAATCATTCGTCTTGCGATATTTTTCAATGATGCCCTTACAGTTCATCAGTCCAAAGCCACTTCCTTTGTTCTTCCTCAATTCCTCCTTGTCGGGAGCGTCACTCATACCGATGGCTTTTGAGTCATATACTTTTTCTCCCACGATGCGAGCTACATCTTCCGGTGACAATCCACAACCATTATCCTCTACCGAGATTTCCACGTAATCCTCCTCCTGCCGTGCATATACTTTCACCATACCGCCCTGAGGGGTATATTTACGGGCATTCTCTGCCAGTGTATTTATCATAAACAATGTAAGGGCTTTGTCTGCCTTCACCCGGATATCCGTAGGCTGCACCTCCAACGACTGTCTCTTCATCTCGAATGTACGGCTTCCTTTCCTGAGCAGCTCGAAAAGTTCATTCAATTCGAACGTCTCTATGTTCAGGCTAAGGCTTCCTTGCTTCATCTTTATCCAAAGGGCAAGAATATCATTGTATTCGTTGATGGTAGTAACCAACTCGTCGATATACTGGTATTTCTCCTCCTTTATCCGTTCCTCTTTGATGAATCCTTTTTGAGTCAGTTTCTGCACTTCGTTGATGATACGGTCTATGTACGGATGAATCCCGTTGACAATAGCCATACATGCTTTCTTTATCAGATTTTGCCGTTTGTTCCCCGCGATGTGCTGCTCGTAAATGTAGCGTTGCTTTTCCAGTCTGCGGCGCTCATCCCCAAGGGAGATGGACGTCATGCCGTTGTCGATTGCCCATTGGATATAGGGGGTTATCACCCGTACCATCGCCTGCTCATCCTTGCTCATCCGACGCGGGAACACTAATTGCCCGTTGTCTATGCGGATGTCCTTCACTCCAAACAGCTTTTCCAATTCCGGGCAGACAGCCGTCCGGATAGAGTCGATGATTTCCTCCTCAGTCTGTGCATCTGCCGGAATGGATGCCGTTATCTTCTGACAGATATCCAGCATCAGCTGCAGACGGCGGAGATGCACTCTGTTCCGGTCTTTGGAACGCTTGTTGAAAAACCAGAAAAAGAGGGATACAAGCACGAAGCCCACAATGACCAGTGACAACACGACGTTGAGCTGCCCCGCCTCCTTTTCCAATGCTTGATAGCGGCTTTCCAGCTCTTTATCCTGGCGTGTATCTTCAAGGATATCCAGGTAAATATTGCGGTTATAGTCTGATTTTTCTTTCATCCCGAGTCCTGCATACGAAACGCTCAACTGTTCACGAATACGTGAAATCCACTCGGGCACGGTTTTCAGTTTCTGCTCCATCCATGCCTTCTCCGCACAAATCGTATCTCGACGGTCAAATGCTTTCAGCCAGTCCAAACTATCGTGGCAGTCATAGAAAAGGCGGTGATGGTCATTTACACATTCCAGAGCAAGTTTTAGCGTGTCAAGAGCTTCTGTATAGTGACTGTGGGCATTCAGGTATTTGCCGATAGATACATATGCACCTGCTATCTGATACAAATCCTTGTATTGGCTGAATTTTTGCAATGCCAACTGCCCCAGACGCATGGGAAGCAGCGAATCTACCGGTACTCCAAAACGTGTCAAGGCATGGGAGCGGCGGTCTTGAAAAAATGCGTAATTATCCGGTGAAGCCATCAAGTTGGCAAGTCCCTGCACTCCATTGCCCTCAAAGTAAAGATAGCCCTTGCGCGAAGCCAACTGCCATGCGGTATAGAGCTCATCAAATTCTCTCAGTCTTCGCTCATCCGGTGTCTCACCCTCGCATAAGGCAGCAGAACCTTTGATGTAGTGATAATACAACAGCTGATTGGTATCTGCCAGCAACTCTTGTTTTTTAGTAACTTCATTAATAGAGGCTACAGCTTCCGGACGCTGTTGCAAATAATAATAATACACAGCAGATACAATATAAAATTCCGAACGGGCATAATTCAAACGCATTTGCTCGTGTTGGTCCACAAACAGATTGTCATCCTCCGCTATTCTTTTCATACGGTGCAAGGCACTATTGCGATAATCGTAGAACTCCTTGTTCAACGCCGTCCGCTGATAAATCTTCATCAAACCGATGTCGGCAATAAGGAGTTCCAGTTCATTCTTGGTCAGATTATAGACATCCATATGAAACTTTTCGGCCTGCTCAAAATCCATGCGCATAAAAGCACAAAAGCCCAGATTATTGGATGCTTCCGCTTTTCCTTGTTTATAGAGGCTGACTTCACGGTAGGCCCTTGATGCCGCATGGCAGGATGAATCCAGGTTTTTATAACGAAAAGCATAAGCCACCTGGTTTAGAGAGTCGATAAGGCGTACTTCCTTCATGGGTGCCGTTCCCACACACGAAACCATTGTTGTACAAAGGCACAACAACCCCGCAAACCATATAAAAGAAAGTCGTTTCATAAAGCAAAGCTACGAATAAATCCGGGAAAGAAAAATAATTTTTATACAATAACTCTTGTTTTATGTAACGGGAAATTCCTACCTTTGCATGCAAATTAACAAATAGGTAACATCTATTACACAAATGAGCGAAAAAGCACCCTTTATGGTATTCTCCGGAACAAATTCGAGATACCTTGCAGAGAAAATCTGCGCTAGCCTTGATTGCCCTCTGGGAAAGATGAACATCACCCATTTTGCAGATGGTGAGTTTGCAGTCTCTTATGAGGAATCTATCCGTGGCTCGCATGTATTCCTGGTTCAATCAACCTTCCCTAATTCTGACAACTTGATGGAACTTCTGCTGATGGTTGATGCTGCTAAAAGAGCATCGGCAAAAAGCGTTGTAGCCGTTATCCCTTACTTCGGTTGGGCACGTCAGGACAGAAAAGACAAACCCCGTGTTTCCATCGGCGCCAAGCTGGTGGCCGACCTGCTCTCTGTTGCAGGTATCGACCGTCTGATTACGATGGACCTTCATGCAGACCAGATTCAAGGTTTCTTCAATATTCCGGTGGATCATTTGTATGCATCAGCAGTATTCCTCCCCTATATTGAATCCTTGAAACTGGAAGACTTGGTAATCGCCACCCCGGATGTCGGCGGTTCAAAACGCGCCAGCACATTCTCCAAATACCTCGGTGTACCCCTGGTATTGTGCAACAAGACACGCGAAAAAGCAAACGTGGTTGCCACCATGCAAATCATCGGTGATGTAAAAGACAAGAATGTAGTATTGGTAGACGATATTGTAGATACAGCAGGAACCATTACCAAGGCTGCCAACATCATGCTGGAAGCAGGAGCCAAATCTGTCCGTGCCATTGCCAGCCACTGCGTAATGTCCGACCCTGCTTCTTTCCGTGTACAAGAATCCGCACTAACGGAAATGGTATTTACTGATAGTATCCCCTACTCTAAAAAATGTGACAAGGTTAAACAGTTGAGCATTGCCGATATGTTCGCCGAAACCATCAAGCGGGTGATGAACAATGAATCAATCAGTTCACAATACATTATCTAACCGCGGAGCGGTTAGAAATTAAAAATTAAAGGCTGCGCGGTTCTGAAGTGAACATTGCGCAGCCTTTAATTTTTAATTTCTAATTTTTAATTCTAATTCTCCAGCCTTCCCATCTTGTAGGTTCCTTTTCGTATCACCTTTCCGTTCTTGTCTGTTTCTACAAACGGACCGTGTTTCTTGCCTTGTTTGAAGAAGCCTTCATAACGGTTTCCGTTCTTGTCCTCCTGGATACCGCTACCTTCTTCCATACCGTTCACAAAACCGCCTTTATATTTGGTTCCATCGGTCTGAATCAGGGTACCTTGGCCGTTGAACTTATTGTCTTTCCATTCACCTTCGTAAGAGTCACCTACATTCCATTTGTAAGTACCGTATCCGTCACGTTGGTTATCTTTCCAATTACCTTCGTAAACGGCGCCGCTTGCCCACGTAAATGTGCCGTGGCCTTCCTGCTTTCCATCCTTGAAGCTGCCCACATACTTGTTGCCGCTGGCATGGTAATAAATGCCCTCTCCGGTACGTTCACCTTGAACATAAGAACCTTCGTAACGGTCGCCGGTATGGAAAAAGTAAATACCTTTGCCATGCTGCATGTCGTCCTTCCAGTCACCTACGTATTTGTCACCGTTGGCATATTCAAAAGTTCCTTTACCGTCCCGGACATCATTTTTCCACTCTCCGTCATATTTGGAACCGTCATTCCAGGTCAGTGTTCCTTTGCCGTCTTTCTTGTCATTCTTCCACGAGCCTACATACTTGGAACCGTTCTTCCAGGTATACGTTCCTTGGCCTTCGCGTTTATCATTCACCCAGTCGCCCTCATAAATATCACCATTGTAATAGTACATGGTTCCTTTACCGTGCTGGTAATCCTGAAACCACATGCCGTCATAACGGTTGTTATTCATAAAATAGTAGATACCCCTACCATGCTGCTGGTCTTGAAACCATTGCCCCTCATACTTTTCACCGTCGGGAAACATATATGTACCGTAGCCTTCACGCTTGCCCTTCACATACTCACCCTCGTAGACGTCGCCGTTCTTGAAAACGGTCTTCCCCTTTCCATTGGGCTTGCGCCCTTTTATTTCACCGGTATAGACGGCCCCGTTATCTTTGAACGTATAGGTACCTATCTTTATCTCCGAAGAGAATGTACTTTTCACTTTATCGAAAAAGCCGCTTTTTTTTTCCTGGGCAGTGGCTCCACCTTGGCATAAGAAAGCCAGAATGAGTGCAGTATATAGATATTTCATTAATTGATAATTGATAGTTGATAATTGACAAAGGTAGGATTTATCCGGTAAAATGATGCGATAACTCCCGCTTTTTATGACATTTTTTTGCCGCACACTATTTCTTTTAATTTCTCTTTGCATAAATGCCGCCCTGCAAGTTCACGGATTTCTTGTGGAGTAACCTCCTTGACAGCATCCAGTGCTTCGGCAAAGTAGGTATCCTGCAAGCCCGATACCTGCACAAAAATCCAGGCATCTGCCAGCGAGAATGCAGATTCATAACTACGGCACATGTCTCCCAACATATAGTTCTTCACCATGGAAAGCTCTCCATCGGAAGCCAGCTCGTTCTGAAGGCGGTCTATTTCATGATAAACCTCACCGATAAGAGGCTCCACAAATTCGTTGGCGGCTTCGGCACTGACCGCCAACACTCCCTGCCCCGGATAGGGCATGATGGCTGCGGAGATACCGTATGTGTATCCTTTATCTTCCCGGATATTGGACATCAGGCGACTGCCAAAATAACCCCCGAACAGTGTGACCAGTACGCGGGCCTTCAAGTAGTCCGGATGATTACGGTCCAGGGAAAGCATGCCCATACGGACGGCACTTTGCAGGGCGTCCGGACGTTCGATGAAGATACGTTTTCCGGAGGTGGTAACCGGATGGAATTCTGTCTTCTCCGGTTTGCGGAAATCCGTACCGAAAGCCTCGCAGCCAAACAAGGACTCTATCCTGTGGATGCAATCACCGGTTACCTTACCCGAGAGATAGATGCTGCAATTATTGGAATGATAGTAACGGTCATAAAACTCGCGTAGCACCGCAGGAGTGATGCGCCGATAATCCTCTTCCTGCACCAGACGTCCACCGGGATGCTGCCCGCCGTACAGAGCCTTCACCAATCCGCGGTGCGCCAGAAAGTCCACCTTGGAAGAGTTGACAAGAAACTGCTGGATATTGTTGTCTACAATCACTCCCAGCTCTTTCTCGGGAAATACCGGCTCTTTGACGATAGACTCCAATATGTCAAGCGTTTGGGGAAGGTATTTATTCAGAGAATAAAGGGTGACATAGGCATACTCGGATGCACTGGACAATTCCAGCCAGGCTCCGTAATAGTCCAGCTTTTCCGCTATCCGGGCGGCATCGTAGCGTCGGGTGCCCTCGCGAAGCATGCGGTTCGTAAACAACGCCTGCAAGGGCTGTTTCTGTTGCCATCGGCCGCCTGCCATGAGGAGATCGATACGTGTCACTTCATTGTCACCGGCATTGAGCACGCTCAATGGCACGCCATTAGGCAACTTGATACGTTCCGGCCTTTGCACCACCAGTTGTTCCGGTTCAAGAATCCGGGGTTGGTCACTTCGGTTCAGCATGGGCTTTCTAGTTTACAGCCCATGGCTTTTAAGAAATTCTTCTGCCCGTTCCAAATCTTGAGGAGTATCTATGCCGATAGTTTCTACATCCGTGATACCTGCTTTGATAGTGTATCCGTTTTCCAACCAACGAAGCTGTTCCAATGATTCGGCAATCTCGAGGGATGACTGCGGAAGGGCGGTTATCTCTTTCAGTACCTCTACGCGATAGGCATAAAGGCCGATATGCTTATAATACGTATGGTTCTTCAGCCAGTCTTCCTTCGCCGCATTACGCTGGTAGGGAATGATGGAACGGCTAAAATAGAGGGCATTCCTGTTTTTGTTGAGCACAACCTTCGGAGAGTTCACATTTTCCAGTGCCTCAAAACCATTATCTACCGTAAAGGGTTTCACCAGAGTGGCTATCTGGGTGGCCGGATCGTCGAAACATGCTTTGACGGCTTGTAACTGCGAAGGCTGGATGAAAGGCTCATCCCCCTGGATATTCACCACGACATCAAACTGTCCTCCTATTTTTGTACAAGCTTCCTGACAGCGGTCGGTGCCGCTTTTATGTTCGGTGGAAGTCATTACCACCTTTCCTCCGAATGCTTTTACTGCGGCTTCAATACGCTCATCGTCCGTAGCCACGTATGCATCGTCCAAGATTCCTGCCACTTGCTCGTATACTCGCTGTATCACGGTTTTTCCACCTAACACCGCCAATGGTTTGGCTGGAAAACGCGTAGATGCGTAACGGGCAGGTATGATTCCTAAAAATTTCATTTTCAATCTTCGTTTTTTAAAATGAGAGTGTGTCCGAAAGTGTTCATATACTATCGACCCATCTCCTTATATTCTTTATTAATTATAACAGTTGTTTCAATCCTCGCAGGATATAATCACGTTTCAAATCTTTTGGCTTATAGACAGTCCCGTCACAAGACAACAAGTCTATATCCAGCCGTACAATTTCCTGCTCCTTCTCCTCGGGCTTCCTTCCGGCTTCCCGTTCGATGGCTTTCAGGCAGGCGGTGACTTCCTCTACCGGATTATCGGAAGCAAAGCATGCCACCTGATTGGAGAACAGATTCGGACGGTGAAAGAACAAAGGTACCGTCTCCTCCTCTTCCGAGAAACGTATTCCCGAAAAAAGTTCCGTCAAGCGTCTGCGAGCCAGTTCCATGTTCTCCCTCCGCTGCTCGTTGCTCCCAATACTAATCGTATAATCCATTTTTTTAAGGTGAAAGGGGAAAAGGTGAAAATTGAAAGTTTACCTTTCCACTTTCAATTTTCACCTTTCAACTAATTAAACAGTTCGTCGAGTCCCTCTATCGGTTCTTCTATATGGGTGTCTCCTTCCAGATTCACATCATCCTTGCACGGGTCATAGCCTTCGGGCAACTGGAATGTTTCATTTTCATCATATCCCAGAGATTTGTCACCGAGCACTTTCACCATGTATTTGGTCCAGATAGGCAATGCCATGGAAGCACCTTGTCCGTGAAGCATCGTATCGAAGTGGATGTCGCGGTCCTCACCGCCCACCCAGCAACCGGACACAAGCGAAGGCGTGAAGCCCATAAACCAGCCGTCGGCATTGTAGTTCGTCGTTCCGGTCTTGCCGCCCATGTCGGCTTTCACACCCAGACGGCGCACACGGCCTCCGGTACCTTCGTTGACAACGGCACGCAGCATGACCAGCATCTTGTAAGCGCTGGATACGCTGATGACTTCCTGCATTTCGGGAGCAAAGGTTGCCAGCACGTTTCCGTCGTTGTCCTCGATGCGGGTCACGAACAGCGGAGCTACCCGGATACCCTTGTTGGGGAATGCGGTATAGGCACTTACCATCTCGCCGACGGAAATCTCGCACGGGCCCAGACAGAGTGAAACGGAAGGTACTATATCACGGTTGCGGACACCGAAAGTATGTATAAGACGTTTCAGATTATAGGGATTCAGCTTGCTCATGAGATAGGCCGTAATCCAGTTGTCCGAGTTTGCCAGCCCCCACTTCACGGTCACCATGTCACCAATCAGCTTTTTGTTGGCATTACGCGGCGTCCACGGTTTTCCGTTTTCATCAATCAGCGTGTATTCCACGTGGCGCACTTCGTCGCAGGGAGAAAAACCGTTCTCCATAGCCAATGTATAAAGGAAAGGCTTGATGGTAGAACCTACCTGGCGGCGTCCCACCATGGCCATATCGTACTGGAAGTAA
The DNA here is from genome assembly GCF_003602995.1 of Bacteroides sp. AF25-38AC. NCBI lineage: Bacteria > Pseudomonadati > Bacteroidota > Bacteroidia > Bacteroidales > Bacteroidaceae > Bacteroides > Bacteroides sp. AF25-38AC. The sequence continues at coordinate 150,568 of NZ_QTMD01000010.1, read as the reverse complement.
TGGTAGTTCGGTCCGCCTACGTATGCCTTGACATGTCCGCTGCGCGGGTCCATGGACATGAAACCGGCACGAAGGAAGAACTTGTAGTAACGGATGGAATCCATCGGGGTCATAATGGTGTCTTTCTCCCCTTCCCAACTGAATACGGACATCTCCTCCGGGGTATCGAAGGCTTTCTTTATTTCAGCTTCGGTGGCTCCGGCTTTCTTCATAATGCGGTAGCGGTCGGACAACCTCATGGCACGTCCCAGAATCTCGTCCACCTGCTCCTGGGTCAGACGGAAGGTGTAGGGAGCTTTCTTGGCCCCTTTCTTTTCCTTGAAGAAGTAACCTTGCAGTTCCTTCAGATGCTCTGTCACGGCATCCTCGGCATACTGCTGCATACGCGAGTCGAGCGTGGTATAGATTTTCAGCCCGTCGGTGTAGAGGTTGTATTTGGTACCGTCTTTCTTGGTGTTCTTTTCGCACCATCCAAAGAGCGGGTTGTTCTCCCAGTCGAGTGAATCCTCGTAGTATTTCTGCATCTGCCAACCGCGGTAGTTGGCCTTGTCGGGCTTCTTGGCGGTGAGCACGCCGCGCAGGTATTCGCGGAAATAAGTGGCCAACCCTTCCTTGTGGTCCACACGGTTGTACTTCAGTTTCAGAGGCAATGCCTGGAGGGAGTCGCGCTCGGCTTCCGTAATATATCCCGCTTTCCGCATCTGGTCGAGCACCACATTGCGCCGTCCACGGGAACGTTCATTGTAGCGCACCGGATTATAGAGAGACGGATTCTTGCACATGCCCACCAACGTAGCCGCTTCCTCAATCTTCAAATCTTTCGGTTCGCAACCGAAGTAGGTAAAGGCAGCAGTCTTGATGCCTACCGCATTGTTCAGGAAATCGAACTTGTTGAGATACATGGTGAGGATTTCCTCTTTTGTATAGTAACGCTCCAGCTTTACGGCAATCACCCATTCGATAGGCTTCTGGAACAGACGTTCCATCACATTGTCGGCACTGGGGGAATAAAGCTGCTTGGAAAGCTGCTGGGTGATGGTACTGCCACCGCCGGCATTCTTCTGCATCAGGATACCGCGCTTCACTATGGCACGCGTCAGGGCGTAGGCATCAATGCCCGAATGTTCGGCAAAACGTACATCTTCCGTAGCTATCAAGGCGTTGATGATATTGGGCGACAAATCATTGTATCCCACAAACACGCGATTTTCCTTACTATAGGAATAAGTACCCAATACTTTTCCGTCCTCGGAAAAGACTTCTGTGGCAAATTTGTAATTCGGATTTTCCAGGTCTTCCACCGGAGGCATATAGCCTATCCAGCCCTTGGCTATGGAAAAGAATATAAAGACACACACCAGCGAAATCAGTGCGATGAAAATCCATAGGATTTTGACGACTTTCCTTATCATGTTTCAGTTGCTAAAATCAAAGTTCAATAATAGGGCAAAGGTACGGAAATATATTGGATGTGCCTATGCTTTTTATATCTTTTTCAGGATAAGATTTCCGGCATCCACAAAAAAAACGCCCGTTTATTTTAATGGAAACTCTCAGTGAAATGCAAAACGATTGCAAAACAATTAGAAAACTTGAAGAAAAAATCGGAAAGGAAAAATACATCGTAATGAGCTATAATACAGATTGGAACAATAAAAACTTGCCCTCGCGCGCGTAAGAGGAGATTAAGATAATAAGAGAAGAGAAAAAAACGACGTTGTCGTTAAAAAGAACGACGGCGACGGCGTAAAGAGATACCACACTTCACTGTCCGGAATGCCACACTTCGACAAGGCAAACGCCGCACTTGACTAAGGCAAATGCCACACTTGAACATTCGCGAAATGCGGCATTTACTTTGTCGAAGTGTGGCATTTCGGATGATGAAGTGTGGCATTCCGGACAACAAGCCACACGGTTAAAAAAACAGCCCATATTTCGCAAAAAACTTCCCCGCATATTTCCGTAGCCCGCATATTTTCCGTAACTTTACACTCTCGAAAAGTATAAATGAATTCAACGATATGGAAAACAGAAGTTTAGTCACCATTGCCGAGCATAGCCGGGAAAAAATCCTCTATATGCTCGAGATGGCGAAAGAGTTTGAAGCCCATCCCAATCGGCATATATTGGACGGGAAAGTAGTTGCCACCTTATTTTTCGAGCCTTCCACCCGTACACGCCTCAGTTTCGAGACTGCCGCCAACCGGCTTGGAGCACGTGTCATCGGGTTCAGCGACCCAAAGGCCACCAGCTCATCCAAGGGCGAGACGCTGAAAGACACCATCAAGATGGTGAGCAACTATGCCGACATCATCGTGATGCGCCACCACCTCGAAGGGGCCGCACGCTATGCCAGTGAAGTCACCACCGTGCCTATTGTGAATGCCGGAGACGGTGCCAACCAGCATCCCTCACAAACCATGCTCGACCTCTACTCCATCTACAAGACGCAAGGCACGCTGGAGAATCTGAATATCTTCCTGGTCGGCGACTTGAAGTATGGCCGTACCGTCCACTCCCTGCTGATGGCCATGCGCCACTTCAACCCCACTTTCCACTTCATCGCTCCCGACGAGTTGCGGATGCCCGAAGAATACAAAATTTACTGCCGCGAGCACAACATCAAGTACGTGGAACATACGGACTTTACGGAAGAAATCATTGCTGATGCCGACATCCTCTACATGACCCGTGTGCAGCGCGAGCGCTTCACCGACCTTATGGAGTACGAGCGGGTGAAGAATGTCTACATCCTGCGCAACAAGATGCTGGAACATACCCGTCCCAACCTGCGCATCCTGCATCCGTTGCCCCGTGTCAACGAAATAGCCTATGATGTGGACGACAATCCCAAGGCATACTATTTCCAGCAGGCACAAAACGGACTGTATGCCCGTGAAGCTATTCTGTGCGATGTACTGGGCATCACGCTGGATGAGGTGAAAAAGAGTAAAGGAGTAATTCAGTAGAATCGTCTAATAACTAATATTTCAAGATGTTAAGCGAAAAGAAACAGGAATTGCAGGTTGCTGCTCTGGAAAACGGCACTGTAATAGACCATATACCCTCCGAGAGACTGTTTACCGTAGTCTCCCTGCTCGGACTGGAACACATGAGCAACAATATCACTATCGGCTTCAACCTCAAGAGCAAGAAGCTGGGCACGAAAGGCATCATCAAGATTGCCGACAAGTTCTTCTGCGACGAAGAGATAAACCGTATCGCCGTGGTGGCTCCCAATGTAAAACTGAACATTATCCGCGACTACGAAGTGGTGGAGAAACGCGAAGTCCGCCTGCCCGAAGAGCTGCGCGGAATCGTGAAATGCGCCAACCCGAAGTGCATCACGAACAATGAGCCTATGCCTACGTTGTTTCATGTCGTGGATAAGGACAATTGCGTCATCAAATGTCACTACTGCGAAAAGGAGCAGACCAGAGAAGATATTGAGATTATATGAAAGAAGACTGGAAACCCGGAACCATGATTTATCCGCTGCCCGCCGTACTGGTGAGCTGCGGAAGCACTCCGGAGGAATATAACATTCTGACTATCGCATGGACGGGGACGATTTGTACGAACCCGCCCATGTGCTACATCTCCGTACGCCCCGAACGCCACTCCTACGACATCATCAAGCGGAATATGGAATTCGTCATCAACCTCACCACGAAAGATATGGCACGGGCCACGGACTGGTGTGGCGTACGCTCCGGAAAGGACTACAACAAATTCGAGGAAATGCATCTGACACCGGGGAAAAGCACCGTAGTCAGCGCGCCTCTTATCGAGGAATCACCGCTTTGCATAGAATGCCGGGTAAAGGAGATTATGGCTCTCGGTTCGCACGACATGTTTATAGCGGATGTGGTAAATGTACGTGCCGATACCCGTAATCTGAACCCTGAAACCGGCAAACTGGAACTGGCGGAAACGAATCCCTTGGTCTATGTGCACGGTGGATATTATGAGCTGGGAGAAAAGATAGGCAAATTCGGATGGTCAGTAGAGAAAAAGAAGTAATAATGCGATAAAGGTTTTAAGAGATGGAGTTGCGACGAATCTTGATGGGCTTATATCTGTTGGCCTTCCCCGCCATGATGTGGGGACAGACTCCGGTTGTGCCCGGTACTGCCGACGAAGAGCATTCCGGACACCGCAAGGAAACTCCGGTCAATTTCGGTTTCAAAGGCGGTTTCACCTCTTCCTTGTTCCTTGTATCCCAGTTCAGTGTCAACGGAGTACCCATTGACGAAGTGCAGAACAATTACAAGATAGGATATTTCGGTTCCCTTTTCATGCGGATAAACTTCGACCGCCACTTCCTGCAACCGGAAATATCCTACAACATCAACCGGTGCAACATCACCTTCGAGAAACCTCTGCCCGAAGACGCCGCATCAGGAGCCCGGCTGGAGGAAGCCTCCATTACATCGTCCATCCACAGTATAGACATCCCCGTCATCTACGGATACAACTTCATCAAGGAGGGGCCGTACAGCCTTGCCGTCTTTGGAGGACCCAAAGTGCGCTATATATGGGACAGGAAAAGTGACATCGACTTCGAGAATTTCGACCAGGTGAATATCCGTGAAAGGCTGCGTCCGCTCAATCTCAGTTTCACCGTCGGCGTATCCGTCACCATCTCACGCGTCTTTTTCGACTTCCGTTACGACATGGGGCTGCACAACATCTCCAAGAGCGTGACATACGATATTCCGGCCGACAACAACGCTGCTGACGAAAACACGAAAAACGAAATCCGTTTTCACCGCAGGGACAATGTGCTGAGTTTTTCTTTCGGAGTGTTCTTTTGACAGTAAATTTCTTCCTTTTCTTTCAATTTATTCATTTATTTCCCGTAAATTTGTGCGCTTAATAAGAGAACACAGATTTATCAAACTTATCTAATAAGCAGAATGAAAAGAGATGATTTAATTTTCGAACTTATCGAAAAAGAACACCAACGTCAGCTCAAAGGCATTGAACTGATTGCATCAGAGAACTTTGTAAGTGACCAGGTTATGCAGGCAATGGGCTCCTGCCTCACCAACAAGTATGCTGAAGGATACCCCGGCAAGCGTTACTATGGTGGTTGTGAGGTAGTGGACCAGAGTGAGCAGATTGCCATCGACCGCTTGAAACAGATTTTCGGCGCAGAATGGGCCAACGTACAGCCGCACTCCGGTGCACAAGCCAATGCAGCCGTATTCCTCGCCGTGCTCAATCCGGGCGACAAATTCATGGGACTGAACCTTGCACACGGCGGTCACCTCTCCCATGGCTCACTGGTCAACACTTCCGGTATTATCTATACTCCCTGCGAATACAATCTGAACCAGGAAACCGGACGTGTGGACTATGACCAGATGGAAGAAGTTGCCCTGCGCGAGAAACCCAAAATGATTATCGGCGGCGGTTCTGCTTATTCCCGCGAATGGGACTACAAGCGCATGCGCGAAATCGCGGACAAGATAGGTGCCATCCTAATGATTGACATGGCTCATCCTGCCGGACTGATTGCAGCCGGTGAACTGGATAACCCCGTGAAATATGCCCACATCGTGACCTCCACTACCCACAAGACTCTGCGTGGTCCTCGCGGTGGCGTTATCATGATGGGTAAGGACTTCCCCAATCCCTGGGGCAAGAAAACTCCGAAGGGAGAAATCAAGATGATGTCCCAGTTGCTGGATTCAGCCGTATTCCCCGGTATCCAAGGTGGTCCGCTGGAACATGTCATCGCAGCCAAAGCCGTTGCCTTCGGCGAAATCCTGCAACCGGAATGGAAAGAATATGCCAAGCAGGTGAAGAAAAACGCCGCTGTCTTGGCACAAGCCTTGATAGACCGTGGCTTCACCATCGTTTCCGGCGGTACGGACAACCACTCCATGCTGGTAGACCTGCGCAGCAAATATCCCGATTTGACCGGTAAGGTTGCCGAGAAGGCGTTGGTATCTGCCGACATCACCGTAAACAAGAACATGGTTCCGTTTGACAGCCGCTCGGCTTTCCAGACTTCCGGCATCCGTCTGGGTACTCCTGCCATCACAACCCGTGGTGCCAAGGAAGACCTGATGCTCGAAATTGCCGAGATGATTGAAACCGTTCTGTCCAACGTAGACAACGAACAAGTCATCGCAGAGGTACGTGCACACGTCAATGCGAAGATGAAAGAATACCCGCTGTTTGCTTATTAATAAGCAAACAGAATTAAAAATTAAGAATTAAAAATTAAAGGCTGCGCAGTTCAAAGCGAACATTGCGCAGCCTTTAATTTTTAATTCTTAATTTTTAATTCTAAACGCGCTCCGCGCGTTTAGCTCAGCCCTTCTATATTTCCGTCCACAATATCAATGTGTTCGGCTTGTGGTTTCTTGGGTAATCCCGGCATACGGAGAATTTCACCGGCGATGGCTACAATCATTTCCGCACCGTTATTGACCACAATATCCTTGATGTGGAACTCAAAGTTGTTGACTGCACCGTATATCTTCGGGTCGGCAGAGAAGGAGTACTGCGTCTTGGCAATACAGACGGGGTAATGGCTGATACCCATCTGCTCTATCAGTTTGATAACTTTGCGGGAGTGGAGACTGTAAGTCACTACGCTTGCCCCGTAGAGGTTGCAGGCTACCTTTTCTATTTTACGTTCCACGCAATCGCTCTCTTCGTAGGTGAAGGTCAGCGGTTCGGATGGTTTGTTCTCGATAGTATCTACTACCAGATTGGCAAGGTCAACGGCTCCCTCTCCTCCTTTGGCAAAGGCGTTGTTCACGGCAAAACCTACCTCAAGCTTTTCTTCGCAATGGCGGCGGATAGCTTCCACCTCCTCGTCCGTATCACTGGCAAAACGGTTGAATGCCACGATGACCTGCTGGCCGAATGAACGCAAATTGCGTACATGCTTGTCCAGATTGCCGAAGCCCTCTTTCAGTCCTTCCATATTGGGTTCCTTGATGCGGTCCAGACTGACACCGCCATGCATCTTCAGTCCTTGTGCGGTAGCAACGATTATCGTCAGCTTGGGCTGTAGGCCGCTCTTGCGGCACTTGATGTTGTAGAACTTCTCCGCACCCAGGTCAGCCCCGAAACCGGCTTCCGTCACTACATAATCGCCAAATGTCATGGCCATTTTTGTGGCAAGAATGGAGTTGCAACCATGGGCAATATTTGCGAACGGTCCTCCATGAACAAAAGCAGCAGAGCCTTCGGTAGTCTGTACCAAGTTGGGGTTGATAGCATCTTTCAACAGTACGGTAATGGCACCGGCTACTCCTAACTCCTTCACTGTGAAAGGAGTACCATCGAAACGGAATCCCAGAATAATATTTTCAATACGGCGACGGAGGTCGTCGAGGTCTGTTGCCAGACAGAGAATAGCCATAATTTCGGAAGCCGGGGTAATATCGAAGCCCGACTCCTCGGTAATGCCGTTGGTGCTCGGTCCCAATCCGGTGACAATGCTCCGCAAGGAACGGTCATTCACATCAAGTACGCGCCGCCAGATGATTTCTTTCAGTCCGAAGCCATCCGCCTGATGCTGGTACAAGTAATTGTCGAGCAAAGCGGAAATCATGTTGTGTGCGGAGGTAATGGCGTGAAAGTCGCCCGTAAAGTGCAGGTTTATCTTCTCCATGGGCAGCACCTGGGCATATCCTCCACCGGCAGCACCGCCTTTCATGCCGAAGCAAGGACCTAACGAGGGTTCGCGTAAAGCCACAATCGCTTTCTTGCCAATCTTGTTCAGCCCCAATGCCAGCCCGATGGACACGGTTGTTTTACCGATACCCGCTTTCGTAGCCGTGATAGCCGTCACCAGTATCAGATTGCTCTTCTTCACTTTCTCTTCATCAATCAGATGCGTAGGAATCTTGGCTATGTAACGGCCATAGTTCTCTACTTCGTCACGCGGGATATCCACACTTTCAGCCACCTGCTTTATCTTCTTCAGCTCTATGCTGCGGGCTATTTCAATGTCCGATTTCATACAGAGTCTTTTCTTTAAATAACAACTTTAATGTTTTGAAAGTTGCAAAAGTACGAAAGATGTGGCAAAGTACAAAAGAATACCGTATTTTCACCTGACCACCTGCATCTTCTATCTATTTGAACCGCGACGTATCCACCGCCTCCCGTTGCTTCTCCTTATATCCACCGAATTTATAAGTAAACGATACGCCGAATTCGCGGAAGCATGAGTAATGATTCGTCACATTCTGCGTCTTGAAACGGATGCGGGGAGAAATCTGTCCCGTCTCAAAAATATCGTTGCAATAGAGGTTGAGAATGGCTTTGTTCTTGGCGAAGCCGTAGCGCAGGGCAATATTCACATTGCCCGACGTAGGCAGGTCGTAGATGCCCTGAATGGCTTTACTATGCACAAATCCGGTCACCGTCAGCTTCAAGTCGGGTTTGGTGGAGAGAGTAAAAGTATTGTTCATCTGGGCAATGCCATAGCATTGCTTTCTGTCGAAAGGAATATCCCAGAAATCACCATCCTTTTCGCGATGCCACAAGCCGATGAGGGTAAGGCGAGAATTCAACCAATCCTTCACCTTAAACGGGATAGAGGCTTGTATACCTGCTTGTTGCTGATAATCAAAATTGAGTGTCTTGTAGATTTCAACCAGACGTTCGGAAGATTGGTAGAGCGTCTGTACGGAGTAGTCCTTGGTATGGTTGAACCAAGCGCTGAAGATGTATTTGCTCTTCAAAATATAGGTCATTTTAAGCTCATACTCTTGCGCCGGTTTCAGCAACGGATTACCATGCAGCTCAGAGTATCCGCCACCGATGTAAGAGACGGCATCCTGCACCGCCCAGTAGTCGGGATAGTCCTTGTCGCTGCTCAGAGAGAGCTGAAGGATATGTCCCGGTGACGGCATATAGTTCAAGTTGACGATGGGATACCAGTCCCACTGGTTCCAGACGGGAGTCTTGTAATGCTCCACAGCCAGGGAAGCGTCCAAAGCGAGTTTGTCGCCGAAACTCTTGCTGGAACCTGCATAGATATTCCAGGTCTGCTCGCGGCGGCGGGACTTCATATTGCTCAAGGCATCCGATGAGGTCAGTTGTCCGCCGGTTTCGGGGTCATAATAATATTGGTAGCTGTTGTCGATGCTGGTAGTATAGATGGCTCCGTAATTCAAATCCCAACCTTTTCCCAGACTGTGCTCCTGGGCCAGAAAGAATTTCCATCGGTTGATACGTTGGCAATCTTCGGTGTAGAAGTCGAGTTCCTCGTCCTGCATGCGGCTATGCAGCAACTGGTCGGACGGGGAACGGTAGTAGGTCAGTTCGGCACCGGCTTTGAGGCCGAAAGGGGTACGATAGTCCAGACGGCCGTTGTGCAGCCAGTCGGTGCTATTGCCATGAGTTGTGGACACCTGCGTGCCCGTCACGCCCTTCCAGTTGTGGGAGGTGGAATAGCCACCGTTATAGACGAAACTCAGCTGATGGTCCTTGGCGATGTTATAGTCCGCCCCTACCCTGAAATTATGGGTATGACTGCGGCCACGGCCCACCTCATATGTTGTCATGGGGTGAACCGAGCCGTCTGCCAGGGTGTGCACAGCCTCTTTGTCGGTAGTAGAGTAGCCCCGGCCATGGCTGTGCGAGTAAAGAAAATCTGCTGAGAATTTATTTTTGCTGAAGAGCAGGCTGGCGCGTTCCTCAAAGCCTTCGTTATGCTTCTGGCGATACTTGGCATAGAGTTCGCCTTGCCAGGAGCCGGGGCCGCCTACCGATTGTTTCAAGGTGATATTGATAAGTGCGCCACGCACCTGGTAGCGTGCAGGGGCGTTGTACATCACTTCCGCCTTCTCTATGCGGCTGGCAGGGATGCTGCGCAGCAAGGAATAGAGCTGCTCTGTGCTGAGGGTGGTTACTTTGCCGTCCAGGATAACGGTGACTCCCTGACCTGCCAACTGCAGCCCTCCATTCATCTCGATGACGCCGGGAAGCTCTTTCACGGCATCGTAGGCATTGTCTACGAGGAGGTTCTGGATAAGGCGGGGCAGGTCGTACACCAGCTTGCCTTGCGCTGCCTTAACGATGGGGCGTTCACCGGTAATCATCACTTCCGGCAAGGTCTGATAAAGACTGTCCAGACGGGCATCGGTCGTGATAAGGCTGTCGGCGCTGAGGATGCGGTTGTCGTCCGCACCGGAGGTGGTTGCAGTGCCGTTGTTCTCTTGTGCCGAAAGGCTGATGCTCAAAGCACAGCATACAATAGGGAGTAAATAGAATCGTTTCATGTCCTTCTTTTTATTTATGTTTATATTCTTCTTCTGCAAATCTTCGTCTGCAAAGTACGGCAGAATCAGCAGAAACTTGTGTTATCAGCGGCTTACCAAGTGTTATCCAGTGTTATCGGGAGTGTTATTTAGTCTTATCGGATGATAGGGTTCACAATATTAATCTTACCTTTGTATGTATAAAAGTAACCGGAAACAAACATGAAACTGCCATTCAAATATATTGCCATACTTGTCATCGTCTCCCTGGCCGGCATCTTCGCCTACCAAGCCTACTGGCTGACGGGGCTCTACCATACCATGCACAGTGAAATGGAAAGGGACATCACCGAAGCCATGCGCATGAGCGACTATAACGAAATGATGATACGCGTGGATAAAATGAAGCAGGACGACATAAACCACGGTGAAGTCAGCGTATCAGCCGGATACAGCGATGACGGAAAATCATTTGTCCGTAGCAGTACCACCATCTCCCGTGAAGATTCTTTGGACAACACCACCCTGCACGAAACCTTCATGCCCAAAGGAGACAGTGTTTACGTGACCCACCCGAACGATTCAACCCGCGTGGAAGTCAGTGTCAGGGACTCAGACAGCTCTCCCCAATCCGCATTGAGTGCCAAAGGGGGACTGGATGTGATTTTGCGCGACCAAAACAGTATGCTGGAACTCGCCACCTACTTCCAGCGCGGACTGCATTCGGGACTGGACATCATTTCCGACCCCGACGTACTGCTTTATGACAGCCTGCTGACTTCATTCCTGCATGACCGTAACATCAATCTTCCCCATAGGCTGCTACATCTTCACAAAGGCAGCAAATGGGACTCTACCATTCTCTATATAGATACATTGGTAAACATCGGTACCCCCGGCTATGTGCCTACCTCAAAAGCCGTGGAATATAATTATTCTTTCGACATCAATACAAGTCAAAGCTACCGTCTCATCATGGAACCGGCCGGCACGTTGGTCTTGCGACAGATGTCGGGCATTCTCACCACATCATTCGTTATTCTGATCGTACTCGCTTTCTCCTTCTGGTTCCTGATACGCACCATCCTGAAACAGAAGACACTGGAAGAGATGAAGAGCGATTTCACCAACAACATCACCCACGAACTGAAAACCCCCATCGCCGTAGCATATGCCGCCAACGACGCTCTGCTCAACTTCAACCAAGCGGAGGAAAAGGCCCAACGCGACAAATACCTGCGTATCTGCCAGGAACAGCTTCAGCGCCTCAGTGGACTGGTTGAACAGATACTTTCCATGAGTATGGAACGCCGCAGGACTTTCCGCCTGCACCCGGAGGAGTTTGCAATACGTGATATTCTGGAAACGCTCATCGAACAACACAAGCTGAAAGCGGAAAGCTCCGTCCACATATCGGTGGACATCGAACCGGAAGATTTGAGCGTACTTGCCGACCGTACGCATTTCAGCAACATCATCAGCAACCTGATAGACAACGCCATCAAATATTCGCACGGAGAAGCCGAAGTGGCCATCCATTGCCGCAAGGTAACCGTCGAAGGGCAGAATGAACAGACCGAAATCTCCGTCAGCGACCACGGTATCGGTATTGCTCCCGAGAAGCAGAAGCACATCTTCGACAAATTCTACCGCGTACCCACGGGTAATCTGCACGATGTGAAAGGCTATGGGCTGGGATTGTTCTATGTGAAGACCATGATAGAGAAGCATGGTGGCAGCGTATCGGTAAAGAGTGAGTTGGGAAAAGGAAGTACCTTTACGATAAGGATATGATAACATTATTTGTTAGGGTACTTTACATTACTTGTTAAGGAGCTTTACATTACTTGTAACAAAAGCGACAATTATGGAAAAGATAACCGTACTTCTGGTTGAGGACGAACAGACCCTCGCCATGATTATCAAGGACACATTGGAAGGGCAGAACTTCATCATCCACACCGCAGCAGACGGTGAAGAGGGATTGCGCAAGTTCTTCGACCTCCGCCCCGACGTGCTGGTGGCAGACGTGATGATGCCCCGCATGGACGGCTTTGAAATGGTGCGCCGCATCCGGCAGACCGACAAACAGACCCCGGTACTGTTCCTTACCGCCCGCTCCGCCATCAACGATGTGGTGGAAGGGTTTGAGCTGGGTGCCAACGATTACCTGAAAAAGCCTTTCGGAATGCAGGAACTCATTATCCGCATAAAGGCCCTGGTAGGCAAAGCTTTCTCCTTTACAGAGGAAAAGCCCAAAGAAACTACCGTTTTTGAAATCGGTGACTACCGTTTCAATTCCGTCACTCAACGACTTGCTTTTGCAGGCACCCCGACTTCACCTAACGCGGATACGGAAGTGGAACTCTCCCACCGCGAGTCCGAGATACTGAAACGTCTTTGCGAGAACCGTAACCAGGTGGTCAACACCCAGAATGTATTGCTCGACCTCTGGGGAGACGACAGCTTCTTCAACTCCCGCAGCCTGCATGTGTTCATCACCAAACTGCGGCATAAACTGGCCGGAGACGAGCGCATCCGTATCGTCAATGTGCGGGGAATAGGATATAAACTAATAGTGAACTAAACTAAAACTAAACTACTATTTATGAAAAAGTTATTATTCATTACTTTTATCTGTTCCTCACTCTGCGCCTATGCACAGAGCGAGATTCCGGAAGACACAATAAAGAACCGGCCTCCCGTAAAGAAAGAGCAGATTCCCTTTTCTCCAAAAGAGAACAAGCGTACGGGCCTTGATGAAAGCCAGCCCCAACAAAGTCTGCAAGGCGAACAGCAGGAAGAGATAAATCTCCATCTCCCTCCCTCCGACTATGTGGAGCCCCTGCCCTGGACGGACATGAAGAAGATACACTTTCAGAAAAACATCTTTGAATGGGACTTCCAGCGTTTCGCCGATTTCCTGCTCTCGCCGGAAGTCGTACTGACGATGTACGGCAGCCATAACACCTATCCTGCAATGGGCTCCATCATGCAGGCTGGCGCAGGAGTCACTTATTACAGTCCCGACGGACATTGGGAATTGAGCGGAGGGGTATATGCCGCCCACTATTCCATCTCCCAACCTTCATCCATTACCGGTGCCCAGTATGCCAAAAGGGATGCCCCCCGAGGTACTCAATGGGACATAGGCTACAATGCCTCCGTATCCTACCGCATCAATCCCTACATGCGCCTGCATGCCTTCGGCCAGTATTCGGGCTACGGGAGAAGTAACTCCTTTCATGGATATATGAACCCGATGTATCCGCAAAGCGGTTATGGCATGGTACTGGAACTGAAAGTGACGGACTGGCTCGACCTCAACGGAGGGATGGAACGAAGATACGACCCCACCAAAATGAAATGGGTAAATTCGCCCATTTTCGCCCCTACCATTCGTATAAAGAAATAGAAATAATACAAAGATATTTCCGGAAATAGAGGGAAACGAGTATCTTTGTTCAGTCTGCCCCTATGCGGCAGACAGCAACTGAAATTGTGAACAAAGAACTATGAAACGAATCTTCTTCTGCATCATCATTTTACTTGCAGGCATGTCATCCGTCAGCGCACAGAGCGAGATGCCTGCCGATACGGTACGTACTGCAGTACGTGGCGAAGCGTCTCCCGAAGGCATGTCTCCGTCTGAAAAGGAGCTTCTGCCGGGCGTGAAGAATTACGACGGCTTCCTGCTGGATATGGGGCTGATGAATCTGTCCACCCCCACTCTTCCCAAATTCACTTTGGAGATACCGGATGCCAGCAAAGACTATAGCCGCATCTTCCAGTTGAACCCGAACGTGACTTATTCACAAGGTCTTTCGAACATATTCTCACTCAGCAACTCCCGGTATTTCAGTTCGAATCCCTTCGGACTGACGGGCTTCTGGGGCTCTACCGACAACCTGCAAATGGGAAGTTTCACTTTGAAGAACGGCATGCGCATCCATACGTACGGCGAATATGACAAGGACGGCTGGAAAGTACCCAACCCTTCCGCACTGCCTTGGGAAAAGAACAATTTCAAAGGGGCGTTCGAGCTGAAATCAGCCAACGGAGCCTTTGGCATACGCATCGAGGTACAGCAGGGCAGACACGTGCCCTATTGATGCCCATCACTTAACAACAGAATCAATGACAAGAAAGAAAATACTGGTAATAGGCGCCAACGGTTTTACCGGCAGACGCATCCTGGATGATTTGTCCCACAACGTGTTTTATCAGACAACGGGCTGTTCCCTGCACGACGACATCTGTCCCCATTCGGGCGACTATCGCTTTATCCGTACGGATATATGCAACCGCCAGGCGGTGAAAAAGCTTTTCCAGGAAGTACAGCCGGATGTTGTAATCAATACCTCCGCCCTCTCCGTCCCCGATTATTGCGAAACGCACCATGCAGAAGCGGATGCCGTCAACATTACTGCCGTGGAGCATCTGGCAGAATGCTGTGAGGCGGGAGGCAGCCGTTTTATCCATCTTTCCACCGACTTCGTTTTCGGTGGTGATACGGACCGACCCTATACGGAGGAGGATATTCCCGCTCCCGTTAATTATTACGGCTACACCAAACTGGAAGGTGAGAAACGTATCGCTGCCGTTTGCAGGGATTATGCCATCGTGCGCGTAGTGGTGGTGTACGGTGCCGCCCTGCCCGGACAGCATGGAAATGTGCTCCAACTGGTGGCAAACAGATTAAGGAACAATGAGGAAGTGTTCGTCGTATCCGACCAATGGCGTACGCCCACCTTCGTGGGAGACGTGTCGCAAGGAGTGGAGAAGCTGATAAGTCATCCGCAAAACGGTATCTATCATCTCTGTGGCAGCGAGTGCCTGACCATTGCAGACATCGCTTATCGGGTAGCGGACGTATTGGGGCTGAATCGCTCGCTCATCCGTCCCGTCACCACGAAGGAAATGAACGAAAAGACACCACGTCCCCGTTTCAGCGGGCTGAGTATAGAAAAGGCACACCGGGAACTGGGGTATCAACCGTATACGCTGGAGGAAGGAATAAAGCTGATGTTCGGATGGTAAATAATGCAGGTGCGGATGGCAGGAGATTCGACTACAGCAACTCCGGCTCTGCCAGTCCTTTCTCTTTGCGATACACACGTACCATCTCCAGAATCACATCTCCATATTTCTCCACCCCTTTTTTTCCGAAATACGGAATGCGTACAAGCATGGCCTTATCCGAAGGAAGCAGATTGCTGATGCCTAGAATTGCCTTCTGCTGAATGACGGTGTATACGGGCAGCCCTAATGCGGAAGCTTCTGCATTGCGCCATGCTACCAAGCGGTTGTAAAGTTCCGGATGCAGCACATCCGTGGGTACTTCAACAGCCGCAGCATCGCGTTTCCGCTCACGCGGACGTTTCTCTTTATCAGCCTGCTTACTGCTTCCCTGCCCTTCTTTGGCAGAAGCACTTCTCCCTTTGCCTTTACCCTTCTGCGAAGCCGAATCATCAATGGAAAGCAGTGCTTTCTGCTTCAAGTATCCTGCCATATGGAAACCATTCTCCAGCACATAATCCAGCAAATCAGTCTTCATGTCAAACACTTCCTCCAGTTCCTCCATGGCATCCCGGAGCTTCTTCTTCAACTCTTTATTATCAGAAGTTACCGTACTCGCCATCACCGCATCCAGCGGTTGCAACTGCTCTTGAAAATAAGTGGCGGCAGAGTGTATGCGCCCCTGCAAAGTCGGGTCGGCTGCATAGTCCTGCGCAGTATCAATCAGGCGGGTATACTGGATACTGAACTTCTGGGCTACTTTCGTCACTTTGTCGTGAAAACGTTCCATTTCCTCCTTGCAGGCTGCGAGTTGCTTGGGAAAGAGCTTGTACAAGTGTTCGTCTATCAGCCGCACATACCGCCGCAAAGCCTGCTCCATGGGCTGGAAATCGAACAAGCCCGACAGCAGTTCCAGGAAATAGGTCTGCTGCAAGGAACGGAAGCGTTTCTCGTCCGGCTCGTTTCTCCGTGCCTCCATCGTGAAGGTATCTACTGCATGGTCACTGATAACGGCCTTTGCAGAAAGCGGGGCACTGAGCACCACTCCCTCCAATGTCTTGCAGCGGCTCAGAGCCACATAGGTCTGCCCATGCGCAAAGGAGGCACCGGCATCAATCACGGCACGTTCAAACGTCAGTCCCTGGCTTTTGTGAATGGTAATCGCCCACGCCAGCTTCAGCGGATATTGCCGGAATGTTCCTTCAATATCTTCTGTAATCTCCTTGGTTTCCTCATCAAGCACGTATTTGGCATTCGTCCACTCTTCCTCCTGAAGTAAGAAGGTAGCGTCGCTTCCCTTACTGCGCACTTCAATTCCATCTGCCGACACGGCTGTCACCTCTCCAATCATGCCATTGTAGTAACGGTGCTCACCGGAGGTGTCGTTCTTCACAAACATTACCTGGGCACCGCGTTTCAGTTCCAGTACTTCATCCGTGGGATAGGAATATTCGGGAAACTTTCCGTCAATCTTGGCACGAAAGGCATACGAGCGTCCCGGAAGTTGTTCCAGCTCATGGTCATTAATCCGTTGGGCCTGATAATTGTGGGTCACCAGGCGGATGTATCCTTCTTCTTTATCTGGTACGAAATTGGGAATATACCGGCGGTTCAAGGCTTCCAGCACTTGCCCGTCACAACGGTTTTCGCGAATGCGGTTCAGTAATTCAAGAAAAGTCCCATCGTTCTGCCGATAGACTTTCTTTAGTTCTATGGTGCAATATTCCGTCTGCTTCAAGGCCTGGCTGGAGAAGAAATAAGGCGTGTCATAGTATTTGCGCAGCATCTGCCACTCATCGTCTTTCACTACGGGAGACAGCTGCTGTAAGTCGCCAATCATCAGCAGTTGCACGCCGCCAAAGGGTTTGTTCCGGTCGCGGAACCGCCTCAAGACGGCATCCACCGAATCGAGCAAGTCGGCACGGACCATACTGATTTCATCGATGACCAATAAATCTATGCTGCGTATAATGTTGATTTTCTCTTTCCCGTAACGAAAACGGTAGGTTGCCTTGCCATCTGCGCTGAATGAGCTTTCGGGCACATAAGGAGCAAAAGGTACTTGGAAAAAGGAGTGGATGGTGACACCGCCTGCATTGATAGCGGCAATTCCCGTCGGTGCAAGTACAATCATCCGTTTCGGACTCTCCGCCCTCAGTTTTCGCAGGAAAGTTGTCTTACCGGTACCTGCCTTGCCGGTCAAAAAAAGATGAGTGCCTGTGTTTTCAATGAATTGCCATGCAAGCGCTATTTCGGGATTATTCTCCATTGATATGTTTATTATTCAACCAATCCGCTCTCTCTCAGAATGATACGGATTTCATCAGTAGCCATATATGATAATAGGACAAAGATAACGCTTATTTCGTTATCCTTGTCCTATTATTCCATTTATTTGTACCCAGCCTGAACAAGCCCTTTACGGGGCGATCCGGGCTATTTCAAGCTACCGCCGATAATATCGAGCAGCTCATTCGTAATGGCCTGCTGACGGCTCTTGTTATACTGTTTCGTCAAATCTTGAATCAACTCGTTGGCATTATCTGTCGCCGTCTGCATGGCAAGCATACGGGCAGCATGTTCCGAAGTATTGGAATCGAGAAGCACGGTAAATATCTTCTGACTCAACACTTTTGGCAGAAGTTCCGCTATCAGTTCGCCGACGGAAGGTTCCACAATGTAATCATTATTAAAACTGCGGGCATCCTCCGGTACATCTTCTGCCGCCTCCTGCGCTACTTGCGTCAGGTCAATGGGCAGATAATTCTCGCGGAGCAGCACCTGCGAACCCATCGATTTGAAGTGATGGTAAATCAGCTCCACATGGTCAATCTGCTTTTCCACAAACTCATGCATCAACTTCTCTGCCAGCTCATACGCTTCAACGTACGAAGGCTTGTCTGCCATCACCTGGTAGCTGCCTTGCGGCACATATCCCATTTTCTTGACGGCTTCCTCCACCTTTCTCCCAACGGGATATATCAGAATATTCTCCTTGCCCAGCGACTGGTAATCTTCCAAAGCCCGTTCCAGCATCTTCGCCACATTCGAGTTGAATGCACCGCACAAGGAACTATTGGACGAAAACGCCACGACCGCTACCCTCGTCACGGGTCTTTTCCCGGTATAGGGCGACTCGAAGGAAGCATCCGTACGCAGAAAGTTCGTCAGAATCTCATTCAGCTTCCGTTGATAAGGCAGCATATTCTCAATCCGCCCCTGCGCCTTATGCAGTTTGGCAGATGCCACCATCTTCATAGCCGATGTTATCTGGCGTGTACTCTTGACGGAGCTTATTCTATTTTTTACCTCTTTCAGTGAAGACATGATAATTAAGGATTAAGGATTAAGGATTAGGGATTAGGGATTATATTGCATATACGGTGTAGTTGGATTGCCGGATATATCAACAAAATCACTTATCACTAAACGCTAATCACTATTTACATGAATTGCCTTGCAACCGCCTCTGCCGTCTCCTCAATCTTCTTGCAGACATCGTCATTGATGGCACCCGTCTTTAAAACGTCGAGTACCTCCATGCGATAGTTCATCTCAAGAGACTCAAGGAAGTTGCGTTCAAACTCGCTGACCTTGTCCAAAGGAACATTCCTCAACAAGCCGTGCGTGCCGCAATAAAGAATGGCAATCTGCTTTTCTACCGGCATCGGGCTGTATTGGGGCTGTACCAGCAGGCGTGTATTCTTCTGTCCCTTGTCGATGGTCAATGCCGTCACGGGGTCCATATCGCCACTGAACTTGGTAAACGCTTCCAGCTCCCGGTACTGTGCCTGGTCAATCTTTAATGTACCTGCCACCTTCTTCATAGCCTTGACTTGGGCATTACCACCCACACGGCTCACAGAGATACCCACGTCAATGGCCGGACGGTTACCCTGGTTGAAGAGGTTCGTATCAAGGAATATCTGCCCGTCAGTGATTGAAATCACATTCGTTGGGATATAGGCAGACACGTCTCCTGCCTGAGTTTCGATAATGGGCAATGCAGTCAGCGAACCGCCACCTTTCACCTTGCCTTTCAGACTGTCCGGCAGGTCGTTCATCTCGCGTGCCACTTCCTCCTGGCTGATAATCTTCGCCGCACGTTCCAACAAACGGGAGTGCAGATAGAAGATATCACCCGGATAGGCCTCACGTCCTGACGGACGGCGCAGAATCAGAGACACTTCACGATAGGCCACCGCCTGCTTGGACAA
This sequence comes from Bacteroides sp. AF25-38AC, assembly GCF_003602995.1. NCBI lineage: Bacteria > Pseudomonadati > Bacteroidota > Bacteroidia > Bacteroidales > Bacteroidaceae > Bacteroides > Bacteroides sp. AF25-38AC. The sequence goes on along the minus strand of NZ_QTMD01000010.1, from coordinate 131,091 downwards.
GTCGTCATAGACCACCAGCGCATGACGGCCGGTATCACGGAAATACTCTCCGATGGCAGCCCCTGCAAAGGGAGCGTAATACTGCAATGCAGCCGGGTCTCCCGCCGTAGCAGCCACCACAATGGTATAGTCCATCGCACCGTACTGGTGCAGGGTATTCACGATAGAGGCAACGGTAGAACCTTTCTGGCCAATGGCTACATAAATGCAGTATACCGGATCGCCAGCATCAAAATTGGCACGCTGGTTGATGATGGTATCGATGGCAATGGCCGTCTTACCGGTCTGGCGGTCACCGATAATCAGCTCACGCTGTCCACGGCCGATAGGTATCATGGCATCCACAGCCTTCAGACCGGTCTGTAGCGGCTGATTCACCGGCTGACGGAAGATAACTCCCGGCGCCTTACGTTCCAGCGGCATTTCATAAAGTTCTCCGCCTATCAGTCCTTTGCCATCGAGCGGCGCACCCAGAGGGTCTATTACACGGCCCAGCATACCCTCTCCCACCATGATGGAAGCAATACGCTTGGTACGCTTTACAATGAAGCCTTCCTTGATTTTATCCGTAGGGCCAAGCAACACAGCACCCACATTATCCTCTTCGAGGTTCATCACAATGGCCTTGATGCCGTTGTCGAACTCCAACAACTCGTTGGCTTCGGCATTGCGCAACCCATAGATACGGGCTACACCGTCACTGACTTGCAGTACCGTGCCAATCTCGTCCAACTGTACGCGGGTGTCAATCCCTTCCAGTTGCTTGCGGAGAATATCGGAGACTTCGCTTACTTTTATATTTTCAGACAACATCTTAGTATTTACTATTTTACAATTTACTATTTACTATTTGAAAGAACCCGAATCATATACTGTTTGACCTCTACAACTTACGCATCACAAGACTATTAAATAAGTAAATTGTAAATTGTCAAATCGTAAATCACACGATTCTTCTATTCTTATCAATGAACTGCTGTTTCACTTTCTTAAGCTGCGTAGCAATACTGGCATCCAGACGGAAGTCGTTGATGTCGAAGATAAAACCACCTTCAATGGAGGGATCCACTTCAGTCTGCAGCTCCATGCTGGCATGCAGCAGGGAGGAAGCACTGTCATGGATGCGCTCCCGCACTTCCTGGCTGACGGGAACGGCTGTTATCAGCTTTCCTACACCGATATGCTTGTCTTTCCGGTACAAATCCAGAAAACTCAGGCAGATGTACTGGAGAAAGTTTTCCCGCCGGTTCTTCAACACCAGGGTCATGAAACGCGCAAACTCACGGCCCGCAGGAGCATCCCCCACAGCAGCGGTACAGATAAGTGTTAACTTCTCACGTATCGTCAGGATGGGGTTTTCCAATGCCATGCGCAAATCCGGATGTTTCCTGAAGCTACGGTCGAGCATACAAAACTCCTTGTACAGAGTATCTTCTGCCCCCATGCTCTTGGCATATTCCATCAATGCTTTCGCATAACGCATCGAAACGATTCCTATATCCATTTCTTTGAGAATTAATTGTTTTTACTTGCGGCCAGCACTTCATCCAGCATCCGGTCTATCATCTCCATCTGCTCATGTTTCTCGTCCAGATTCTTGCGGATAATTTTCTCGGCTATATCTACGGACAAGACTGCCACCTGGCGGCGAATATCGCGGATGGCCTCTTCCTTCTCTTGCTGTATCTGCTTTTTAACTTCGTCCAGCTCCTTCTGCGCGGCGGCTTCCGCCTGCTTGCGTGCTTCGACGATAATCTTGTCACGCTCATGCATCGCCTCCCGCAGAATACGTCCTTGTTCTTTGTTGGCAGCAGCAATCAACGCTTCACTCTCCTCTTTCAGTTTGGAGAGCTGGGCATTTGCTTCGCGTGCCACTTCCAAAGACTGGTCGATGTAGGTCTTGCGACCTTCCACCATCTTGGTGATAACGGGAAAACCGTACTTGGCAAGCACCACAAACACCACACCGAATGAAAGGAGCATCCAGAACAGCAGACCACTATCGGGTAATAACAATGACATAATTTTATTTACTATTTGACAATTTACGATTTACAATTTGGCTGCGCGGTGATGCTGCACGGACAAATTGTAAATGGCAAATGGTAGATTGTACATTATAAAAAGAATACCAATAAACACACAACTACTGCCAACAAAGCAACACCTTCAATCAAGGCAGCGGCAATAATCATGTTCATACGGATATCTCCGGATGCTTCCGGCTGGCGGGCAATGGCCTCCATAGCAGAACCGCCGATTTTACCAATACCTACACCAGCACCAATAACAGCCAAACCAGCACCAATGGCTGCACCCAGTTTACTAACTCCCACACCTGCCGCAGCAGCTTGCAATAATACAGATAGTAACATAACTTTCAGTTTTTAAATGGTTATTTTTATTAATATTTATATTCCCAATAATCGTATCACTTCACCGCCTTCTCCTTATGCTCTTCCTGCGCCAGACCGATGAACACGGCTGACAGCATGGTGAACACATATGCCTGGATAAAGGCAACCAACAACTCAAGTGCATTCATAAAGATATTGAACAACACCGATGCCACGGTCAGCGTTCCGTTCAAAGCAGGTCCCATACTGGCCGAGATGAATATCAGGCAGGTAAGCACCAGCATTGCCATGTGCCCTGCCAGCATATTGGCAAAAAGACGTATCATCAAAGCAAACGGTTTGGTGAAAATACCGAAGAACTCGATAAACGGCATCATGGGGACCGGTACCTTCAGCCACCAGGGCACATCCGGCCAAAAGATATCTTTCCAATAAGTCTTGGTTCCAAAGATATTCACGGCCAAGAAAGTACAGATGGCCAATACCATCGTAATGGCTATATTTCCCGTCACGTTGGCCCCTCCGGGAAAGAAAGGAATCAGCCCCATAATGTTGTTGATGAAAATAAAGAAGAAGGCCGTCAGCAAGTAAGGTGCGAATTTACGGTACTTCGGACCGACACAGCTCTTTATAATATCATCGTTCACCATCATGATAAACATCTCCATAAACCCGATGAAACCACCGGGAGCGGCACTTCCCTGCGGGTGCTTGCGATACCAGTGCGCCACACTCAAAATGATGAGAAGCAGCAATGCGCTGTTGATGAGCAAAGCCAGTGTCACCTTCGTGATGGAGATGTCCAACGGGCGTATTTCGTTTCCGGTGGCATCATACTCCACCAGCTTGCCTTCGTACTTGCTTCCTGCGGGAGCGATGGAAAAGCCTTCATAACTTCCACCGTTCTCCTCCAGACGTGAGGATAGAAAGGCATGCCATCCGGTGGTAGAGCTATGCACTATTACCGGCAAAGGAATCGTAACGTGAGTTTCGCCCCACGTCGTGATGTGCCATTCGTAAGAATCGCCGATATGCCCGAAGACAATCTCCTTCACGTCCACCGTATTCTCGGCCCGCACCGTGGCGGGTAGCAACATGCCCAGTGCCAGCAGAATTACAGTCAGTATGTTACGCAATCTTTTCATTGTTACTTTTCTTTTTCAGTTTCCGATTCGCCTCAAAAGTGAAGAAGAACCAGGAATCATAAATCAAATATATCAGATAGTTGGCTATAAACGTCAACAAAAACGCCCTGGCTTCCTCACGTACTGCAACGCAATAAACCAGCATCACAATCATGGAGACCAGCATTCTCATCACACGCATCAGCAGATAAATCTGCAACATTCGTCCTGGCATCCGGTGACGGCAGCTTTCGGTCATATTAATCATGAATACTCCGAAAACAAAGAAGAAAAGCGGAATCAGCGGATAACCGCCGAAATAGTGATGCGGATTTATCGAAAAATACGCCCAACCGCCTACAATTCCTATCAATACCGTCAAGAGCGCTGTATGCAATAAGTAGTTTCTCTTAGTAATAGTCACGCCAACAACCTCTATTTTTTAATTTTTAATTTTTTAATAGCCTATTGCTGTTCTATACAGACGGCAACCCTTCCGTTACTCATCTCCACGAATCCGCTTTGAATATCCAACTCATGTTCCTCACCGTCCGTTGCGTAAATCAATTTCCCCGTTCCCAACGATGATACAATCGGTGCATGCTGCGGCAGGATAGAAAAAGAGCCCATAGTGCCCGGCAATGTAACACTTTCCACTTCCCCGTTGAAGAGTTCCTTCTCCGGTGAAACAATATTCAAATGCAACTTTTTCATCATCAAAGCTCCCAGACTTTTAATTTTTAATCGTTTTTCCCCCTGCCTGCTCCAGTAGTTTCTTACCCTTCTCAATGGCTTCTTCAATGGTTCCCACATTCAAGAAAGCAGGTTCGGGCAGGTAGTCCACCTCCCCGTCAAGAATCATCTTGAAGCCTTTGATAGTGTCCTCAATGGAAACCATTGTACCTGGGACACCCGTAAACTGCTCGGCAACGGCAAACGGCTGTGAAAGGAAACGCTGCACACGACGTGCACGGTTCACCAACGTACGGTCGGCATCAGAGAGTTCCTCCATACCAAGGATGGAGATAATGTCTTGCAATTCCTTGTTGCGCTGCAATATTTGTTTTACACGTTGTGCCACTTCGTAGTGTTCTACCCCCACGATGTGTGGGTCGAGAATGCGTGAAGTAGATTCCAACGGGTCCACAGCAGGATAAATACCAAGTTCAGTAATCTTACGACTCAACACCGTGGTGGCATCGAGGTGGGTAAACGTTGTGGCAGGTGCCGGGTCCGTCAAGTCATCGGCAGGCACATATACAGCCTGCACGGAAGTGATGGAGCCGTTTCTTGTAGAGGTAATACGCTCCTGCATGGCACCCATTTCCGTTGCCAGTGTCGGCTGATAGCCTACGGCAGAAGGCATACGGCCCAGCAAGGCCGAAACCTCGGAACCGGCTTGGGTGAAACGGAAGATATTATCAATGAAGAACAGAATGTCACGCGGACCGTCCGTCTCCGCTCCCATGTCACGGAAGGACTCGGCCACCGTCAACCCAGACAATGCCACGGACTGACGCGCACCGGGAGGTTCGTTCATCTGACCGAATATCAAAGACACTTGTGATTTGGCCACTTCGTCATAATCTACTTTGGACAAATCCCAATGGCCTTCCTCCATACCTTTCTTGAATTCTTCTCCGTAACGGATAACACCGGATTCAATCATTTCTCTCAGCAGGTCGTTGCCTTCACGTGTACGTTCTCCTACACCGGCAAACACAGAGAAGCCGTGCTGCTTCTTCGCAATATTATTAATGAGCTCTTGGATAAGCACCGTCTTGCCTACACCGGCGCCACCAAACAGACCGATTTTACCGCCCTTGCTATATGGTTCCAGCAAGTCGATAACCTTGATGCCTGTATAAAGCACCTCTTGTACGGTAGTCAAATCTTCAAACTTAGGGGGGTCGCGATGGATGGGATAAGCACCTGTACGGTCCAACTCCTTCATGCCGTCGATAGAGTCGCCCACTACGTTCATCAGGCGGCCTTTGATTTGTGTACCTATCGGCATGGTGATGGGGCCTCCCAGCGGATGCACTGTCATTCCTCTCTGCAGGCCGTCCGTACTGTCCATAGCAACAGTACGCACCGTGTTTTCACCAATGTGCTGCTGTACCTCTACAATCAGTCTTTTGCCGTTCGACCTTTTTATTTCCAGTGCGTCGTGAATACTCGGCAACATCATTTCTGCCTCCGTTCCTTCGAAATAGACGTCTACTACAGGCCCGATTACCTGTGAGATATGTCCGACAATCTGTGACATAAGCAATCTTTTTATTCTATATTTCCTTAATTATTTTTCCCAATACTAAGTTGTAAGTCGCGTGTATCCTCATTAACAAGTCAGCCAAGTCGCGTCTTTCATCAGCTATGTACTCGTACCTATTAACGTTTGTCAGCTATGGTTTGTTCATCCCAATAGTTACATAAACAACAACGCAAATGTATAAACAATTTGCATGTAGTTGTTACCGTGTATAGCATTTTTTGAACAAAAAAGACTATTTTGAACGATTAATACTACAATTGGAACAAATTGTTACAGACATGATAACGTCAGTTAACAATTAGCAAGAAAAAGGAATTGCCCACCCATCTTATGAAAAAAACACTGAATTGACAACAGAGGTTCTGTATATAATATACAAAAAATAAGCCTTGTCTCTCGACAAGGCTTATTCACAACACAAACACAAAATAAAACACGACAAAACTACTATGCAATCTTACCTGTCTATGCCGGGGAGGCATACGTACTAGTTACGGATATTCACATATACATAAACAGCTTCAGGCTGATTTGCACATTATAAACAAATGCGGGGAGGCATTTGTTTATTGCCTATTTGTTAAAAAACACAAATTCAAAGTTTGTCATTGAATACCTCTTTCACGAAGCTTCAACTGCCATTTCCATGCAGAAAGTAAAGTATCTTCAATACTTGTTTCTGCCTTCCAACCCAGTTCATTGTTTGCCAATTCCGGGTTTGCCCATACCTTCTCAATATCACCGGCACGCCGCCCTACTATCTGATAGTTCAGTTTTACACCGGTAGCCTTTTCGAAAGCATTAATCAGTTCCAATACGGAAAGTCCACGACCTGTACCGATATTGAATACTTCCACTTTTTCCTTCTGCTTGTTCTCCAAGATACGGCGGATAGCCACTACGTGTGCTTTGGCCAAATCGACTACATTGATGAAGTCGCGGATACAAGAACCGTCGGGAGTATCATAATCGTCACCAAACACGCTCAGTTTCTCACGGATGCCGATAGCGGTCTGGGTAAGATAAGGAATCAAGTTCTGCGGTACACCGTTAGGCAACTCTCCCAGCAATGCTGTGGGGTGTGCACCTATCGGGTTGAAGTAACGCAACAAGATGGCGTTTATCGGAGCACCGGAAGCAACCGTATCACGTACAATCTCTTCATTGATTTGCTTCGTGTTTCCATACGGAGACTCAGCTTTCTTAATAGGTGCCTTTTCCGTTACCGGAAGTTCGTCCGGCTGGCCGTAAACTGTGCAGGAAGAAGAGAATACGATACCTTCCACTCCATGCTTCGGCATCAATTCCAGCAGGTTTATCAGTGAAACCAGGTTATTACGATAGTAAAGCAACGGTTTCTGGACAGATTCACCCACAGCCTTGCTGGCCGCAAAGTGAATGATGGCTTTAATGCCTTTATATTTGGTAAACACAGCGTCAAGACCGGCATAATCCAAGCAATCCAATTCCTCGAATGCAGGGCGGATGCCCGATACCTTCTCTATGTTATCTACAACATCTGCGCTGGAGTTTGACAAATTATCAATAATAACAACTTCATAACCTGCGTTTTGAAGTTCCACCACCGTGTGAGAACCAATATAACCGGTTCCACCCGTAACTAAGATTTTCCCTTTCATATTAAATATAGATAATTTAGCTTTTAGGTTATCAATACGCCACAAATGTAAGGAAATAAATTAATAAAAACAGAAAAAGGGGGATAAATTTTAGTTTATCCCCCTTCCACTTTATTTCCGTTTTTTCTTCTTTAAATCTTCACAACCCCCGAAAAGCCCATGAATGCCATTGCCAGCAGTCCGGCAGTAATCAAAGCTATCGGAGTACCCTGCATACCTTTCGGTACACTAACCAGGCTCATTTGCTCGCGCAGGCCTGCAAACAGTGTCAGTGCCAAGCCGAAACCAAGTGCCGTGGAGAATGCATAAACCACTCCCGTCAGCAAATCATAATCTTTTTGGATAACAAGGATAGCCACACCGAGAATACAGCAGTTGGTAGTAATCAACGGCAGGAACACGCCCAAGGCTTGATACAGAGAAGGAGAAACTTTCTTCAGGATAATCTCTACCATCTGCACCAATGCGGCAATCACCAGGATAAAGGTAATAGTCTGCAAATAGCCCAAATCAAAAGCGTCGAGCACATACTTCTGAATAAGGAATGTCACGATAGTGGCGATGGTGAGCACGAATGCCACCGCTGCCGACATGCCCAATGCAGTCTCCACTTTCTTGGAAACTCCCAAGAACGGGCAAATTCCCAAGAATTGCGACAATACGATGTTGTTTACAAAGATTGCCGAGATAAATATCAATATATATTCCATAATCATTAAATTAAGAATTAAAAACTAAAAATTAAAAGCCCGGCAGCCTACCGCCGATACGTTCTCAATTTTTTCATTTTTAATTTTTCATTATTAATTCTTCTTCATACTGTTGATTAAAGCAATGAGATAGCCCAATGCGATGAATGCACCCGGAGCAAGGACAAATACCAACATGCCGTATTCTTCAGGAAGGATACTCAAGTTGAATATCTTGCCGGTTCCCAGGAACTCACGCACGGCACCCAGTAATGTCAGTGCAATGGTAAAGCCCAAGCCCATGCCCAGACCGTCGAACAAGGAAGCCACCGGATTGTTTTTGGCAGCAAATGCCTCGGCACGTCCCAATACGATACAGTTTACAACAATCAGCGGAATGAACAAGCCCAGCGTGGCGTACAATGCAGGAACGTAGGCTTGCATTATCATCTGCAACAGTGTCACAAATGATGCTATGACTACAATGAATGAAGGGATACGCACCATATCGGGAATCAGATTCTTGATGGCAGAAATCACCACATTGGAACATATCAGCACGAACATTGTAGCCAGTCCCATACCCATACCGTTAATGGCAGAGGAAGTGGTACCCAGTGTAGGACACATACCCAGCAGGAGTACAAACGTAGGATTCTCTTTGATAATCCCGTTCATCATAACTTTAAAATTATTCATATCTTCTACTCCTTTCTCATTTAGCGCTGAGTGTATCCACAGCTTCGGGAGCTGCGGAATCAGCAGGTTGTTCAACATTCTTTTGAGTAGCGCCGGTAGTGCCGTCGGCAGTTTCCTGACCGGCATAGGCAGCATAAGCCGCATTCACTGCATTCAAAAAAGCACGTGAGGTGATGGTAGACGCTGTAATGGCATCTACTTTACCACCGTCCTTGCTCACTGTCAATGCAGCTTCACCCGGATTCATGCCGGTGATGTCACCTTTATTGCCTTTCTTGAACCAGTCGGCAGCCTTGGAACCCAACCCCGGAGTTTCCACATGCGACAACAAGGAGTAGTCGATGATTTTGCCTTCAGCATCGAAACCGACCAACACTTTCAGCTCACCGCCAAAACCCATGGCAACAGCTTCCACAGCAGCTCCGATATATTCTCCGCCTTTGGTGGCAGGATATACAGAATACTGTACTCCGTTTACTTCCTGCATCTTCTTCTCGGCGATGGGGTCATTGTCGAAGCCCGGAACCACCGCACTTACGGCATCGCTCAAGGTCTTTGCATTGGCCTGCGCAATGGGCTCCTTCGTCAATTCGTTTACATAAGCCAGCAACGCTACGGAGATTGCGGTAACGCCCGTAAGTACCAGCAACATATTCTTCAAGGATGATTCTAACTTTTTCATTTCTTCTTCGCTACCTCCCCAAAGCGTTTAGGTTTAACATAGGTGTTGATGAGCGGAGTGAACGCATTCATAATCAGAATGGCAAACGACATACCCTCCGGATATGCACCGAACAGACGGATGATGACAGTCAGTAGGCCGATGCAAACACCATAAATCAGCATACCTTTGTGGCTCATCGGAGAAGTCACGTAGTCCGTAGCCATAAAGACAGCACCCAGCATCAGACCACCGGACAACAACTGTACGACCGGGGATACATAAAGTTCCGGATTGACCAGATACATGATACCGGAGAACACGAATACCGTCACCAGAATAGATACCGGAATGTGCCAGGTGATGATTTTCTTCCACAACATGTAGAACAAACCAAGCAGCAGCGCCAAGGCACTCACCTCACCGAGACATCCTCCATTATTACCTATCAGAAGGTCGAAAGCTCCCGGAAGGTCGCTCAGGGACATGCCCGGAGCACCATTGATGACACCTTTCATAATAGCCAGCGGCGTAGCAGCCGTCGTGGCATCCGTATAGGCTGTCAACTGGCCTACAGCCGGCCATGTCGTCATCTGCACGGGGAATGAAAGCAACAGGAATACACGTCCTGCCAGTGCAGGGTTAAAGGGATTGCAACCCAAACCTCCGAAGGACATCTTGCCTACCCCGATGGCAAACAAGGCACCAAGGATGATAATCCAGATGGGCAGGTTGGAAGGCAGGTTAAAGGCCAGCAACACACCGGTAATGATGGCAGAGCCGTCGGTGATGGTTGTGGTCTCTTTTTTCATGAGGAATTTGCCGATGGCCCATTCAAAGAACAAGCAGGCTGCTACGGAAGTGGCCGTAACAATCAGCGCACCCAGTCCGAAAAAGTAAAGCGAAACAAGGAATGCCGGAATCAATGCGATAAGCACACCGTACATATTCTTCTTCACGCTGTCACCGCCGTGAACGTGGGGCGAAAGGGATACGATTAATTTATTCATACTTCGTTATTTTTTAGCTTGACGTGCACGGATCATCGCTCCTACCTTACCCTTACCCAAGCGGATATAATCCAGCATCGGACGGTTGGAAGGACAAGTGAACTGGCATGAACCGCATTCTATACACGACATAATGTCTTCTTTCTCTACTCTTTCAAAATCTCCGTGGGCCGAAACGGTAGCCAGCAGATACGGCTCCAACCCCATCGGGCAGGCTCCCACGCACTTGGCACAACGGATACAAGGCTGTACTTCGCCGCGCTTGGCTTCCTTCTCGTTCATAATCAGAATACCGGAGCTTCCTTTGGCTGTCGGTACATCCGTATTTACCAGAGCTTTACCCATCATCGGGCCACCGCCGATAATCTTACCCGTATCTTCGGGCAGACCGCCGCAAGCTTCAATCAGCTGCTTCATCGGCGTACCGATACGTGCCAGGAAATTGGACGGCTTTGCCAACGACTTACCAGTCACGGTAATGACACGCTCAAACAGAGGTTTGTTCTTCTGTACGGCCTGGTAAACGGCAAATGCGGTACCCACATTCTGCACCACAGCTCCCGTGGAGATAGGCAGCGCACCGGCTGCAACCTGGCGACTGATGACAGCATCAATCAACTGTTTTTCACCACCCTGCGGATATTGCACCTTCAAGGGTACCACCTCGATACCTGCATAGCTGGAAGCGACTTTCGTCATCAGCTGGATGGCATCGGGCTTGTTGTTCTCAATGCCGATGAACGCCTTGTTCACCTTTACCGCTTTCATCAGAATGGATACACCTACCATAATTTCTTCCGCATGTTCCAGCATCAGCTGATGGTCGGCAGTCAGATACGGTTCGCACTCTACGGCGTTGATGATGACACACTCTGCCTTGAATGCAGGAGGAGGACACAACTTGACCTGCGTAGGGAAGCATGCACCGCCCAGACCTACGATACCGGCATCGGCAATTTTCTTCACGATTTCCTCGGAAGTCAGACTGCATTCCTTCACCAACGTTTCGGAACGGTCAATGGATTCTTCCCATTCATCCCCTTCTACGTCAATGAATATAGCAGGCTTGGCGTAACCGCTGGCATCGACAATCGTGTCAATCTTAGCGACTTTCCCGCTGACAGACGAATGAATGGCTGCTGATACAAAACCGCCGGGCTCGGCAATCTTTGTACCCACTTTCACAACATCACCTTTGGCAACGATAGGCTTGGCAGGAGCACCGATGTGCTGTCCCAGCAAGATAGCGGCCTTGGCCGGAATCTCTGCCTTGATGATAGGCTGATGTGCTGAAAGTTTATTTTCGTGTGGATGGACTCCACCAATTGAAAATGTCTTCAACATACAATTCTGTATTTTTAGTCGTTTATTTACTTTATTAATTCATACCTCAACTTGGGAAGTCTAAACCTCTGCTTTGGGAGTCTCAACCTCAGCATTAGGAGCTGCAACCTTTACTTGGGGAGCTGCATCGTCAGCCTTCGGTTTGCGCGGCGGGAAGTTGAGGGCAATGATTGTGTTTTGCGGACAAGCTTCCTCGCACTTGCGACAGGATTTACACTTATTGGGGTCAATGTAAGCCAGATTGTTTTCCAGCGTGATAGCCTCGAACGGACAAACCTTCACACACTTGCCGCAACCGATACATGCCACGGTACAAGCCTTGCGTGCTACGGCCCCCTTGTCCTTGTTTACACACTGTACGTAAATACGACGTGATTTCTTGCCTTGAGGACGGATTTCAATAATAGATTTCGGACAAGCCTTGGCACAAGCTCCACAAGCCGTACACTTTTCCTCATCCACTTCGGGAAGTCCGGTCTCCGGATTCATGTGGATAGCATCGAACTGGCAGGCAGCCACACAGTCGCCGCATCCCAGACAGCCATAACTACAACCCGTTTCACCACCATAGAGAGAAGCCGCAATGGCACAACTCTTGGCGCCATCGTATTGGTTCACACGAGGACGGTTGGCACAAGTTCCATTACATCTCACCACCGCAACCATAGGTTCGGCAGCAGCGGCATCCAAGCCCAGAATCTCGGCAATCTTTGTCATGACGGGCTGTCCACCCACCGGACAAAGTTTACCATCCAGCGAACCTGCCTTTACGCAAGCATCTGCAAATCCGCTACAACCGGGGTAACCACATCCACCGCAATTTGCCTGGGGAAGCACCTCTGCTACCTGGGCAATCCGCGGATCTTCATACACGGCGAATTTCTTGGAAGCCACGTAAAGAATAGCGGCCGATACCAGCGCTATAACTCCCAATGAAATCACTGCAATCAGAATTACATTCATAAATTAGTTGTTTATTAATTATTTGTTTTATTATTAGTTAGTTCATCGGTCGTACGGAGAATGAGAACTTCTTACCCATCCGCGACTTGTTCAGCCACAATATATAATAATAAGGTATAAGAAGTGCCAGCGAACAAAGTGCAGAACGCAGCTCGTCATTCCAGATAGCCATAAAGACAAACAGTGAAATTATCAGAATAAGGAAAGGAAATATAAAGGCAAACAGAACTGCCATCACTCCCATTGAAAGTTCGCCCGTCACCCATACACGGTCACCGGGCTGGTAGGATGCGGCATTGGCATCGGCCACATCGACAAGTTTCTCTTTCGTATCCGCAGAGGTACAATGCCCCTTGACACTACACGAAGCGCACGCTGAAGTCTGGATGATTCTCACTTGGAGATGAGAACCGTTTATGTTTTCCACAATACCTTGATGTTTTATAGTATTCGCCATTTTGCAAAGTGTGCATTACAAATCACGGCAAATTTACGCATTATTTGTGAACTGCAAACCTTTCCTATGCATTTTCTGTGTTCGTAAACGTGCTTTTTCTATGTTTTTATGTTTTTTCACCTGCCACAGACTACAAAAAGACAAAAAACAGACGGTCTGTCAAGGAAAAACAGACCGTCTGACTAACCAAAACAGATAATCTGTTCACTCCGAACAGACCATTTGTTTATTTACCATTTATAATTGATACCGAAACTGAGCAATTCTTTTACCTGAAAATAGCTGTCCCCTTCCGTCGGCTTGGCACTGTCGTCATAGCGGGCGTGCACATAGAGCTTGGTGGAAAGATAGCGGTTCAGCACAAAGTTCACCGTGTTTTCCCATTCAATACGTGTCCACTCATAACTGGTCTGGAAGTCCAAGCGGGAATCCAGCGTGATGGAAGGAATGATGGTCCATGAAAGTGTAGGCTGTATCTGCGAACCGAAGTTATGCTTCACGCATTTGCCCTCATCAAGACCGAAACTCACTTCATTCACCCCCTTATTTCCTACATAGCGCAGCATGTACGTCAGCGGAGCCATGAAAACGGACAAGCTGAATTTCTGCTTCTTCAACTTGTAGTCCATACCGATACTGCTCGACCAGTCCGCCGGAGCAAAGAAAGCCGAAACCAGCTCTTCACTGTTGGCCTTGTAGCCATTGCAGAACTGGGTCTTAAACTCAGTCGTGATGGTATAATACCACTTGGACGCAGCCTGAATACCCAGTTTACTGTACAGCCGGAGTTGGTCGGTACTTACCAGATAGTTATGAAACTCGTCGGAAGGTGCGGAGCTGAAGCCCAGCTTGGCATCGAGCAGATTTTCCCACTGCACCTTTTCACGGTCATTATAGTTGGCAAACAGTTGCAGGTTGGCAAGCACGGCGTTAGTGCTCTCACCTCCCTTGTACCAGTTGTCGGAGATATAGTTCTGGGTAATCTGCAATGAACCGTTTCCACCCGTCACCCACCAGTTGGGCTTGTGGATAATCACGTCGGCTTCCTCCTTCACTCCCACCATATTCTCTTGTGCAAACAGTTTCACGACGGACGGCTTGGAAGAAGCCTCCTTCTCTATATTATCCTTGAATATCTTCCCTTTCATCACCTCCTTCTCGGTCATTACAACCAGATTGGGACAATTCACATACGTGTTCAGCAACGTACGGTCCACCAGTTTGTTGGCTCGGTCCTTTGAGGTGAAACTCAGTGTGTCGAACGGCAACATCTCGCGCGTCAGGGCAGGCACCGTATCAGGCACCTGGAAATGCCAGTCCACCTTGGAAAGGCGTCTCATGGGGGCATAATAATAGGTAAGGGGAAGGAACAACCTATAGTAGTTCGGATTGGAAGGTATATAACGCTCCGGAGTCGTGGGGTCATTCAAATAATCCAGCACTCCGATATACCTTTCATATAATATGGAAACAGTATCCAGCCTGTACCCCATACCTTCCGGTTTCAATTTCAGAATCATGTATTCTTTCATTATATCCGGCAAGGTGTCGGCTTTGGCAGTTGTTTCCTGTCCACTGTTCTTCGAGGCGGTATCCAGCGTATTCTGTGCCATCACCGACGAAGAAATCATCGTAGCAATTAACCAAAATGCAATGTGTCTATTCTTCATAATGCCCTAAAGTCTATGTTTCGAGCGCAAATTTAGCTTAAAATGTTTAGAAAACATAGAAAAGCCATAAGAAAAAGGCAAGAAGGACTTTCTTCGATGAAATCGTATTTTTTAATAATTGTTTCATCGAAACTTTCTCTACTTCCTCTTTTTTTTATAATTTTGCGCTTTTTAAGTTCTACGTGTACTGACGGGAGCAGTGCGCACCCTGAACGACAAGCCGTATAGGCTCTTGGCATTAGATTAAACAATTAATAAAATAATATAGTTGTGGGAGAAACAAAGTATATTTTCGTCACCGGTGGTGTTGCCTCTTCATTAGGTAAAGGTATCATCTCATCCTCCATCGGTAAATTGCTGCAAGCAAGAGGTTACAAGGTAACCATCCAGAAGTTTGACCCGTATATCAACATCGACCCGGGTACACTGAACCCTTATGAACACGGCGAATGCTACGTTACCGTGGATGGCCACGAAGCCGACCTCGATTTGGGCCATTACGAACGCTTCCTGGGCATCCAGACCACCAAAGCCAACAATATCACGACCGGACGCATCTACAAAAGCGTCATCGACAAAGAGCGCCGGGGTGACTATCTGGGAAAGACCATCCAGGTTATTCCCCATATTACAGACGAAATCAAGCGTAATGTAAAACTGCTGGGAAACAAATACAAATTCGACTTTGTTATTACCGAGATTGGCGGTACAGTGGGTGACATCGAGTCTCTGCCCTATCTGGAAAGCATCCGTCAGCTGAAGTGGGAACTGGGAAAAGACGCCTTGTGCGTACACCTTACTTATGTCCCCTACCTGGCAGCTGCCGGTGAGCTGAAGACCAAGCCCACCCAGCACTCCGTAAAGGAACTGCAAAGTGCCGGTATCCAACCCGATGTCCTCGTACTGCGTACGGAACATGAGTTGAGTACCACCCTGCGCAAGAAAGTGGCTCTGTTCTGCAATGTGGACGAAAATGCCGTGGTGCAGAGCATCGACGCGCCTACCATCTACGAGGTGCCCATCTTGATGCAGCGCCAGGGACTGGACGTTACCATTTTGAAGAAAATGGGACTTCCCGTCGGCGACACTCCGGGACTGGGACCGTGGCGCGCTTTCCTCGAACGCCGTCACAAAGCCGAAGAGACTGCCCCGCTGCACATCGCATTGGTGGGCAAATATGACTTGCAGGATGCCTACAAGTCCATCCGCGAGGCCCTTTCACAAGCAGGAACCTACAATGACCGCAAGGTATCGGTAGACTTCGTGAACAGTGAAAAGCTGACTGACGAGAATGTGGCAGAAGCCCTGAAAGGCATGGCAGGCGTACTTATCGGTCCAGGCTTCGGCGAACGCGGCGTTGCCGGCAAGTTCGTAGCCATCAAATATGCGCGTACGCACGACATCCCCACCTTCGGTATCTGTCTGGGTATGCAGTGTATCGCCATCGAATTTGCCCGTAACGTACTGGGTTATGCCGATGCCAACTCACGCGAGATGGACGAAAAGACACCACACAATGTCATCGACATCATGGAAGAGCAGAAGTCCATCACCAATATGGGTGGAACCATGCGTCTGGGTGCCTACGAATGTGTTCTGCAGAAAGGCAGCAAGGCATACGAGGCATATGGTACCGAGCATATCCAGGAACGTCACCGTCACCGCTACGAGTTCAACAACAGCTTCAAGGATGCCTACGAAGCAGCAGGCATGAAGTGTGTGGGTATAAACCCCGAATCGGACCTGGTGGAAATTGTTGAGATTCCCGCATTGAAGTGGTTTGTCGGTACCCAGTTCCATCCCGAATACAGCAGTACGGTATTGCATCCGCACCCACTGTTCGTAGCATTCGTGAAGGCCGCCATCGAAAATGAAAACGAAAAGAAATAATTTGTAATAAGTAATTTGTAATCAACAAAGAATGGATAAAAATACCATCACAGGTCTTGTTCTGATAGCGATATTGTTAGTAGGTTTCAGCTTTCTGAGCCGTCCCAGCCAGGAGCAGTTGGAAGCACAGCAACGTTACTACGACTCCATAGCCCAGGTGCAACAGCGCGAAGCCGACTTGAAAGCCAAGGCGGAAGCAGCCCTGGCCAACGAAAGCGGAGCGGAAGCAAGCGTTGACTCCACTGCCCTCTTCTTCGACGCCCGTCAAGGAACCAACTCGCAGGTAACCATCCAGAACAACCTGGCAGAAATAACCGTAGATACAAAAGGCGGGCGCATAGCTTCGGCCACGCTGAAGGAATACATGGGACAAGACAAGACGACCCCCGTCACACTGTTCAGCGGCAATGACGCTTCCATGAATTTCCTCTTTTACAACAAGAAAGAGACTATCCAGACGGAAGACTATTATTTCACCGCAGTAAACCGTACGGACAGTACCGTCACCATGCGTTTGTCGGCAGACAGCAACAGCTATATCGACTTTACATATCGCATGCACAATGACACATACCTGATAGACTTTACTATTCAAGCAGTCAATATGGAAGGTAAGCTGGCGGCTACCAACAATTATGTGGACATCGAGTGGTCTCAGCGTGCCCGTCAGATAGAGAAGGGTTACACCTACGAGAACCGTCTGGCTGAACTGACTTACAAAATCACCGGAGAGGGTACCGATTATCTGTCCGCCAACAAGAACGACGAAAAGGAAGTTCCGGAACGCCTGGACTGGATTGCTTTCAAGAACCAGTTCTTCTCTTCAGTATTTTTGGCAGATGCCGACTTTGAAAAGACCAAACTGAGTTCCAAGATGGAGACTCAAGGCAGCGGCTACATTAAGGACTATTCTGCGGAGATGAGCACGAAGTTCGACCCTGCCGGCAAGGAACCTACCCAGCTGTTCTTCTACTTCGGCCCCAATCACTACAAGACCCTGACCGCACTCGACAAGGGGCGTGACGAGAAGTGGGAGCTGAACCGTCTGGTCTATCTGGGCTGGCCGCTCATCCGCTGGATAAACAAATGGTTCACCATCAACATCTTCGACTGGTTGTCCAGTTGGGGGTTGAGCATGGGTATCGTACTGTTGTTCATGACGTTAATCGTAAAAGCTGTGGTATTCCCGGCTACGTGGAAGACCTACATGTCTTCTGCCAAGATGCGCGTACTGAAACCGAAAATCGACGAGATAAACAAGAAGTACCCCAAGCAGGAAGATGCCATGAAGAAGCAGCAGGAAGTGATGGGCCTCTACAGCCAGTACGGAGTCAGTCCGATGGGTGGATGTCTGCCGATGCTGATACAGTTCCCTATCTTGATGGCCTTGTTCATGTTCGTGCCGAGTGCCATTGAACTCCGCCAGCAGAGCTTCTTGTGGGCAGACGATCTTTCCACTTACGATGCGTTCATCAACTTCCCGTTCCATATCCCGTTCCTGGGAAGCCACCTCAGCTTGTTCTGCCTGCTGATGACGGTTACCAACATATTGAACACGAAGTACATGATGCAGCAACAGGATACGGGTGCCAATCCGCAGATGGCTGCCATGAAGTGGATGTCATACCTGATGCCTATCATGTTCCTCTTCATATTGAACGACTATCCTTCGGGATTGAACTATTACTACTTCATCTCTACGTTAGTCAGTGTGGTAACAACGCTCATCATGCGCAAGACAACCAATGAGGAAGCCCTTCTTGCTCAGTTGGAAGCCAACAAGAAAGACCCGAAGAAGATGAAGAAAACCGGTTTCGCCGCTCGTCTGGAAGCCATGCAGAAACAGCAGGAACAGATGATGAAAGAAAAACAGAACAAAAAGTAGTAAGACTACCGTTCAAGATATTCTTTTGCAGAAAGCCGGACAATGACATTTGCCCGGCTTTCTTATCCTTACGCCAATGAAAAAATCACAGACTCTAAATTATGCAGACTAAATACACCTACAAACAAATCTGGCTTATAGCCTACCCCATCCTAATCAGCCTCCTTATGGAGCAACTGATAGGTATGACGGACACCGCCTTCCTCGGACGTGTGGGCGAAGTCGAGCTGGGAGCATCTGCCATCGCCGGTGTCTTCTACATGGTCATCTTCATGGTTGCCTTCGGTTTCAGCATCGGGGCACAGATACTCATTGCCCGGCGCAACGGCGAACAGCAGTATAAGGAAATCGGTGACTTGTTCTATCAGGGCATCTATTTCCAAGTCGGGATGGCGACAGTCATGTTCCTGCTGTCCTATTGCTTCTCGCCGATTATCCTGAAACGCATCGTAGCCTCGGAACATATCTACGAAGCAGCCACCAGCTACCTGCATTGGCGTGTATTCGGTGCCTTCTTCTCGTTCAGCGCAGTCATGTTCCGTGCCTTTTTCTTGGGAACCACCCAGACCAAGACACTGACACTGAACTCCATCGTCATGGTGTTGAGCAATGTCGTATTCAACTATATCCTGATTTTCGGTAAATTCGGTTTTCCTGCACTCGGCATTGCCGGAGCTGCCATCGGCTCCTCATTGGCCGAGCTGGTTTCGCTGTTATTCTTCATCCTCTATACCCGTAGCCGTATCGACTGCTGCAAGTACGGGCTGGACCGTATTCCGAAGTTCCGGCTGGACGTATTGAAACGGATGCTGAACGTCTCTTTCTGGACCATGATACAGAATTTCTTCTCCCTCTCCACCTGGTTCTTGTTCTTCCTTTATGTGGAGCATCTGGGAGAGCGCTCGCTGGCAGTGACCAACATTGTCCGCAACGTGTCCGGCATACTGTTCATGGTACTCATGGCATTTGCCTCTACCTGCGGTTCATTGGTCAGCAACCTCATCGGTGCAGGCCACTCCGATTGCGTGGCAGGCACTATCCGGCAACATGTACGCATAGCCTACGTTTTCGTACTTCCGCTGGCATTGCTTTTCGCGCTGTTCCCCAAGCTGATTCTGGGAATTTATACCGACATACCCGACCTGCAGGATGCTGCCGTGCATTCGCTTTGGGTGATGTGCTCCACCTATCTGTTCCTGGTTCCTGCCAATGTCTATTTCCAGGCAGTTTCCGGAACCGGCAATACGCGTACTGCATTGGGCATGGAGCTGGCAACGCTGGTCATCTACACAGCCTATATCACCTACATTATTCTGATTCTGCAACTCGACGTGGCCATCTGCTGGACCTCGGAAATGGTTTATTCCAGCTTTATTCTCATTTTCTGCTGGCTATATATCAAACGTGGGAATTGGCAAGGAAGGAAAATTTAGTATCTTTGCATTGAAATAACCGAAACAAAAAACATATATGAAACAAGTAAATCTACTACTTATGTCAGCAGCCATGACATTGGCCTCCTGCGGAGGAACAAAAGATGCCGGACAGCAGCAGGACGCAGCAGCGCTCATCCAGCGGTCGGACATCAAGATTGAAGGAAAGCGTATGACACCCGAGGCACTCTGGGCGATGGGACGTATCGGCAGTGTAGCCGTATCTCCCGACGAAAAGCAAATTGCCTACACGGTATCCTATTACAGCGTGCCCCAGAACAAGAGTAACAGCGAAGTCTTCGTCATGAATGCCGACGGTAGTGGCAATACCCAGATAACGCATGACGCCTGGCAAGAAGGACAGCCCACATGGTTCAAGGACGGCAAGAAGCTTGCCTTCCTCTGCAACGAAAGCGGCAGCAGCCAGGTATGGGAAATGAATCCCGACGGCAGCGGACGCAAGCAGCTGACTCAATACGAGGGAGACATCGAAGGGTTCTCTTTCTCGCCCGACGGCAAGAAACTCCTTTTCATTGCCCAGGTAAAGACCGTGAAGAGTACGGCAGACAAACATCCGGACCTTCCTAAAGCCACCGGCATCATCGTTACCGACCTGATGTACAAGCATTGGGATGAATGGGTGACTACTGCTCCCCATCCGTTTGTTGCTGATTTCGACGGCAATGCCATCAGCAATGTCACTGATATTCTTGAGGGAGAGCCATACGAAAGCCCGATGAAGCCCTGGGGCGGTATCGAGCAGCTGGCATGGAGCCCGTCTTCTGATAAGGTGGCCTATACATGCCGTAAGAAAACCGGACTGGCGTATGCCATTTCCACCAACTCCGACATTTATATCTACGACCTTGCCTCCAAGGAAACCAAAAACATCACGGAAGAAAACAAGGGATATGATACGAATCCCCAATACTCTCCCGACGGCAAATACATCGCCTGGCAGAGCATGGAGCGTGACGGCTACGAAGCCGACTTGAACCGCTTGTTTATCATGAACCTCGAGACCGGCGAGAAACGTTTTGTAAGCAAAGCTTTCGAATCGAACGTGGACGCCTTCTTGTGGAACAAAGATTCCCAGAGCATCTACTTCATCGGTGTATGGCATGGCGAGACACAGATTTACAACATCGACCTTGCCGGAAACGACAAGCTTACCCAGCTCACCGACGGCATGTACGACTATGCTTCGCTTGCCCTTTGCGGAGACAAGATTATCGCCAAACGCCACTCCATGAGCATGGGCGACGAAATCTATGCCGTAAACAGTGCACGCAACGGCGACGCTTTTGCAGAAGCAGTGCAACTGACCACAGAAAACAAGCAGATTTACGACCAGCTGGAGATGGGTAAGGTGGAAGCCCGCTGGATGAAGACCACCGACGGCAAGCAGATGCTGACCTGGGTGATTTATCCTCCGCAGTTCGACCCTAACAAGAAGTACCCCACCCTCCTCTTCTGTGAAGGTGGTCCTCAGAGTCCCGTCAGCCAGTTCTGGAGCTACCGTTGGAATTTCCAGATTATGGCGGCAAACGACTATATCATCGTAGCTCCCAACCGTCGTGGTCTTCCGGGCTTCGGTGTAGAGTGGAACGAAGCCATCAGCGGTGATTATGGCGGCCAGTGCATGAAGGACTACTTCACTGCCATTGACGAAATGGCGAAAGAACCTTTCGTCGACAAAGACCGCCTGGGTTGCGTAGGTGCCAGCTTCGGAGGTTTCTCCGTATATTGGCTTGCCGGACACCATGACAAACGCTTCAAGGCATTCATCGCACACGACGGTATCTTCAACATGGAAATGCAATATCTGGAAACGGAAGAGAAATGGTTTGCCAACTGGGATATGGGCGGCGCTTATTGGGAAAAGAACAACGCTACGGCACAACGCACTTTTGCCAACTCCCCGCATCTCTTCGTCGACAAATGGGACACCCCTATCCTCTGCATCCACGGAGAGAAGGACTTCCGCATCCTTGCCAACCAGGCAATGGCCGCCTTCGATGCAGCCGTGATGCGTGGCGTTCCTGCCGAACTGCTTATCTATCCGGACGAAAACCACTGGGTACTGAAACCTCAGAATGGCGTGCTGTGGCAACGTACCTTCTTTGAATGGCTGGACAAATGGTTGAAGCCGGCTAAGTAAAGCCCCTCAAAAACGATAAAAACAAATAGTCCCGGATTCTTGACAAAGAATCCGGGACTATTTGTTTTTATTGTACACCGCCCGATTCATTTTTTATGACTATAATTTGAAAGTATTAGGTGTAATACGTACCTTGATAGAAGTCCAAGAAAAAATCAAATCTCATCCCGATTTAAAGAAACGTTACTTTCTTAAGCCTGATGAAGTTATTTTATTGGCAGACGGAACAAAAATTGTTGTCAACAACCAGTGGGGAACATTATTTCCAAGATTTCTTGAAGCAGCAAAGAAACTATACCAAGTAACCAATGATACGGAAAGCAATACTCCAATATCCCGGTTAAAAATTACTTTTGGTAATGGGAAAGTAATTCAAGAAACACAAGCAGCCGAGACTTTCCGGCAATTTGTGATGACAGTAGGTGTGGAACAAGTGCAATCTTTAAATATCAAGGTATGCAAGATTCCCTTGATATCAAACACACTTCATGAGAAATACCAGCGCGCTCAAAAACCATTAGGCAACGGACGGTTTCTTATGACCTGCAGCAATACAAAAACAAAGAAGCGTGATATCGAGCGTATTGCCAAAGCTTTGGGTATTCAGGTGACCGTGGAAATTGTATAATGGAAGACAGTAATTCAAGAGATATGTCTTGAAAAATACTTTTTCATGAAGAGTACGTATATTGCGCTCAACAGTAAGATACACCCTATCAAGAAGATATAGCCATACCGTTGGTAATAAATATATCCTACTATTATAAAAGTCTGTATTGTCATATAGGCCAGAGAGACTATGACATGAGGAATCTTCAGCTCATTCGCCATAATCTGATACAGATGTTTGCGATGCGGCAGCCCGATATTCTCATGAAGCATCAGGCGGTGAATGATAGTCAGTACACTATCCACACCATAAACGGATAAAAGGACTATCCAACTGAAATCTTCCGTTTCAATGATGAGCCTGCCTATCAGGAAAAGAAGGATAAAGGCAATGCTCACCGACCCCACATCACCGGCAAAGCATTTAGCACGCTTGCGGAAATTGAAGAAACAGAAGACTAGAACGGAACAGATAACGGTATAGATGAAATCCGCTTCCACAAAAGTAACCACCTCCTTATTGATATAGGCCAACGCAGCAAGAATAACCAGAGAATAACCACCGGTTATGCCGTTAATGCCATCCATAAAGTTGTAGGCATTGATGATGCCCGTACAGACTATCAAGGCTATGACTATCCACCACCAGGACAAGGAGAAAAGTCCCCACTGATAAAACATCATAGCCATAGCAGAGAAATGAAAAAGCAGCCTTGTCATCTGTCCGGTGGATTTTATATCGTCCACGAAGCTGATGAACGTCACCAGTGTCAAGGCAAGCAGGAACCAGGGATATTCAAAGCCACTCGTCAGGAAATAGGCCAACGCTCCGAAATAGAAAATAATCCCACCACCGCGTAAAGTCACTTTCGTATGAGAACTCCGCTCATTGGGCTTGTCGATGATATTGCACCTATCAGCCACTCTAAAATAAAAAAGTTCTGCTAAAAACAGCAGAACCAGTATTAGCAGATAATACATAACAGTATTTTCCTCTTTAATTTTTAATTATCAATTTTTAATTCTTAACTTTTAATTTGAGAACGATTTTATCGTTCTCACTATCCCCTCCTCTGCCCTCACCGGCATTCTGTCAATTCCCAGGGCAGCCTTTATCTTCGCATTACTCACCACATAATTCTCTGTCAACTTGCGCAGACGCTCTGTATTCAAAGGCAAATGGAGCAGAGTCCCAAGCCGGGCACAGAATTCCATCAGTCCTCTGTTTATCTTCCAGATATGCGGCTTACGCTCCAAAGCCCGACACATCAAAGCTATCAGCTCATTCGTGGACAAGGCCTCGTCATCTCCCATGTGGTAGATACCACTCGCCACCTCCTTAGTCAACAGCCCTTCCAACACGTAGCAGAGATTGTCTATCGAAGTAAAAGACCTTCTGTTCTCAAAAGCTCCCAAAGGCCAAGGGATGCCTTTCCTCACCACATTATAAAGAAGATTCAGATTGCCTTTATTGCCGGGACCATGAATCATGCAAGGACGCAGGATATAGACCTTTTTGTCATCATACGGATTAACTTTCAATTCTCCATTTTCAACATTCAACTTGCCAAGAATATAATTCTCGGCAGCTATCTTGCTCTCCCCATACGGTCCTATCGGAGCAGGCACCACATCTTCAGTCAGCATATCACCCACCACACTGTCTGCAGCGGCTTTCACAGAACTGAAGAATACAAACTTCTTCGCAGACGATTCCAGAAAGAAATCAAATATCTTTTGGGTCAATCCCATATTGATATCAAAATAGGCTTGGGCAGCGGACCGGTTCTTCGTGTCATGGGCTTTACCAGCCAGATGAATAATGGCATCGAATTCAGGAAGATTCCGCATCGAAAAAGAAGCCGGTTCAATATCCTTCCAGAAAAAAGTCTTTACCACCCCCTCCTTTTCAGGAGCGACAATATCCAGCCCGTAAAGGCTATGACGTTCCTTTAGGGCAACAACGAGATTAGACCCCACAAAGCCGTGGATTCCAGTGATAAGTATGTTCATTGAAATATGCTAAAAAATATACTGACCGGAAATGTGGTTATTAGTTATGTATTTAATAAAATAAGTATCTCCAATGAGAGAGAAAAAAACATACCACGTCGTATTAGAATTACGTTGATAAGTGATGTAATACATATCCTTACCATAACGCTCAAAAAAAGCGGGCGCTTTCTTTTTTAATTTAGAATGAATGTTCTGTTGAATATCAGCTATCAGTTCTTCCACATAAGAAATAGCAAAAGGATAAGTACCCAAATACTCCTTCTCAACAAGTATTTTTATAAGCCCATACAAATCCTCCTCTACTTCGGAAGCGAATAATACGACTCTCATCCAAACAAAGCCTTTATACGAGGGCAAAGCCTATCCAATAATTCTTCACCGGAAATAGCATGCCTAATGTCATCACGTCCTTCCGTAACGATATTCGGATTATTCTCATTACCCGTATATACAACTACCGGTTCACCAACATTCGGTACCATCGGTTCTTGTTCCTTATATGGCTTAATCTTCCTCATACATCCAATCTTTCCACAAAGATACCCGGAAATATCAAGTTATCCTAATCATTGACTGATAAATATCGTATGTTCATAAAGTTTCAACCAAGTCTACATATTTTTGAGTTACCACATCCTTGGAATATAATCGCTTAATCACCTCCACACCATTTCGACCCAGTAAAGCCAGTTCACTTTTTGAGACGGAATTCAGCCAATCCGCCATTTCTCCCACCTTCTTTTCCAAACTCTTCTCTGTAATCAATTTTGCACAGCCATGTTCCTGCAGGAAATTGATGATAGGCGTATCCTTTCCCGAGCAGACCAATAAAGGCCTACCACATGCCATGATTGTATAAACCTTGGAAGGGAATCCCTGCATCTCCATTTCAGGGTTCATGAAAATAAACTGGATGTCTGAATAGGCAAGAATGGACGGCATCAAACTTCTGGGCTGATAGGGCAAAATATGCACATTATCCAGCTCCAACTCACGTACTTTCTCCTCAAGAACGGGTTTCATGACTCCCTCACCGATGATAAAGTATTCAATGGAAACCCCTTTCGTCTTTTCTGCCAGACAAATTAAGGGCTCCCAATCCTGGGCATAACCAATATTCCCGGCATAAAGCAATTTCAAAGAATCTGTGGCAGGGAAAAAATGGGGATTCAGACATTCTACATTTCCACCCTGAGAATTATACAATTCTGTATCTACAAAATTAGGTATTATACAAAGCTTGGACTTATCCTTAAACCTTCCGGCTATTACATTATAAAATACCTGGTCTATTGTCGTTATGGCCGTTGAGTTATTATAAACATACCGTTCCATCCTACGTAGCTGTTCTATAACAAGCCCGTCCTTTCGTTTCAAGATGTCAGGATATATTTCCTGCACATTATATATGGTTTTACATCCCTTGATTTTCGCCAGCCAAATGTTGATTACACCGATAGTCAAAGGAGGGGAAGGTGACAGTATGACATCTATATTTCTCTGGAACAAACCAATCAGGAAAGAGATAATATGCCAATAGACAAATCCCAGGACACGCAGAAATGTATTTCTGAATTTCTTCTGGGGTACATGAAGAACTCTGATTCCATGAAAACAGCTTTCTTTACAAATCCCCCAAACCTTCCATTTCAGAGGTTGTGCTGCCAGTTGTGATTCCACAACATTGTAATGAGGCGTAGTTGTCAATACCAATACTTCATAACCGTTTTCTTGGAATTTCAGAGCAATATCATTATAAAGATAGGCTGTCGAAACTCCATCCGGACTGAAAATCAGGCTATGTATCAAGATTTTCTTAGGCATGTCTCACCATTATTTTCTCCAAACCATCTTGTTCACCACCCCCGTATAGCTCTGGATTATCTTCACAACCTTGGCCGATACATTCTCATCCGTATAATTGGGCACCGGCAGGCCATCGTCCTCGTTCCTGTTCATCTCCACAGCAGTATCTACAGCCTGAAGCAAGGATTTCCCGTCAATGCCGGCCAGGATAAAGGTTCCCTTGTCAAGAGCCTCGGGACGCTCCGTACTCGTACGGATGCATACAGCCGGGAAAGGATGCCCCACAGAAGTGAAGAAACTGCTCTCCTCAGGCAAGGTGCCGCTGTCACTCACAACGGCATAGGCGTTCATCTGCAGGCAGTTGTAGTCGTGGAAACCGAGAGGTTCATGCTGAATCACACGTCTGTCAAGTGCAAAGCCGCTTGATTCCAGACGTTTCCTGCTACGGGGATGACAACTGTAAAGTATGGGCATGTCATATTTCTCGGCCATAGCGTTAACCGCGCTGAAAAGGGACAGGAAGTTCTTCTCCGTGTCAATGTTCTCTTCCCGATGCGCGGAGAGCAGGATGTATTTACCTTTCTGGAGATGCAATCTCTGGTGAATATCGCTGGACTCTATTTCGGACAAATTCTCATGCAGGACTTCCGCCATGGGCGAACCGGTTACGTATGTACGTTCTTTCGCCACGCCCGAAGCGTTCAGGTATCTGCGGGCATGCTCCGAATAGCAGAGGTTCACATCGGAAACGACGTCCACAATACGACGGTTGGTCTCCTCAGGCAGGCACTCGTCAAAGCAGCGGTTGCCTGCCTCCATATGGAAGATGGGGATATGCAGACGTTTCGCGCCTATCACGCTCAGGCAGGAGTTCGTGTCTCCCAACACCAGCACGGCATCAGGTTTCACCTGCACCATCAGCTTGTAGCTGGCGTTGATAATATTCCCCATCGTGGCACCGAGGTCATCGCCGACGGCATCCATATACACATCGGGGTCTTTCAGCTTCAGGTCACGGAAGAAGACACCGTTCAGGTTATAGTCGTAATTCTGGCCGGTGTGGGCCAGAAGACAGTCAAAATAACTGCGGCATTTGTTGATGACAGCCGCCAGGCGGATGATTTCCGGACGGGTGCCCACTATAATCAGAAGTTTCAGTCTGCCGTTCTCCTGAAACCTGACTTGCGAATAATCCAATTTTAGTTCCATCTGTTCCTATATTCTTTAACTCGTTTCAGACTTTTTCAGAATAAGTGTCCGGACGTGCCGGGTCGAAACACTCGTTGCACCACATGAAGGTCACCAGGTCTTCCGTTTCCGAAAGGTTGACAATGTTGTGCGTATAGCCGGGAATCATCTCCACGACCTCCATCCTCCCGCCGCTTACCTCGAAGCTGACAACATCCTCCGTACCTATCTTGCGGAGCTGTATCAGACCGTGTCCGCTCACCACCACAAACTTCTCGTTCTTGGTATGGTGCCAGTGCTGGCCTTTCGTAACGCCCGGCTTGGAGATGTTCACCGAGAACTGCCCGCGGTCGGAAGTACGGATAATCTCCGTAAAACTGCCACGGTCGTCCACATTCATCTTCAAGGGATAGCTGAACCGTTCTTCAGGCAGGTATGAGAGGTATGTGGAATAGAGTTTCTTTGTAAAGGCATCGCTCAAATCCGGAACGGACAAGGTACCGGGCATTTGCCTGAAAGACCTTATCAGTTCCACAATGCCGCCCAAGGTAACGGTATGTACTACGGGCACTTCGCAATAATCCCCGTTGCGGTGTTCCCTGCCGCTCAGGGCAGAGACAAGCTCGTCCACCACATCGTCTATGTAAACCAGATGCATCACCACCGAAGGGTCGTTCACCCGGATGGGCAAGTCATGGGCGATATTGTTGCAGAAAGTGGCCACCGCACTGTTATAGTTGGGGCGGCACCATTTGCCGAAAACATTCGGGAAGCGGTACACCAGTACCCTTGCACCCGTTTCCCTGGAGTACTCGAACAACAGTTGCTCCCCTGCCCGCTTCGATTCACCGTAAGGGTTGTCGAGTGCGGCCTGCGTGGAAGAGGAAATCATTACCGGACAAGTATTTCCGTACTTCCTCAATGTATCAAGCAGCATGGAGGCGAAGCCGAAGTTCCCTTTCATAAACTCAGACGCATCCTGGGGACGGTTCACGCCTGCCAGATTGAAGACAAAGTCAGCTTGTCTGCAATAGACATCCAGTTCGGCAGGGTCACTGTCCATGTCATACTCGTAAATAGTAAGTTCCTCACCTGCAATGCCGTAATTACGGGCTTTCCCGTCACGGATGTTGTGCAGCTGGGATACAAGGTTCCGGCCGACGAACCCTCGGGAGCCGGTTACTAAGATTTTCATAAACTAATGGGTTCTGTTTGTCACAGAAAAGAGAAGATATTCATAGTGAATGACAGAAATCATCCAAACCTATAAAACTTACTTTTGGGAAATTATATTGCTTCAATATATGAAAATGATGATCTTCCGTAACAATAAACTTGGCATTAGCCACAACTGCACAGTCCACAAACTTATTATCATCCGGATCTGATTTTATCAGATTGAAGTTATAATAAGGAGTAAAGAACAAAGTATAAGGATTATTGAGAATGACATCAATCACCAGCTTAGCTATTTCCACACCTGCCAAACGTTCTAATATTTCCTCATATTCATTAAGAATTTCATCAGAAACGCATAACTGATTCGTTCCATCCAAAAAGCAATCCCAAATCTTACGGTACCTGCTTTTGGGAGAAATGCACTGTATCAAGCTATTTGTATCTAATACAATTCTATTCATCTCTTCGGAAGTGTACGGACATCAATTTTTCTCAGTTCATCAAGTTTTTCTTGGTTTAAAACTCCCGAATCCCATAAGTCATTCAAGCGGTCATCTAACTTCTGAGAAAAATATTTGGTCAACACTTCTTTAACTTCATTCAATCGCTCCTCCGAACCATCAAAAGCAAACATCTTCAAAAGATGTTGTTGAACTGAATTTAATACTGTTGCTGCCATATTCTCAATTATTAGTTTCAATATGGCAAAGATAGTTTTTTTTTCTAAAGGAACAATACATTCCCTCTTTCTTTCCTGTTGTATTATTCAAATTAAAGACTTATTCACTCTTGATTTCCGCGCTCTTCGCCTTTTCCTCCATTCCGAGGTCTTCACGGATGAAGCGGAGTTTCAAAAGAAGATTTTTCATGCCCTCCACATCCAGGCGGGCGGTGTTATGGCTGTGATAGTCCTCTATACGGGCAATATCCTCATTGCCTTCCGTGAAGAACTTGTCATAGTTCAGGTCACGGGTGTCGCAGGGGATGCGGTAGTAGTCGCCCATGTCGACAGCCTTTGCCATCTCTTCGCGGGTTACCAGTGTCTCATACAGTTTCTCGCCGTGGCGCGTGCCGATGGTCTTCACCTCCGTCTCACCGTATTTCGGATCAACCTGCGCGTATGTTTCCTTCAAGGCCTGCGCCAGTACATCCAAGGTGGCGGCAGGAGCCTTCTGCACGAACAGGTCACCGTTATGCCCGTGTTCAAACGCATAGATTACCAAATCCACGGCATCGTCCAGCGTCATCATGAAGCGGGTCATGTTGGGGTCCGTTACCGTAATGGGCCTGCCGTTCTTTATCTGCTCCACCCACAACGGTATTACAGAACCGCGGCTTGCCATCACATTGCCGTAACGGGTGCAGCAGATGGTCGTTCCTGCCTCTTCACCCAGCGCACGGCCCTTGGCTATGGCAACCTTCTCCATCATGGCCTTGCTGATGCCCATGGCATTGATGGGATAGGCAGCCTTGTCGGTAGAAAGCACTACTACATTCTTTACACCATGCGCTATGGCGGATTCCAGTACATTGTCGGTACCGATCACATTGGTCTGCACAGCCTGCAACGGGAAAAACTCGCAACTGGGAACCTGCTTCAAGGCGGCGGCGGAAAACACATAATCCACTCCCATCATGGCACCGTCCACAGACTGGCGGTCACGGACATTACCAATGTAGAATTTTACTTTGGGATTTTGCAGGTGATGACGCATGTCATCCTGCTTTTTCTCGTCACGGCTAAAAATACGGATTTCCTTGATGTCACTATCAAGAAAACGACGCAATACAGCGTTACCAAAAGATCCGGTGCCTCCGGTGATTAATAAAACTTTGTCCTTGAATATAGACATAACTCACTAATATTTTTCCTATTTTCTAATTCTTTTATCCAATCCCAATAGTTGATAAAGTCTAATACCAATCTTAAATGCCCAGGCATTATTCTTATAGTGCAAGTATTTTTTCGGCAATTTATGATATGACATTAGTTCTTCCTTACTAATAGCCAGTTTCTCTGCCACTTCATCAAACATCTTTTTACACTCCTCATCAGAAGCAGGAGGATTCTTTAAAATTTCAAGAGCTTCTTCACGGCTCATTTGTCCCGTAATAATCAAACTTGATAATTGCGCCCTACGAATATCATAGCCAAACCGAGTAGGAAGCCACCAAGCCTCTAGAAACTTAGTAAGCAAATCCTCAAAATGTTTTTGCCCATAAGGTTGATAATCATATTCACGTTGAAGGGTTGCCAACATTTCAGCTTTTGTAAAAGGAACATAATTTAGGAGTTGCAACGTCTTTACTCCTTTTATGTATGGAAGAACAAATTTATGTTTAAAACCTGTAGTATAAATATAATTCTTAGTCTTCACATTGCCGTGCTTTTTTAATACATCCTTTACATAGGTTTTATCTGCCGTAGGTCCTGCACCATCAAACCAAGAGTCTGGGTCAGCAACAATTTCAGTACAAATATTATAACCATTCAAAATGTATTTCACACCCAATTCTTCCGAATATTTATCTATTTGAGCAATGAAAGCATGGTCTTGAGGAACATCCAACCCGGCATGTCCGGTCTTGAAAAATGCAATCTGCATCTGCTTCAACTCTTCAAAATCCAACTTCTGAATATGAAGATGGACATTCAGTTTATCACAGAGCTTTTTAATATTCTCTTCTGCTACAGGCAGATTCCATCCGGCATCAATATGAAACACAAAGGGACGAAGCCCCCACTCTTTGACTGCAAGATGCAGCATATAACAACTATCCAATCCACCACTCAGTCCTAAAATACAATCGTATTTTTTACCTTTTCCTGAGATTCTTACTTGCTCCAAAATGGCTTTCAACTCAACTTCGTGGCCTTTGCCATGGTTCCACCAAGGTAATATATGTTGTTCATACTCTCGGCATCTGTCACATACACCATTTTCATCAAAAGTCAGATTAGAATCAGTCGTATCCATTACACAATGGGTACATACTTGGTAATTTTTATCCATACTCTTTTCTACTTTAACAAAGTATCATACAATTTTATATAATCTTCAAAGCGTTCATTTTTATCATAATATTTAACAGCTCGTTTTCGACATATATGATGATAAACTTCTTTTCCTCGCTTTACTATTTCAGCTACAGCCCTCTTTATGCCTTTTATATCCCCTTTTTCTACAATATATCCAGTTTCATCTGATACAGACTCAACACTTCCGCCAGTCCGATATGTAATGACAGGTGTTCCACAAGCTAAAGATTCTAGATTTGTTGTTGGAAATGTATCTTCCCAAGTTGGGTTAATAAAGACAGAAGCTAAAGTGTACAAAGTAGCTAATTGAGTAACATTTTCAGTTCTCTCAATTCCAATTATGCCATCGGGGATTTCTTTCAACTGTGTTTTTGATAATCCCACTAAAACAATAACCCAATCTTCAGAAATCATGTTATACAATTGAACGAAATCCTCAAGCCCCTTGCGTTTATCCCAAATACTAGCTACTCCTAATAAAACACTAGTTTGCTCTGCTAATCCCAATTTATTTCTCATGGCACATACACTCTGCAAGGATTGAGGAGAAAAAAGTTTTAGATCAATTCCATTTTGAATTACATTTATTGGATAATTTTTCAAGAATGATTTCTTTACAATCATTCCTAGCCACTGTGATACCGGCACAATAGTCAAATTTTCCATAGATGTAAACAACTTTTTTTTTAGTTCATAATTTTTAAAAGACCTATCTATTAATACACTTCCAGGATATATTTTCTTTTGTACGCAAGTCTCACAATGCGTCAACCATTTCTCACATCCGACATAGTCAAAATGAGCACAATGCCCAGTCATTGACCAACAGTCATGAAAAACCCATACCACAGGTGTAGAAATAGAAGATAAATACTTAAATAAAACCTCCATATTCAAAAAATACCCATGAATGTGATGAAGTTGAATAATATCAGGATGAATTTCCTCAATCTGTTGTATTAATCTTCTAGTGGCTCGAGTAGAGTGAAGACAATGAGTATCAAACAAACGTGTCATAATTCCATGCCAATACACATCCCATTTTGTACCTATTTTAATAGTCATAGATTGACTAGGCAAATGATTACGAGCATAAGTTATATAACTCTTCCAACCATGTGCAAGAGCTACTTGCCCTATTTGTTCAGCAATACGTCCTACAGAACCAGAATTCACCTCTATACTAATTTGAAGAAGAGTAAGCATAAAGATTAAAACTATTTTAGGGATAAATCATCTGTTATATAATTATAATTTCTATTAGGAATATTCCAATTCTTGCCATATCGTAAAGTCAAATATTCATTCACATCAATTGGAACTTTAAAATACTCATCATAAAAGAGAATATCTTTTGTATTCGACAACAAATAGGCAGGAATTACAATCTTACGAATTTTAGGTTTAGATTTAGCTATAAGTAAATCCTGCAAAAAAGCCCCACCTAAATAGTTCATAAACGAAATTATAAAATAAATAAAATTCACTACTTGACGAGAAAAAGAATGAGAGTTTCTATAAAGAGCAAGTCGTCTTAAACAGTTATAAATTGAATATAATAAATCAGATCCTTCTACTTTTGTCATTGTTGAATTATAAAAAGTACCATTTCGCAAATATGATTTCAAATTTATTTCGCAATTACAACGACGTAGATGAACTGTATTTGCAGTAATAATTACATCAAACCCTACTAAATAGAGCTCTCTTCCTATTGTTTTCGCTAAATGTTTATCAAATAAGAAATCAATTATTGCGATATCAATATCATCATCCCAAGGAATAAATGCTCTGTCTCGGACTGCACCCAATAATGTACCTGTATCTAAAATATATTTTATAGAGAATCTATCCAATATATCCCGTACAAGTAATAAGGATGCTAACCATTCTTTTTCTTTCTGATTCATTTCTGCAATACTTTATAATTATGCGTTGAAATCCGTCTTTCAACAGGGGGCATTTCCATATAATTTCCATAGAGTTGCATAAGCCATGAATTTGTCCCAACAGGTGCACTATAAGACTCATTTTCAAACACAACATTCATTTTACTTTGAAAAATAGAAGCACAAACGACCTCCCTATTCTTATAAGCTCCCTCCAAAAGATATTCTGATGATTTCTCCATAGAATATTTCATTGCATAGTTGTTTATAGCTTTTAAAACTGTATATAATGGAAAGGGAATAAAAATAAATTTCAAGAATGCAAGAATGATATTTTTAATCATTCCTCTTTTTCTCACATATTTCATTAATTTAAGAGTTGCAATATTTTGCAAAAACCAAACAAAATGACAATGTATTCTTTTTCTCATTTCTGAACTTGGCAGACCATCTATCGGGAAAACATCTATATTAACCCCGATATCATAGGAAGAGGAAGAATCGTCTACTAATATTGTATTTTTATCTAAAACTTTTCCAAAATGATAAGGATAAGTAGCATCCTTACTTATTGAAAGAAATTCGAATCTATCATGTTTAAATAACTTTTCAAATTTTAAATAATCAATACGAGGCATTACTATATCAATATCATCATCCCAAGGAATAAAACCTTGATGCCTCACAGCTCCCAATAAAGTTCCATACGCTAAATAATAATTCAACCCATTTTTTTCACAAAATATTTTTATTTCACTCAAT
Organism: Bacteroides sp. AF25-38AC; assembly: GCF_003602995.1. NCBI lineage: Bacteria > Pseudomonadati > Bacteroidota > Bacteroidia > Bacteroidales > Bacteroidaceae > Bacteroides > Bacteroides sp. AF25-38AC. The sequence continues at coordinate 96,344 of NZ_QTMD01000010.1, read as the reverse complement.
ATTTGTATCTGAATTTGCTTAAATTCATCACAAGACAACTCCTTCATAATATGTTTCAAAACAATTCACTAAAATCATCTAAGTCCACTGGATTATTTTGCAATCGCTGCCTATTTACACTCTCTAAAATGAAATACTTATTAAAATTTTCCGGCAACTTCAATGGCAATAAAATTCTTTTTTCTATATAGTCACCAATATCAATATTACACAGATTTTTTAAATATTCAATCTTTTGTTTATACAGAGATGGGGATATATTTTTTCTAATTCTATGTATATCCATATTTATTGACCAAAAAAAAGGAAATGTCATTGCTACTGCATGCCCATGTGGATACCCATAATAAGTTGTAAATGAATAAGAGAAAGCATGAGGCGCAGTCGTTTTAGTGATATTTATAGCACGACCAGCCCAATAAGCCCCCTCCGACACTTTATTTCTCATACTATTAGTAGGAGAATTTACAACTAATGGTAAATTAGGCCACAAAAGTTCAATTGCTCTCTTAGCAAATTCATCTGACTCTTTTGTAGCATAAGCATTCCAGTAAGCCTCTATAGCCTGAGCCAAAGCATCAAAACCTGCACAAGCTGTCAAATACCTCGGAGTATTGTATGTGAATGGGGGATATACAATTGCAACATCAGGTAAAATAGCATTATGTTCTACAGAATATTTCACTTTATTTTTATACAATACTGCAAAATGGGTCGCCTCACTTCCCGTACCGGCTGTAGTGGGAAGAACTATCAATGGAAGCAAATCTTTCTCTTTTTCAAATTTACCACTTGTAGGCTCACCAGAATAAGAATAAAAAAAGCGAAGTAGTTTAGCCATATCCAATACACTACCTCCACCAACAGCGACAATGACAGAACAAGAGTACTTACGTAATAGTAATAACCCTCTTTCCAAATCTTCGATTTTAGGATTTTCTTCAAAATCAAAATACTCCGTTACTTCACAATCTAATTCACTAAAAACAGCAGTCATAATAGATTTGGCACCACAAGTCTCATAAGAGTTTCTGCCACGCACCAAAAAAAGGTGAGAAAAAGAAAACTCCTTCAAAACTAAGAGCAAATTTTCGATTGAAGACTCTCCCAAAAAACAACGCTGCTCCATAAAATCATTGATTATTCAAGAAAAGCATAAAGGTATCTTTATTTTGTAAGGGAGTAGTAGTCGGACGTCCCAAATCCTTACGTGCTCCTTTTCTTACCTTAACCTCTAACAAAATAGGACCATGCATATACGTAATTCTTTTAAGGGCTTCACATAAGCTATCACTGTCTGAAACAGATAAAGCTGCCTCATAACCGCAAGCCTGAGCTATTTTACACAAATCAATATTAAAGGCAACTGTGGGTTGTCCACCTACAGAATCATGAGCCCCATTGTTAAAAATAACATGTACATAGTTGTCTGGATGTAAGGAACCTATTATTGCAAGCGATCCCATATGCATTAAAGTTGATCCATCACCATCGAAACAAAAAACTTTGCATTTTTTTTTCTCAAGAGCAATGCCTAATGCTATTTGAGAAGCATGCCCCATAGAACCTACTGTCAAAAAATCCTTCTCATGTTCCATAAAAGCAGAAGTACGGTATTCAAATAACTCACGTGATATCATACCTGTAGTAGAGACAATAATATCCTCTTTTGACAATGAAGAAGCTATAAGTTGAATAGCAGCCTCTCTTTTCAAAGGTAATATCACCTCTCCATCTTGTTGAAGCTTATACTCCTCAAAAGTTCCTTTGGGAATTACAAAAGCGAAAGGTTCATGTGTCTCATTCATATAAAAATTGGCATAATTCAATTGAGATAAGAATTCTGTTTCATTTTGAGACATAATGGCATATTTTATACCCATAGCTTCAAGTAAAGGAAGTGTCACTTTGCCCTGCTTAATATGCTGGGGCTCATCTTTTACTCCTGGCTCGCCACGCCATCCCACAAGTAACAATAAAGGAATATTGTAAACTTCTTTATCCGTTAATGACATTAAAGGATTGACAGCATTGCCAAGACCGGAATTTTGCATATAAACAACTGGTATTTTTTTTGTGGCTAAATAATATCCTGCAGCTAAACCAACTGCAGCTCCCTCATTGGCCGCGATAACATTTCGTTCTGTAACAAAATGATCGGTGATATATGCACACACATTTTTCAATAAAGAATCGGGAACTCCCGTAAAGAAATCCATTTGCATGGAGCAAAGAGAATCAATGAAAAATTTTGAAGATATCATAATAACAAGAATCTCAAATTAATAGAATATAAACGAAGTTATTTAGTACCCGGAATCAATTCTAATATTTCTTTGACAGGCATACATAAATCATTAGCTTCATATGAACGGGCATTAGCCAAAATGGACTTTGCTGTATTTAGCATGGCGGGATATGCACTTCTAAGCATATGATTGGCATAAATTACTACATTCACTCCCCATGATGCTAATTCATCTTCTGTTATATGATTATATGTTGTAGGAACAACCACAATAGGTATGGATTTATGCTTCTTACGCAAAGTCATACAGAACTCCCTAATATCCTTACCCGATTTATCCTTACTATGAATCATAATGCCATCAGCACCAGCCTCAATATATGCTAATGCACGTTCCATTGCATCATCCAGACCTTTACCTGCAATAAAGCTCTCAATACGAGCTATTATCATAAAATCAGCCGTTATCTGAGCACGCTTACCAGCCTTTATCTTATCGCAAAAACCTTCAATTGTATCCTGGGTTTGAACAGCGTCTGTTCCAAAAAGCGAGTTCTTCTTCAGACCAATTTTATCTTCAATAATAACTGCTGATATCCCTAAGCGCTCCAAAGTACGAACTGTAAATACAAAATGCTCTATTTTTCCACCTGTATCTCCATCAAAAATTACGGGTTTAGTTGTACATTCCAAAGCGTCATTCAGATCATGAAGACGGGTAGTCAAATCAACAGCTTCAATATCCGGTTTTCCTTTAGAGGTAGAATCAGTAAGACTACTAGACCACATTCCATCAAACTCACGTTTAATACCGTTAACCTCAACACTCGTATTTTCGATAATTAAACCTGTTAATCCACTATGAGACTCACATATTCGAACAATTTTCTTGGCAGAAATCAGACGTTTTAGACGTTTCAAGCGAATTTCAGGGGTAGTACCAATTTCCTTTAACTGGGTATTTAACTGGGTGGAAGATATACCTTTTGTATAAGGAACATCTATCACTTTACCACCCCATTTAGAAATTGTATCTATGACACGTTGACGAGTTTCTTTTTGAATACCATCCTTCCAATCATCACCATGAACTACAAAATCAGGTTTTATCAACTCTAAATTAGGAACATAATCAAGAGTTGTTTGGGGAATCACTTCTTCAACGCCTTTCAAATTCTTCACAATTAGCGAACGCTGTTCATAAGTCAAATATGGCAAACGTTTATAACTAGCAATAGCAGCATCTGTCAATACTCCAACAGTTACAGAACCATATTTCTGGGCCTCGTGAATAATATTCAAATGCCCTGGATGAATAATATCAGCACTCATGCCGACATAAACTTTTTTGTTCATATTTCTGGTATATAATTAGTAATATAATTAACACTACTGAAGCTGTTTTATAAAAAGTCCATGAAAAAGTCGCAAATATTGCAGTATAAAAAAAGAATAACATTAATATCAATCTTGCGAAAGTTGCTTTTTTCTGAAACTTATAAACAGTAAACCGAGTTGTTATTCCCAAAAAGAATGGCCACAACAATATTCCAAAGTAACCAAAATCTAAATAATAAAATATCAATGCTGTATAAGCAAAATTGAAAGTTATACCATAACCGACAGTTATTAGATGTTCTTGAAGATAGCCACCTATAACTTGATTAGCGGTTGTATAACTTCCTCCTAACGCATGAATAAACATCTTTAAAAGTGTATCAAATCCACCAACAGTTGCTCTTCCATACCACAAGCCTAAAAAGGAATCATACTGATACTCAAAAGCATAATCTAACGCTCTAATAGGTCCCAACATATACCATACAAATTGGGACAACAATTCTTCAAATCCCATAAGGATGGTTTGTCCATCTATATCAGTGACTCCTTTTCTCAATGTAGTTTGAATAGAAACAATCACAAAAATTATTGCACAAAAGAAAAAAAGGAAAAAAGTAAATTTGAAAGAATATTTTCGAATATTGCAATGTAATTTTGAAGCAATCTGGGTTCTTAGTACAAATAACAATATAACATATAAAAAGAGAGCTAGATAGTTAGCCCTTCCTCCTCCTAAATAGCCATAAAGAAAAAAATAGAGAACAAATAACATTAAATATATAGGAGGAAACTTGCTCTTGAAGACTATACAATAAGCTAAAAAGAACTGCACTATTGTTTGAAAAGGAGTAAACAGAAACTGAAATAAATATATCTCATAATTTGTACTAAACAGAAGCCCAGATTCAAAAAGAGACTCTCTTGCTTCATCTGCACCTACCACCTCTAACAACAACAAATACTTACAAATATAATTATATAGAATAATGATACTTGATATTCCTGCTAACACATACCACCAATTAGTTTTTATGGCTAAAATATTAGCTCTATTTTTATAAATTGAATGATTGTATTTTATAGGAAATATACTAAAACCTATTAAAAAAGAAACAACATACCCTAACAATATAATGTATGTTTCATTTGAAACAAGAAATAAGTCGCAAGGATTAAATGTAGAACAAAATAAATATGCACCCCACCAAAACAAAAAAACATATAAGAATTTTTTTGATAAAAAATCCATTCTACTTTTTTTTAAAAGTAAAAATATGAGAGTAAAAAAGCAGAATACTATCAAACTCATTTCATACGAAATTTTCGACCTTTAGTCATCCACCAAACTGTCAAATACCCCCACCTATATATATCCATAATATTTCTAGGAAAGTATGAGAAAGAATAGAACAAAAATGTTACAGAATGGCATATGTAATTCCAGAGAGAGATATCCACTGAAGACAACATAGCCTTATTAACGTAAGCCATATATCTATAATATGGAAAATTAGAATTTATTTCTTTCAACTTTTTCGGGACAAATAAATCCCGTTTGTGAATTTGATAAGTTATATGACTAGTAATACCTATTTCGCTCTTTCGATATACACACATATTATCATAAAAATAATATATATCACCATAAAACGAACAAACTAGAAATAAAAAACGATCATAAGCAAAAGGAATTATGTCTATTGAAAGCAAGGGAATTATGTCACTTCTAAAAACAAAAGATGCAGTATGAAAAATACGATTTCCCATAACATCATCCATTTTTATTATATTCTTTCGTAATAGACAAAACAAATGTTCCCTATTTTCTTTTTCATATATAACAGTAGATTGATGAGCTGTTGCCGAAAAAGATTGATTTGCTTCTAACATTTTAATTTGAATAGATAGTTTCCGAGAATCCGTCCAATAATCATCTCCTTCACAAATAGCAATATATTTACCTTCGACCTTAGGATATATATATTTTGAAAAAATATCAATTCCTTTAGAATATTGATTCTCTTTTTGTAGAATAGTTTTAATCTGAAAAGGGCATTTCTTGATATACTGAGAAATTATTTCAGTTGTACTATCTGTAGAAGCATCATCATGTATTATCAATTCTACTTGAAAATCCACCTGCTGAGAAAAAATACTATCTAAGCATGAAGATAAATATTCAGCTTGATTATAAGTAATGCAAATAATACTTACCAATGGCTTCATAAAACTATAAATTCAATAATCCTCTACGGCGTTCTTTAATTTTTTTTACAGGTATTCCTGCATATACCCCCCATTCATCAAGGCTTTTATTAACCAAAGACATAGCTCCAACTACACACCCCTTAGATATTTTCAACTTTGGAAACAATATACTTCCTGAACCAATTTGCACATATTCTTCTAACAAAACGGAACCACCCTGAACATTTATTTTGCTTTTATCATGTATTGGACCTATTAAAAAATCACCACTAAAATCATCCATTGAGCTAAAAATTGTTGCACGAGGAGAAAGTCCTGTATTATCACACATCGTTATTCCATAGGCTCCATAAAGTGCACAATAAGCAGAAATATGAATATTTGATCCAAGTTTAATATTCCCAGATAATATACAAAAGTCGTCAATACGGACATTATTACCTATTTCAATAGTAGAAGGGGTATAAAAATGAGCAAAACGACTAATTTTCAAATTATCTCCATATTTTTTAAACCCTAACGATTTTATTTCTTCTTCCGTTAAAAAAGACGTACTACCAATCATAAAAAGATTATTTCGATATAACCGATATTACTCTATCGATTTCTATTTGTGATAAAGAATTATATATAGGCAAACATATTACACTATTTGCCACCCGATTTGCTACTAATAGATTCTCAGGCTTAGCCGATTCCAATCCTCGATAAGTAGAAAATTCGCTTATCAACGGATAGAAATACCTACGCCCCAATATATTCCGTTCCTTCATCTTGAAATAAAGTTCATCGCGTGTCATGCCATATTTCTCAGAATCCACGAATATGGGAAAGTAAGAGTAATTATGACGGACTCCGGGCATATCTTCCATAAAAGTGATACCAGGTACATGTTCCAAGCCTTTACGATACATGATAGCCACTTGACGACGAGCTTCAATAGCTACATCCACTTGTTTCAAATTCAACAAACCATAAGCACTACGTACTTCGTCCATCTTGCCATTGATACCCGGAGCTATGACAGTCGTTTCCCCTGCAAAACCGAAATTTTTCAAATAGTCGATACGCTTTTTAGTCTTCTCATCATGGCAAATCAGAGCACCACCTTCAATCGTATTGTAAACTTTGGTCGCATGAAAACTCAAGGTTGACATATCACCGGCATTCAGAATTGACTTTCCAGCAACTTCTACCCCAAAAGCATGGGCAGCATCATAAATGACCTTTAAACCGTATTTGTCCGCTATCGCTTGGATACGTTCTGTATCACAAGGCTTGCCATAAACATGTACCGGCATAATCGCCGTTGTCTTGGGGGTTATTGCCGCTTCTATTTTGTCCGGATCAATGTTACAAGTTTCTGGATCAATATCCACAAATACCGGTTTGATTCCATTCCACCACAAAGCATGAGTGGTAGCTACAAAGCTATACGGAGTTGTTATCACCTCACCAGTAATACGCAATGCTTGCAGAGCACACATCAAAGGCAGTGTGCCATTGGTAAAAAGACTGATATAAGGCACCTTCAAATATTCACACAAGGCTTTCTCCAATTCTTGATGATAATAACCGTTATTGGTCAGCCACTTACGGTTCCAAATATCCTGTAAATAAGGAATGAAATCGTCAAGCGAAGGAAGTAATGGAGAAGTAACTGTAATCACTTTATTTTCCATCTTACTATAAAAATATATACTGATTTCTATTTTTTGTGAAGAGCCGACAACCCAAGCCGTTTTACCTCAAGATACTCTGGTAATCTTAATCTTTCATAAACAGCAAAAGCTAATGTCAAACCAACAATAATCTGAATGGGCAATTGAATATAAACGGATATATCCAATAAGGAAAAAAGCCACATGACAGCAGCAATTGTCAAAGAAACTGCAAAAACCGGAAGCACATCCTTGATTTGTTCTATGGTAGAATAGCGTATCAAGTCGGCAGAATAGTGGCTATTTAAGAAATAGGCTATGAAAGAGGTTAAGACACTCCCCCACAGCATATATTCGATGCCATAAAAAATACCTATCAGAATAGGAAACACCGCAATGGTCTTCTTTATGATTTCTAATTTCAGAAACAAGTCCGAACGTCCTTTCACCTGCAAGATATTCAGATTGATGGCATGAAGCGGATAAAGCATACCACTGAAACAAATAATCTGCAGAAAGGAAACAGCAGTCAACCATTTCTCACCGATCAGAATTATAATCAAAGGTTTAGCCACAGCTGCAAGTCCCAGCATGCAAGCGAATGTCACAAGCATTGTAGTCTTTATTATCTGCCGATAAGCTTCGCGCAAGCGCTCCGGTTCTTCTTGAATGGAACTAAGCACCGGATAACTGACACGCTGGACAATACTGGTCAGATTACTGGAAAATATCGTATTGAACTGCTCTGCACGAGTATATTGCCCCAACTGTGCAGAACTGTAACAACGGCCTATAACCACATAATAAACATTCTTGTAAAGAGTATCCAATAATCCGGACAACAAGAGCTTATAGCCAAAGCCGAACATTTCCTTGAAGCTTTTTACGGAGAATTCCCATTGGGGCATCCATTTACAGAATATCCAAAGAAACAGAGAATTCAGAATCTGCCGGGAAAGCTGTTGCCACACCAAACTCCATACTCCAAAGCCCACTATAGCCATGCCTATGCCAACCAATCCACTTGAAACAGAAGAGATTATGGATACTTTGGTCTGTGTCTTAAAATCAATACCTCTTACTAATATGGTACGGGGAATGATACCCAATGCATTAACAATCAGAATCAGCCCTATTACCCTTAACACATCTATCAAAACCGGTTCTTTAAAAAACAGACTGATAGCGGGAGCAGCTACATATAAAAGGATGTATAAAACAATACTGACTATCAAGTTAAACAAGAAAACCGTATTGTAGTCTACCTTTTCAATACGTACTTTCCGTATCAGTGCATTAGAGAAGCCACTGTCGACAATGGAGTTGGACACCGCTATGAAGATAGCTATCATGGCCATAATGCCATATTCGGCAGGAGTCAAGAGACGGGCCAATATCAGGCCTACCAAAAAGGTAACACCGGAATTGGATATGTTATCGATAAAGCTCCACTTCGCACCATGGACAGCTTTATTTTTCAAAGATTCGGGCAATATTGTTACAAATTATTATTCGATCTCCTCCACCAGCGACGCATGCACAAACGTCGTCGCCACCGCCATCACCCCCTCGATGTTCACCACCACCCTCCTGTCATGGCGCACACGCACAAACACCCCTTCCACTCCTTCGAAGATGCCGCCGGTGATACGTACCCGGGTTCCTTGGGAGAGGTTCAGCTCGGTGGGTTCAAGATAGAGCACAGCCTGGTCGTAGGTGCCAGACACGGCGATGAAGCTGCGCATCTGTGAGTCCGGGATGACGATGGGCTGGCGGGTCTCGCGGTCCATGATATAGCGGATAGGGATGTTCATGCCCGGTTTGTTCTTTATTTCATCCATACGCTCGCGGGTGGAGCGGACGAAGACCAGGTTATGGACCGCAGGAACAAGCTTGCGCAGGCGGCGCTCTTTCCTCACGACATACTCATAGCGCATGGGAATATAGTTTTCAATGCCCTCTGCATCCAGGTAATCCTTGAAAAAAAGCTCTCGGCTATAGGTGACACGCACTGCATACCAGTGCATTTCTGCATTCTCGTTCACGAAAAAATATGATTGGGGGACACCGGAGTAGCGAAGTACCTCCCGGTCAAGTAATGTAATGCGGTTACTTTAAATAGGCTATATGCATTCATTTTATTTCAAAACCCTCCACCATCTCGGAAGGAAGGCGACGAAATAGTTATATTCAAGCTATCTTGCGATAAGCCGTTATCAACGAAACGTTTATGATGAAAGAAATGTTTTATAACACGTTCCGTTTAATGAACGCAAAGGTAACGTCAAGAAATGAAAGTACAAAATATTCTGATTGATAAAATGATAATCTTTTTTAATGCAGACATCATCACACTATATATCAAAGAATTACGCCTATTAGGTAAGATACACGCGCACGCGCGTCATTTCTTATCTTTTTAAAGAAAGGGTGTGTTACATATATAACCATAGGTTCCGGTACCTCACCCTATACATACAGACTACACACACGCTTCACTAGTTCACGGAGAGGGGCACCACAGATTACACAGATTGGCACAGAGGAGCACAGAGAAGAATTCTTCGCTACGTTCTGAGTGACGGATACTCACGGAAACAAAAGGATGATACGCACGGACATACACAAAAGTGATACGCACAGAAACTACAAAAATCCGTGCCAATCCGTGTAATACATAGTGCACAGACTTCTCTTTTTTATTAATTTTGCACCCGATTCGTTAACTTAATATAAAATTAGATTTTCAAATTGTAATTATGAGAACAAAAAAACGCCAATTAGCGTGATGCAAATCAAAGGGAGAGATTACCAAGTGCTGTACACCAAAGAGAGCAAAGAGGTGCAAGTGGCCCTCGACCTGCTTTCTATGGTAGAACACAAGTCGTTAACCGTGGAATACAAGGAGCGGAAGGCTTTCCTGACACCCTTCATCCCACTGCTGATAAATCCCCAAAAGGAACACGGACTGAAGGGTGTAAGCCCCTTCGCCAAGCTGCTGCATCTACTTGTAAACTTTATGGACGCGGACGGAAGCGGCAATACGCTGAACCCCGATTGCATTGAGGATGAGATATATAAGCTCTTCAATGAGCTATATCCCAAGGAGTAAAACGGACCAAGGAATTCAAATTGTAAAAAAACGGCTGTCCCACTGCGGATGGCCGTTTTTGCTTCCTAAGGAAATAAACGGCATCTTTGCGCCGCCAATAAGGCAAACTTAATACAAGTAGAATGGAAAACATTCCAGTGACCACCTACCGTGGTTTCAGCGCCGTCAGCGGGGAGACAACCTTCACGCAGGACATGGCTGACATAAAAAACGGCAAGCATGCCAAGTTAATCATCAAAATCGCCAGCCTCGTGGCGCAGGGAAAGGTGGAGGAAGCCAACCACGTCAAGAAGCAGCTTCCCTTCAGGACCCTCACGGCCAACTACCGGGAAAGAAGGCTCGCACCGAGCATCACCCGCTACAACCCCGTCATCACGCTCGACATCGACGACCTGGAAGAAGGACAGTTGGAGCAGACCCGGACCCTCATCAACGAAGACCCGCACACCCTGGGCAGTTTCCTCTCCCCCAAAAGGCACGGCTACAAGCTGTTCGTCTTCATGCAGACGGAATACACCCGGCGTCTGTATGACCGTCTCCGGCAGGGCGAGGTGACCTACGCCACGCTCGAGGAGATACACCTGAAGCTGTACAGCGCCGCCAAAGAGCACTACGAGGCCCTTCTCGGAGTAGAGGTGGACGGAAGCGGAAAGGACATCTCGCGAGGATACTTCATGTCCTTCGACCCGCATGCCTATATCAATGCCGCACTGCTGGAACAGATTTCCCCGTTGCCGGCACGCATCATCCCGCCTGCGAAGAAGGAGAACAGCCCAAAGAAGACGCCCGTCGAAACGGTACACCCCCTCCCCGCCTCCTCTGCCGCCACGCCGCAGGACGCAAAGCCTTGGGAGAAGCTGATATTCTCCCAAGCCGTGACCGCCGTGAAGCGCACCACCAGGTTCCGGGCAGGCAACCGCGACAACTTCCTCTTCGCCCTGGGCAACAAATGCTACAGCAAGGGCCTGGACGAGCAGACAGCCATCAGACTGGCGAAAAACGAGTTCGGACAAGAGTATCCCGACGTGGAATCTCCCCTGCACAATGCCTACATCTATACCGACAAGACCAGCGAAGCCGCTACAAAGAAGGAAGAGAAAAAGCCCGTCATCAACCAAGTGATGAGCTTTCTGGAAGAGCACTACGGCATCCGCAGGAACCTCATCCTGGACCGCCTCGAATTCATGCCCTATGCCCTGTCGGCAGATGCCGGAAAAGGTTACCGCCCCATGCGCGGAAAGGACTACAACACCATATTCGTAGACCTGCAGATGGCCGGCATCTCCTGCTACCAGAATTTCCTCAGAGCCGTGATAGACTCCAACTACGCCAAGGAGTTCAACCCCTACACCGACTATCTGTACGCGCTTCCCCCCTGGGACGGGACGGACTACATCGCCCAACTTGCCGACACCCTGACGACCGAGAACCGGGAACTGTGGCAGGAGGGCTTCAAACGGTGGATAGTGGGCCTGGTGGACTGCGCGCTGAGCGACGAGGACATGAACCAGCTCGTCATCATCCTCTACAGCGAGCAGGGAAAGGGAAAGAGCAGCTGGATTCGGCGCCTGCTGCCGCCCGAGTGGAAAGAGTACTTCTACAACGGCATAATAGACCCGAGCAACAAGGACGATGCCCGCCTGCTCGCCACGCGAATCATCATCAACATGGAGGAGTTCGAAGGCGTGAAGCCCGGCGAGCTGGCAGCATTGAAGCGAATCATCGCGCAGGACAACGTGACGCAGCGCAAGGCCTACGACATCGAAGCCTTCACCCTGCCCCGCCACTGCTCCTTCATCGCGGCACCAACAACCGGCAGTGCCTGCAGGACATCGGTGGAAACCGGCGTTTCCTCCCCATCACCGTCACCGGCATAGACTACCACACCCCGGTGAACCATCCCGGCATCTACGCCCAGGCGCTCGCCTTGCTGAAAGACGGTTTCAGATACTGGTACGAGGGCGAGGAGATAGAACAGCTGAACAAGCACAACGAACGGCACCGCATGAAAGACCCCGTGGAGGAGAACCTCTTCGTCTTCTTCCGCAAACCGCTGCCCGAGGACCTGCAGGTAAAATGGCTCCCTGCCAGCGTCATACTGACCAAGCTCAGCATATTCGGGAAGGTGCAGGTGAACCCGCACACCCAGCTGGTACTGGTGCAGGCACTGGAAAAGTACGGATTCGGTACACGGACCAACGAGCAGGAGACGACCGAATATGAGGTAGTGGACATCCAGCTATATCAGTAACCGGTATTCGAGGAGAAGAGAGAAGCCCCGTAACATATATTGTTGTGCATGACAACATATATTGTTACGGGGCTTTACATATATTGGCGTTTTCTTTACACGGCTTCCCTATTTCCGGCCGGCATCCTGTCAGGGTTCTCCCAGATACTTCACCAGCACTTTCACTTCCAGCGGAGTGAAGGTGCGCCGGTATTTGTTGTAGCCCACCTTCTCCAGCTCACCCTTCAGCGCCTTGTTGTGGCGTATCCATGCCGCCAGGGTATAGATGGCATTGCTGATGCAGTAAGTCGGGTTGTAGAGCATGGCAAGCTCCTCCTTCGAATAGGCGTGGATGCGGAACGGACGAAGGTCTTCCTCCTCCTCTTCCCTCTTTTCTTTTTCTGTTTTCATTCCTTATGTTATTGGTTGATTATTACACCATAAAGATACTGAATATCAGCGGTATGACCAAGCGTATACAGACATAAACGGGCATCGGACGAAGAACTTTTCCTGAACAGAAAGGAAACGGGAAAGAGACGGCGTAACCCGAAGAAAGCCATGAGCAGAAAAAGCCGGAGAAGTACTTTTGCAGCACCCCTCTTCCCCCCCCTAAAGGAGAAAGAGAAGAGTATTGCAATACGGGACTTTAATTTCTAATTGTTAATTTTTAATTATTTAATTGTTTATGGGAGTACCATTCAAGAAGATTGCGAGGAAAGATCCTCGAAAGGCAGATGCGGTGGCAAAGTTCTACCCGCAGCTGGTGACACTGGGCGACAATGCGACGCTGGACGACATTGCGTATGTGATGAAGGAGAAGAGTTCGCTGACACTGGGAGACATCCAGAGTGTATTGACCAATTTTGTGGAGGCCATGATAACAACCCTCTACAGCGGCCAGTCGGTGAATATCAAGAACTTCGGCGTATTCAGCCTGTCGGCGCGTACGGCAGGCGTACTGGATGTAAAGGAGTGCACCGCCAAGAACATCAAAGCGGTGAAAATCAATTTCCGGCCTTCCAGCACCGTAAGACCGGACATCGCCGCCACGCGTGCCGGGCAGAAGATTGACTTCTACGACCTGGAGGCATTGGTGAACAAGGGAGACGGTGAAGGAGGAAGCTCCGGCGGCGGTTCCGGCTCGGGAGACGGAGGCGGTTCGGACGGAGACCAGGGCGAAAATCCGTTGGGATAAGTATGACTGATTTTACTACCGATTCGTATGTTCAACTTTTAAAACGTATATAGCATGAAAAAAAGTATCTGGGATAAAATTCTGAAAGTCGTAATTGCAGTAGCCTCTGCCATCTTAGGGGCATTGGGAGCCAATGCGATGAACGTGAACATTTAAGTCGCCGGAAAGAAAGGACGGCAGGAAGAGGAAACCCCGAAAAAGGTTTCCTCTTTCTCTTCCCTCTCTATACAGCGCAGGATACGCCAGTCGCAGCTACGCACCCAATAGCGGAAAGCCATGTTCGGGTGGAAATGCTCCGAGAAGTCCAGCAGACGTTCCAAATCGAACTCCTCGGAGATGACACCGGCATCGCGCAGACATGACTTCAAGAGAATTTATGGAATAAATACGTAAAAAGGATAATTCGGTCGGCATATGATGCCGGAATATCAGACAAATTCCTCGACCATATACATATCACTGACAAAATCGTCAACAATCTGTTCCAGGTTTTCGCAGGCTTCGTCAGGCGTTTCACCGTAGGCGCTGCACAACACATTATTCATAAAATAAGCGTAAAAACCACCGCCGGCTGCCGCCTCTACGGTATAGTCATTTCTGTTCAGTTTCATATTCGGGCCTCCTTTCTTTTTTTACGCTGCAAAAATGAGGAAAAGTTGTTACGAGGAGATGTGAAGGAGGTTACAATAGTATGTAGATTGGTTGGCTTTGATGCAGTGGAAAATAAATGGATTGAATATTAGGAGTTTTCATTTATTCAGTTTACCTTTGATTAAAAATAAAAGCAATGGGTAAAATTAAACCATATAAAGAGCAGGACTCTCCCAAACAAACGGCACAAGAACCGATGATGGCAACTTATCATCAATCAGCCATACCGATGGACGACTTTATCAACAGTATTCCCCGAGATGCTTTGGCTGAAGCCCTTCTATTTGCCTTAGAAGAGAATAAAGCAGGACACTGTATATCAAACTCCCAAATAGAGAGTATGATAAATGAACGCATGGGATGGAAATAGTCTGGTCTAAGTTGGCTTATGAGCACTTTTTAGAGATACTTATTTATGTAGAGAATAATTTTGGCATGTTGACGGCACAGAAAACACGTCAAAAGATACAAGACAAAGTAAATCTTTTAGCAAAACATCCGTATATAGGAATTATAGACAGTGATTTTTCTACTCTATTTAACAACATTACTGTCCGTCATTTAAAACTTTCCCCTAACGTGATATATTATTTGATTGATGAGAATAGGATTGTCATTGCAGCAATGCTTCATTCAAAACAATCTCCGGAAACTGTACGCAAAACAATCTCAGAATTTCTGAAGCAATATAAATAGCTGTTCATCAATTCATGATGAGAGATAACTCTATAAATTTAAAACCGAGAGGACGTATCAAGATATACAATCACCCCGGATTACGCGGATTAACGCAGATAAAAGTTTCTGATTATCAGAACTCCTAAAATCATCTGTGTTAATCCGCGTAATCCGGGGTGGGTATTATTAATAGGAACGTGCGAAAATCACGCGGCAGGCAGAAGGTTTGCCGGTAACCATACACTTGCCCGGTTCCTTGTCACCCGGAACAAATGAATCGAAAGGAATACAACGGATGGTTGCTTTGGTCTCTTCCTTGATTTTCTCTTCGGTTTCGGTAGTCCCGTCCCAATGAGCCAGAATGAAGCCGCCTTCTTCAATCTTTTCCTTGAATTCCTCGTAGCTGTCCACGCTGGTGATGCGGCTGTTACGGTAATCGAGCGCTTTCTTGTAGACATTTGCCTGAATGTCCTCGAGCAAATCCTTCACGTACTCTTCGATACCCTCGCAGGAACGCGTCTCCTTCTCCAGTGTATCGCGACGCATGATTTCCATTGTATTGTTCTCCAGGTCGCGGCCACCCATCACCAGACGAACGGGAACACCCTTCACCTCATAGTCGGCAAACTTGAAGCCCGGACGTTTGTTGTCGGCATTGTCGTACTTCACGGAAATGCCCATCGATTTCAGCTTGGCAACAATGCCTGCCACTTTCTCGTCAATCTTAGCCAGCATCTCCGCATTCTTGTAGATAGGTACGATGACTACTTGTATCGGAGCCAGGTGCGGAGGAAGTACCAGACCGTTGTCATCGGAATGCGTCATGATAAGCGCTCCCATCAGACGGGTGGAAACACCCCAGGAGGTAGCCCAAACATACTCCAGCTTGTTCTCCTTATTGACGAACTGTACATCGAACGCCTTGGCGAAGTTCTGTCCCAAGAAGTGGGAAGTACCGCTCTGCAAAGCCTTTCCGTCCTGCATCATCGCTTCGATGGTGTAGGTGTTGAGGGCACCGGCAAAACGCTCGTTGGCAGACTTCACGCCCTTTACCACGGGCACCGCCATGTATTTTTCGGCAAACTCGGCATATACATTCAGCATCTTTACCGCTTCTTCTTCGGCTTCCTCGCGAGTGGCATGTGCCGTGTGTCCTTCCTGCCAGAGGAATTCGGCGGTACGGAGGAACAGACGGGTACGCATTTCCCAACGGAACACGTTTGCCCACTGGTTGCACAAGATAGGCAGGTCGCGGTATGAATTGATCCAGTTCTTGTAGGTGTTCCAGATGATGGTTTCGGAAGTGGGGCGGATAATCAGCTCTTCTTCCAGTTTTGCAGCAGGGTCCACCACCACACCGCCGCCATTCGGATCGTTCTTCAAACGATAGTGCGTCACGACGGCACACTCTTTGGCAAAGCCTTCCACATGTTCCGCTTCACGGCTGAGGAATGATTTCGGAATAAGCAAGGGAAAATAAGCGTTGACGTGTCCCGTTTCCTTGAACATATCGTCCAACTGACGTTGCATCTTCTCCCAGATAGCGTATCCGTAAGGCTTGATCACCATACAGCCGCGTACAGCCGATTGTTCTGCCAAATCGGCTTTTACCACCAACTCGTTGTACCACTGAGAATAGTTCTCACTACGTTTGGTAAGGTCTTTCAATTCTACTGCCATTCTATTTCGTTTTTTAAAGTTTTCGTTGATTTCTCTAAACAGTCGGCAAAAGTACAAATTTTAAAGGAAATTTATTTGAAAAACAAATAGTATTTTTAATAGAACCGAAAACACACTAATCTACATATTCTATTTTAATCACAATCTTCCTGCTTTTAACAAGTTCCCCCTTTCCCCGAACAGAAGGCTGGTGAATGTCCGAAGGGAAAAACAAGAAGAAACTGCCGGCATCGGCAGAGTAGTGTTTTATCCGGGAAGAGGTATAAAAAGCAACATCCTTTTTTGAATTATACGCCTGACGTACTTCGACGTCACTTGCCAGCCCCATCTTTTCATTTCCCCAGAGTACATACTGAAGGTCGACAAAACGGAGGTGACTTTCAATATTCCCTTTCTCCACCTCTTTGGGAATGTATTCACTGACCGTAGCCCAGCATTTCCCCTCCAGAATGACATGGTTGCCAATGGACAGCGCTTCCAAATCATGTTCGGCAAGAAAGCGGAATGCAGCATCCCAGACATCCTTGTTCTTATGATATTGGCAGGCAAATTCAACAGCATTGACTGATTTATGGGGAGAGACAGTCCAGCCATTGGACCAAACGGCACTTTTCATCCATTTCTTCGCATTTCCGGAAGTCCACTCCGGACTTGTCTGTGCTGATAAATACATACAAAAGAGTATTAATGAATAAATAATTGATATACGCTTCATATTTTTTATTTTATCGTGAATTGAAACTGGTCATAAGATTCCGTACGCCATGCCTTGTCCTTGGTTTGAGGAGAAAAGCCGAAAAGCGGAGAATAGGTCCTGACCTGCACCGTATGTCCGTCGGGCAGGAATTCGAGCAGACGCAGCCAGCCGTCTCCCCCGTTTCCACTCATGCCGCCACCCAACGCCTGGCAGTTGAACATCATCTGGTGCACATCGTGTCCGGCTGCATTCTTGTCGGTACGGAATCCCGTGGTATAGTCCAACCGTTCATTCGGAGTGGCATAGTGTCCGCACAGCACAAGACGGATGTTGGCGGAAGGTTGCACCAGCTTCTGCCAGATGCCTTCGCCCGTATTGGACGGAGTTATCTTATAGCCTTCCTTGGTGATGCGCTTACTGTCGAAGCCGGTAAGATAGGAATGGGTGATGAGAATCACCGTATGGTCCTTGAAGCGTGGGGTAGCCACCAGCTCCCTTGCCCATGACAAGACCTCATCACGTGGGGCAAATTCAACGGCAATAATCAAAATCCTCCCCCAATGCTCGTCCGTTATCTCCATTGCGGCATTTTCCAGCGTAGGCAGGCCGTTTCTATTATTGGTTGCAGCCACGATGGTCTTTTTCCATTGGCTGTTGCGCTCTATCGGGAAATATTCCGGGAAACGGGTCATCGAGTTCTCCGAACGGGTGTAGCCGTAATCATGGTTTCCGGTAGAAATGAGATAAGGGACCTTGTTGTCCAACCGCCCGAAAGCCCGCGACACAAATGTCCACTGCTCCCGGCTCGTAAGATTCCCGAAACGTGGGAAGGGAGGTAGAATACATTCATTCTGGTCTACCAAGTCGCCCGTACAAAGCACCGCCTTTACACGGAGGGAGTCTATATGATGAGCGGTCCACGCCGTCATCAGCTCAAAAACCGGTTGGTTATAGTCATACTTCACGTAGTTTTGCGGGTCGCCCAGCAGGACGATGGAAAAAGAATTAGGATTGCACAAATGCTGCTGGTTGGTATTGACTTGTGCCCGGAGCTGGAGGAATGCCAGCAGGCATCCCAAACAAAGAATGATTCTGTTTTTCATGGTTGCGTACTGAATTGATAAATACATGTCTGTTTATAAAGGTCTCCTTCACGTAATACGATGGAGGGGAAATGCGGATTGTTCGGTGTATCGGGAAAGCACTGGGTTTCAAAGCAGACGGCGCTACGACGCGGATACACAGTGCCATGCATGCCCGTGAAGCCCGGCAAATAATTGCCGGTGTACATGATAAGCCCCGGCTCTGTGGTATAGATATCCATTCTGCGCCCACTGGACGGACTGATGCAGGTGGCGGCGAAAGAGAGCTCATGCAGCGCGGGTTTCTTCAAGACAAAACAGTGGTCATAACCGTGGCCGTTGAGCAACTGCAAGTCTTTCCGGTTGATGCGTTCGCCTATGGAATGGTAGTCGCGGAAATCAAAAGGCGTATCGCCCACTGCCCTGACTTCACCGGTATTGTTCGTATTCATGTCGATAGGCAGGTAGAAATCCGCGTTTATCCTCACCAGATGGTCTTCAATGGAAGTAGTGGGAGTTTCCATGCCCGCCAGGTTAAAATAGGCATGATTGGTGGGACAGAACAAGGTGTCGCGGTCTGTCTCCGCCTCATAATCTATACGGAACCCATTGTCGTCCGTCAAGGTATACATCATCCTTACCGTAACATTGCCCGGAAAACCGGCTTCTCCATCGGCATGGAAATGCCGGAGGAGAAGTTGGTTTTCACACGGTTGCTGTGCTTCCCACACCACCGTGTGAAAACCGTTATCACCACTGTGCAGAGTATTAGAAACAGAGTTAAGCTGTAAGTGATAATCTTTTTCTCCTACACGGAAAGCGCCGTGCAATATGCGTCCGGCTACGGGGCCTATAGTAGCTCCTATATAATAGTCCTTGCTTTGCCTGCGGGCCTCTTCCAGCGTATCGAAGCCTATGACGACATTTTCAAACTTACCATGACTATCAGGAGCCATGATGGATAAGACGATGGCCCCGTAGTTCGTGACGCACATCTCCATACCGCTGCCATTGCGCAGTATATAAAGGCCGGTATCCTTTCCGTTGATTACGGACTGGAAATTATCGGGATTCAATCCCGCCAGGTTGGTCTTATCTTTCATACTTTCTAAACTTCGGGATATTCGTTGCACAACAGATGTTCGGCCGGAACATCCTCTTCTATCTGCGGGAAACGCCCCTTGGGGGTGAGGAAACGGTTGTCTCTCATGTCATCGTTCACTGTAGAGACTTCGCCTACCAGACAATGGTCGTCCTCGGCCCAGAAAGTATGGTAGAGATAAGGCTCATAACAAATGCTTTGTCCGGGAGCAAGACGCACCGTTTCTCCGGGAGCTACCCGTGTACTGACTCCGTCGATGGAAACGACAAGCGGTTCTTCAGTCAGCATTTCAGTTTCCTTGTCGGCCTTCCACAGACGCATGCAGAGGATTCCTCCACCCCGGTTGATGATGTCTTCCGTTTTCAGCCAATGGAAATGGGTAGGAGTAACTTGTCCGCAGCGGACAAACATAATCTTTTCACAATAGGGTTTGTCTTTCTTCTGCAGACTTCCATTACGGAGGGTTACCAGAGTCAGGCCGATTTTCAGGAAATCGCCCCAGCCGAAGTCGGTCAAGTCCCAGCCCATGGCTCTTTCCCGGATGTCATTACATTCCGGTCCTTTGCTTTTCCAGTCGTCCGGAGTCCAGTCCGCCCATGGCGGCAACATGAAGTGGTACTTTGTCATAAATGCTTTGGCTTCGCGGATATATTGATTGATTTCACTGCGTTTCATATTTGTCTATTTTTTAAGGTGTTATACTTTTATTTCTTCAATAATTCTTTCAGCGGGATAGCCTGGAACTGAATGTCGGCTTGGCTCCCCTCATAAAAGATACCTATGGTATGCTCGTCAATGGAAGTCATGCAAGAGTACCCCGCCCCCCTACCTTCATCCAACAACATCCAATACTCCTCGGGCCAAGTTTGCCCGTCATCGAAACTCACCTTAATGGTAATGTTGTTACGGCGCTCTTTTGAATTAGGATTGGCAAAGAGTAATACATGACGTTCTTCTCCGTCTTCAATATAATCATGGCGCAGCAAGGATGCCTGGCAAGCCGGTTCAATGAGAGCTCTGCGCGACGTGGGATGTTCCGTCCACGTTTTTCCCAAATCGGCAGTGACGGCAATGGCCCGCCCATTACCTTCCTGACGTCCCCGGTTGCTGCGCTCACGCATGTTCAACATCAAGGAATGGTCTGAAAGTTCTACCACCTGACATTCGTTGGTATTGTAGTAGGCCGGTTCGCCTACGGTCCAGTTTTCGCCCTTGTCTTTACTCCACATGATTGTAGAGAACTGAAGCCCGTCTTCGTTCCGCCCCTCTACCGGAAATACCAATGTACCGTCTTCCATTGTGATGCCACGACCCGGTCCGGGAGCAAGCAGCCACCATTTTTCCTTTTTTACTTGGCGGGTAATATTACGCGGCTCACTCCAGGTAAGTCCGTCGTCGGTACTCTTACTAATCAGGAATTGAGAACTTTGTTTGACACCATATCCCGGCTGAGAACCGTGCGCACGCCACTGGTGGTTCCATACGGTCGAGGTATCGGTAAGATTCTCTATCCATTTGCCCGTCTTGGGGTCCAAGACTCCGTGCATCCATAACCCTATGACATAGAGGTCACCGGTGAAATCATCCGACAAGATGCAACCATCACTCACTCCATTATATTTCTGAGGTAGCCCGCCCCATTCTTTCATATCCAGAACAGTCTGCATGGGTTGCCAAGTCCGCCCTCCATCTTCACTGCGATTGATGGCAATATCAATGTCGCCCTGCAAATCGTCATCTCTTTCATTGCGTGCATCATACAAGGCCAGCAAGGTACCTTTCGTCGAAGTCACCAATCCGGGAATGCGGGAAGTGTGTACCCCGTCCTGACCCGGCTGCCGCAGGGCCACTCCTATACGGAGCGGCTTTACTGCGGGCAACTGGCGGATGCCCACCAGCCCCAGGTCTGTCTGGACACTGCTACATGAGATTTCAATCTTGCTTGTAGCCTGCGCCGCATCATCCCTCAGTCGGAGTGTCACCCAGCATGTCAGTGTATCTTCCTCTATCTGCCGGCCTACCTTAAAACTCAATTGTTTGTTCACCGGTTTGGCACTTGCACAAACCTGCCCACAATTCTCATCCAAGAACAGCGAAGCGGAAACGACATCACCGGAACGGACAGTTCCATCCAAAGTGAAATTTATCTTTTCCAACTGATATGCCACGCCGCTGTTCCTAATCAGACGCAGACACAATACCGGATTATGCTCCTTCAATGTCAACACCGGATATACCGGTTGCCGAATCTCCACCGCTATCTTATCCGTATAATTTTGGCATGCCATGATGCCCCAAGCAGACAAGACCAGTAAAAGTATAGTCTTATATCTCATATCATCCCAATATTTATTTGTAACCTTCCGTTTGTGTTATATTCGGATTAGTATTGAGACAAGCAGGAGCAATAGGCCACAAGGTAACATTCTTCTCCCCTTCACGCCCCTTCAAGGTCTCAATAAGCTCGAATTCCTTATTAAAGCGAAGGTATGCCCACCATGCTTTTGATTCTGCGACAAACTCTTTCAGTATTTCGCTGATAATGGCATTGTCTATGGCATCCTGAGTCCTTGCCGTGTAGTAGTTGTCTACCCCATAAGCACGCTTGGCCACTACATTCAGATTCTGCAAAGCGGCATCCGTATTTCCCAAGGCATTTTCCACTTCAGCTTTCAAAAGATAGGCTTCGGCCAAACGATAGACGGGGACATCACTGTCAAAACTACGCGTATCATTGGCAAAGGAGCCTTTGAACTTCACAACCATCCTTTTAATCTGTACTTCTTCCGTCAGGAACTTATCCTCGAATACCCGTACTGAAACATCCGTACGCGTGTCACGTGCATCCTCAGCCAGGAAATCGCAATAGGCTTGCGTGGGCACAACATACTGGGCATGGGAACCGGCAGGAACCTCATCCTCGGTATATCCGGCTTCCCTCAGCCGGGTTCTGTCACCGTTAGGTGCCAGATAATAGGCGAAAAAGTTGGGGGATGTTCCCGGAGTCACATTTTCATTGACGATATAGGGCAATGTCCAGATAAGCTCAGAATTGGCTTCGTTGTTTAAATTGAAAATATCGGCAAACGTGGGAAGAAGTGCATATCCGGCTTTCAATACCGCATCAACAGAAGACTGCGCCGTACTCAGAGCCGCATTCCCTCCTCCCAGACGCTTTGCCTTCCATAAGTAATATTCAGTACGCAACATGTTGATGGCTGCCGGAGATGCCTTATGGAGAAGCTTGGAAGAAGCGGGCATCAACCTTAAAGCTTCTTCTATATCGGTTTCGACCTGAGCATATACTTCAGAGGCCGCCGTACGGCTGGGATACATGTCCTCCTGCTTTTCTGACTCAAAGCCGGAAGTCAGTAACGGACAGTCACCGAATACCCGCACCAGAGTAAAGTAACAATATGCCCGTAGGAAATAGGCATTGGCCATCACTTCACTGCGTGTAGCTTCATTGGTGAAAGAGATTTCCGGAGTATGCTTCAGAATCAAATTTGCACTGTTAATGGTAGTATATATGCTACTCCAATTTGTACCTGCATCACCGCTCAGCAATACGTTTGTACCCACTCTATTAAAAAACGCATCATTTACCGCCCCACTCTCATACCAGTTTGAGCGCATCTCTCCATAGATGTTGAGCAAATCGGAAAAGGCGGAACGGAATTGAGTATATGCTCCATTTACCGCACTCGTAGCATCGCTCTCCTCTGTCCACATGGATAGGCTGGTGAACTGGCTGGGCTGTATCACATTCAGGTCTCCATGACATGATGTAAAAAACGAGACCCCACTTATAAGAAGAATGCCGGATAATATTTTTATTTTCATAATTCTTATTTTTCGTATTAAACTTCTTTTATCACAAAGTAACTTTACATCCGATAGAGAACTTACGGATAGGCGGATAGGTGTTGAAACTACCGGAATAGGTACTTGATGCACCTACTTCGGGAGAAAGACCTATTACTTCCGTAAAATAATGCAGATTGTTTCCGGCCAGGGTCAATACCAGCCCTTTCAGACCAATCTTTGCCAGCAATGCCTGAGGCAGAGCATATTGCAGAGAGATTTCACGGATACAGAGATAATCGGCTTTCTGGGTGAAAACATCGGAGTTGTCCCGGAAATTCTTATTCAACTCATCGGAGTCATTGCCTGAGAAACGGGCATACTTGGCCTTACTCGGGTCATCCCCCACATTCCAGCATTTTAGGATTTCAGCAGGCAGGCTGGTGTTTCCATTCATGAAATTACACATCTGGCGTTGCAGATAACCATTGGAAATGGAGTGCCCCAAAGCAAAATCAAGATAGACATTCAAAGTGAAGCCCTTGTAAGTGAAAGTATTGTTCAAACCTCCGGTGGTATGGGGAATCGTATTTCCCAGCAGGAACATATCATTGCTGTTGATGATATTGTCTCCGTTCAGGTCTTTCCACTCATAGTCTCCAATAGTCTTTTTTCCGACACCCAGTTTCTGTTTCGTGGTCCAGTCCCAACCTTTGGATGAGGTGTCATAACGGGCATTGGCAGCCTGCTCGGGAGTTGTAATGATAAAGTCTTTCTTATATCCATAGAAACGCCCCAACGGTTCACCCTCGGCAACACCTCCGAATTCTTTGGTCGTGCCATCCTGCATTTTTACAGAGTATCCTCCCTGGCGGTTCTTGTCCCGTCCGTTTTCGGGCAGTTTAAGCACCTTGTTCTTTACGTAAGTAATGGTGAATTTAGATTCCCACGTGAAATCCTTCTTGACAATGTTACGTGTTGTTATTTCAGCATCGAAACCACGGAAACGTACTTTTCCAAGATTGGTAAGGATGGAACCGTATCCCGACGTATTGGGCAATACTTTGGAAGTAATCAGGTTATCCGTAATCTTATTAAAGTAATCGATACCCAGAATGATGCGGTTCTTGAACAAGCCTAAATCAAAACCTAAATCCAATTGTGTGGAAGTCTCCCATTCAAGAGCCTTGTTAGGCATGGCCGAAGAAACGGTCGCAGCACTTTGATCGTAACTGGTGGTAATGGCATACAATCCTAATGCATCGTAATAGCCGATGGAGTTGTTACCGGTCTGCCCATAACTGCCACGCCACTTCAAATTACTTATAAAACCGATATTCTGCATAAAAGGCTCATCACTCATAACCCATCCGACAGACAATCCGGGGAAGAATCCCCATTGGTTGCCTTTGGCAAAACGGGAAGAGCCGTCCTCACGGAAAGTAGCAGTCAACATATATCTTTTCAGATAATCATAGTTCAATCGGCCGAAATAACCGATATTCACATCTTCCTGCTTGGTCGACGTTGCATCGGAATAAACAGAACCTCCGTTCAATGTCGGTATCTTGTCGGAGCTGTGTCCGGTAGTGGCAGCATACACATACTTGTACAAATATTGCTGATAGGAATATCCTACCATCGCACTGATGCTGTGTTTATCGGCAAACGTTCTTGTATAGCTGGTGTAGAATTCCAGTTTCTTCCGTTGCTCATCCGTCATGTTGGTAGTCGCCTTCCGCGTTCCATTCATCGGGTTGGCACGCATGAATGTATCTCCATGGCTGTTTTGCGTAAACAAAGAAGCGGTGCCCACAGCATGCCATCCTTTCAAAACTTCCCAATCAAGAGAGCCGACTAACCCCAAACGGTTGGTACGCTGATTGTTATCATTAAAATACGAGTAGAAGCTCGGATTCGGAGACGAAGAGTTTGGACCTGGCGTCGGGGTTCCGTACCATTCATTGTCAGACACCCAATATTTACGTTGAACAGCCGGGGTCATCAGTCCACGGGAAATCACCTGATACTGACTGGCATACTCTTCGCTATTCGTCTGGCTGTAATCTATGTTGCTACTGAAAGTCAGGTTCTCTCTGATTTTGGCAGTTACATTAGTACGGGCATTGAAACGGTCGAATGCCGTGCCTACACCTACACCGGAATCTTTCATATAGCCAATACTGCCCACATAGCTCAATTTCTCCGTACCTCCTTCTATCCCCACATAATAATTTTGCCAAAGAGCATTCTTGAAACAAGTACTGGCCCAATCATTATCTTCAAAAATCAAAGTCTTACTGGGATCCAACGGATCAGCCACAGACTTCCATCCTGCCGGAATGCTCTCTCCATCCCTCAGGTAACGGGTAGAAAACTTGGAAGCATCCGTATTGCCGGAACTATAAGCATATCCGTCAAGGTATAACTTTTCCGGACTGGGTCCGGAAGCCCAACGATCGCGCATGATAGTAACAGCTTGGGTAGCATCCAGATACTCAATCATCCGCTCCACATTCTCGTTTGCAAAGGAAGCCTCAAACGTCACTCGAGGAGCACCGCTTTTTCCTTTTCTTGTCGTAATCAGGACAACTCCATTCGATGCACGCGAACCATAAATAGCAGAAGAAGCGGCATCCTTCAAGACTTCGATAGATTCGATGTCATTGGGATTGATACCCGCTGTACTGCGCTCTACGCCATCAACTAATATAAGAGGAGAATTACTCTGACTGATAGATGAACCACCACGAATCAAGAACGTAGCCTCTGCACCCGGAGTATTGTTCTCATTGTACACGCGTACACCCGCAATTTTACCCTTCAGCCCTTCTCCCACAGTATTGATAGGAGTTGCCTTCAATGTTTCTCCATCCACCTTGCTGATGGCGGATGTTACGGTACGCTTGGATTGGGTACCATAACCTACAACCACCACTTCATCCAGCCCCATGGTGGTCGGTTCCATCCGGATGTTAAGAATCTTTTGATTAGTAATCAGGATTTGCTGTTCATCATAGCCCACATAGGAAAATACAAGAGTTTCCCCCTTGCTTACTTTCAGCTGGAAAGCGCCATTCATATCCGTAATAACTCCTCGAGTCGTGCCCTTCACAGCGATGGAAACTCCTGGAAGAGTTTCACCAGTATTGTCCACTACTACACCTGATAGGTTAAATTCTTGTGCCCAAAGCAAAAATGGGCAAAATAGTAGAAAAGTTATGAGGTGAAAATGAAATATTTTTCTCATCTTTGTTACGATTTTAATAATAAATTGTTTCAGTAATTTATTTAAGGGGAAACGGGAAGTGCCAATACTCGTTTCCCCTCCCTTTTCGGGGGTCAAACTTAAGTTGGCCAATGAGTTTTTTCATTGGATGTATTGTTGCAATATCTCCATAGGCAATCGTTTTTAGTTAATTAATGTATTTGAAGAATTCCGTATTTTTCAATTCGTTTCTTGTCTCCTCCAGCTCTTCTTCAGAACAAGGAGCTATCGGCAATCGACATGGTCCACAGTCTATTCCTGCCAGTTTCATGAATATCTTACCAGCTCTGACTCCTCCCCCATGCTTTATCAGCACATCAATGATTTCAACAGATTTCCATTGCATTTCACGGGCTGTTTCAAGGTCTCCCTTTTCCATGGCTTCCATCACAGCTTTGTATATACCCGGAACATAGTTGTAGGTACTGCCTACGGCAGCCTTAGCTCCAACCGACAATCCGGTAATCAGTATCTCATCAAAACCGTGCAAGACTTCGAACGCCCCACCGTCCGCATGAATGCACTGCTGCATCTCCATCAGGTTGTTATGAGTAAACTTGACTCCCACCAGATTGGGAATTTGCTTCTTGCCCTCTATAAGGAACTTGTGTACCGGCAAGGAAACCCCGGTTATGGACGGCATGTTATAGTAATAAAACGGCAAGCGGGAAGCCGATGCAGCTATCGGCTTGAAAAAACCTATCAGCTCATCTACAGAACCGGGCTTGAAAAAGCAGGGCGCCATGGCTGCTATCATATCAGCTCCAATAGCTTGCGCATGGGCTGCCAGCTCGGCACACTGAACCTGCGACATGCCACCTACATGCACTATCACTTTCAGTTTTCCCTTGGCTGCCTCCATCCATTTTTCCGCAACAGCCTTTCGTTCTTCTGTTGTCAGAGAAACGGATTCTCCCGTCGTGCCACAAATAAACACTCCCGTCACACATTTCTTTTGCATCAGAAACTCTGCATACGGCCCGATCACCTGCAAATTTAAGGAACCATCTTCGTGCATTGGCGTAAATGGTGCAGCGATTAATCCTGTTAAAAGTCGTTTGTTCATAAATAAAATTATATTATAATTAATGATAGGTTCAAACCTATTTTTTCTTAAAGAACAAGCTTGTCAGATAGCCTATGACAAAACATGAGATAAAGCCGGACGCCGTGTACAAAAGCAAATGGAACGTCTGGAATCTGGCAACAAACAATTGTACGATGATACTTGCGACTATACCAATGATTGCTCCTCCGGAATTGGCGCGTTTGGTAAGCATGCCCAACATGAACAGTCCTCCCATACTACCCAATATGAGCCCGAGTATCTTGTTAAATTCGTCCCACAATGAAGCGATATTCCATGTTGCCATAAGAAAAGCAAAAGATAGACTAATGATTCCTATCACACAAGTTGCCATACGTGCCGCATGCAATTCATTGCCACCCTCTCCCTTATGAAAGAAACGTGAATAAATGTCTACTATATAAGCTGTGGCTGCCGAATTCATACTGCCGCTCAAAGTGGACATTGCCGCAGCGAAGATGCCCGAAATCAACAACCCTACAATACCGACCGGTAATTGGGTAAAAATATACCACGGGAAAATAGCATCGCCGTTAGGAATACTGATACTCAGATTCTCAGGATACACCTTGTAATAGGCATAAAGCGCAGTGCCTATAAAGAAGAAAATCAGTGTGGCGGGAACAGTCAGTATCGCATTGGTCCATACACTCTTCCGTGCCTCTTTCATCGAAGAGGTAGTGAGATAGCGCTGCACCATACTTTGGTCCGTCCCATAGGTGGTAAGATGGGTAAAACATGCGGCAATAATGACAGTCCACATCGTAGCATCCTTCAAGTCAAAGTTCGTTGCTCCCAAATCGAACTTACCGTTTGCCACGGCAATATCAATCGTTTCACCCAATCCACCGGGAAGAGAACACGAGATGTATATCACTGCAAATATCGCTCCTCCCAACAGTACAATTACTTGAATGGCATCTGTCCATACAACCGCCTCTATTCCCCCTATCATTGTATATAGAATACTACAAACTCCCATAATACCGATACATAGGAATATATCCAATCCAGTCACCACATTCAAAGCAATGGAGGGCAGAAAAAGCACAACGCCCATACGCCCTACCTGGAAAATAATAAAGGCCAGACTGCAAATAACCCGGATAAAGACATTGAAACGTATCTCCAGATATTCATAGGCAGTCGTTATATTCAATCTCCGGAAAAAAGGAATAAAGACATAAACAATGACGGGGGCAACAAACACAATACCGGTATTGAACAACACATAACTCCAGTTAGTGGCATATGCCTTGGAGGGTATAGCCATGAAGGTGATGGCACTCAACGCGGTTCCGAAAAGACTCAGCCCGGCAGCCCACCACGGAATACGTCCTCCACCCTTGAAATAGTCATTCGTACTTTTCTGGCGCCGTGAAAAGTAAATTCCAATTCCGGCCAATACGGCAAAATAACCGATAATCACAAGGATATTGACAAGTCCCAACCCCTTTTCCAAAGGAACAATATCCCCTTGAAGGCTGTACAGTCTATTCGTTCCGGAACTGGCATTGCTACCGAGTATAACGAAGGAACGGTTTCTTTGCAAGACTTGCATAGTGTCATAGGTACCTGGAATACATTCAGACTTGACAAGAGTCTGCGTAATTGTATGGTATTTCCATAAAGCATTCTCTTTTTTAAGATGCTGTGTATCTTCCGGCTCTTTCTGAAAAAGAAGTATATGGTTGGCTCCGCTGGCGACAGCAGCACATATTCCTTTCGGAAAATCCGAACCTAATGAACTCCATTTACCCAATTGGGGGTTATAGACATATCCATCAGTCAAGCAAGAAGACAACCATTCTTCCGTTTCCGTCTGTCCACCCAATAAATACAGACAAGGGGAAACGCCGTTGTTCTGTACCACGAGAATTGCATCTTCCCGGACGCATCCCGGATAGCCCGGTAGTTCTTTCCATCCTCTGGACTTGTTCGACAAGTCCAGCACAAAAAAAGAATCCGATAACCTAGACGGACTTACCGACTTCCTGCCTCCAAACAAATATACCTTATTGTCCAGTAGTGCTCCTGCCGCGTTAGACAACGGAAAAGGAAGTGGCGGCCAATCTTCCGAAACATTCAGTTTGCCCTGCTGCATTGTGACAAGAAATACATCTTTGTAGCATTGGGAAGAATCACGCCCTCCAATACACAAGATACCGTCAGAGAGTGTTATGGAAGCGCCATAAGCCAACGGCTTGGACAACACATCTTCATACAAAGCGAATCCGGCATTTTCAGAAAGGCATACCGCATTTCTTCCCCATCGGCTATAATCGTCGGAAGTGCCGCCTGCCAATACAATTTGTCCGCCAAGTACTCCGGAAAAGAGTCCCAAAGTGTTGTGTTCCTCATTAAAAACACTCTCGTTGCCCCACTTTATCTGCTCAGAATGAGAAGCATCTGCAGCTCTTAGGCTTTGCCCCCAAAACAAACAAAGGCATACCAATGCAACACAATTATTTACAATCCGTGTCATTTGTCATATTTTTATTGTGATTGACCCTTATTCTGTTCTCCTAACACTGCCCTATCATAAATCAGCTTCTTATAGACATAAAAGTGTTGCTCGATAGCATTTCTGTAGCCCATTTCATCCTTATTCTTGATAAAGTTCAATAAATCGGTGTGAGTTACAATCTTTCCCTTTTTCTCCAGTTCTATATTTATAGCTTCCACCCGTTCCCTCAAATTGGTTTTTACAAAGTTCATAACCGGATGAATGATGCTTTGGAACTGTACAATCGTCTTATTCCCCGTTATTTCGTATAGTTTTGAATGGAAAGTATATTCGCTGAGATTGGCATATTCGTTGTTCCCCAATGCAACGCCTGCATTAACAATCTCTTCCAGTTCCATAATATCCTGCTCTTTAATATTATGAAATATGTCACTACTGATTCCTATCTCCAAGGCAACCCTGAATCCCAAAAGATCGAGAAGTGATTCCTGGCTCATAATACGGGGATCAACCACTCTCTTCATTCCCCCTAAGATGAAAGGCTCAGTTAATATCATTCCACGACGTGTACGGCTTTCAATCATTCCCATCATTTTCAGACGGCTAAGAGCTTCCCGAAGAACACTACGAGCTACCCCCAACGCTGACGACAACTCAATTTCGTTAGGGATAGAATCACCCACTTTCAAGTCCTGACTTCTGAAATAATTCAATAACTTGTCTTCCACTTGGTCTACCAAAGTAATCGACTGCCCATCAATTTTTAAGTTTTCCATATATTAAATCGTGTTATTATTAGTCCTATTAGTATTATTTGTCAGACAAATAAATGGATAATTTTTAATAAAAGCAACATATAAAGAATATATTATTTCTTCTTTTATATTTATTAACTTTTAAAGTGTTGCATTTTTGCAAATTTACTATTCACGATGTAATATATGTTTCGGCTATATTACATATGCGAACAAACAATAAGAAAAACAGAAAAAGGGGAAAAACAATATAAGTGCAGCTTAAAAAATAGTTTAGAAGAATTATTAATACCTGAGAATGAATGTTCTTAAAAAAGAAAAAGACTGAATAACTAAGTATTCAGCCTTTTATAAAGAGCGGCAAGCGAGACTCGAACTCGTGACCCTCAGCTTGGGAAGCTGATGCTCTACCAACTGAGCTACTGCCGCATAAACATTTCCAAGGTCATGCCTTAAAAACGGTGGCAAAGTTAATAAATTACTTCCTAAAAAAACAAACGTTTCGTCAAATATTTCTTATTTTTGCTCGGGAAAACAAAGATATTCTTTCAAAATACAGACTAAATACCAATGAAACGAATCATACTCATCACCGGAGGAGCACGTTCCGGCAAAAGCACCTATGCGGAAAAGCTGGCACTCGAGCTCTCTCCCACTCCCGTTTATCTTGCCACAGCACGCATCTGGGACGAAGAATTCCGCCAGAGGGTAATCCGGCATCAGGAACGCCGAGGGCCGGAATGGACAAACATCGAAGAGGAGAAAGAACTCAGCCGCCACCGGCTGGAGGGGCGGGTCGTCCTGATAGACTGCATCACCCTGTGGTGTACCAACTTTTTCTTCGACCTGCATTCAGATACCGACCGGGCACTTGCCGCTGCCAAGGCGGAATTCGACTGCTTCACGGCACAAGACGCAACCTTCATCTTTGTAACCAATGAAATAGGTATGGGAGGAACTTCCGAGAACGAACTGCAACGAAAGTTCACGGACATGCAAGGCTGGATGAACCAATATGTAGCCGCCCGTGCCGACGAAGTGATACTGATGGTATCCGGCATCCCACTTACCGTAAAAAACACTCATTCATAAAACAACAAACAACTAAAATTCAACAGACTGATGAAAACATTTCATATCACCCGCCCGGACGAGTCAATCCGTCCTGCATTGATTGACAAAATCAACAACCTGACCAAACCCAAAGGCTCATTGGGCATTTTAGAAGAACTGGCACTCCAAATCGGACTCATACAACAGACATTATCCCCCGCCTTGAAACATCCGCAAAACATTATCTTCGCCGCCGACCACGGCATTGTAGAAGAAGGTGTCAGTCTCTCTCCGAAGGAAATCACCTGGCAGCAAATCAGTAACTTCCTTCATGGAGGGGCAGGTGTCAACTTCCTCTGCCGGCAGCACGGCTTTACCCTGAAAATAGTAGATGCAGGAGTAGACTACGACCTCCCCTACAAGAAAGGCATCATCAATATGAAAGTACGTAAAAGCACCCGGAGTTATCTGCACGAGGCAGCCATGACGGAGGAGGAAATGGAGATGTGCCTGGAACGGGGTGCCGAGGTGGTGCACCAATGCCATGAAGAAGGCAGCAATGTCCTCAGTTTCGGTGAAATGGGTATCGGAAACACCTCTTCATCCTCCTTGTGGATGACCTGCTTTACCGGTATTCCTCTGGAACAATGTGTCGGCGCAGGCAGCGGACTCGACAGCGCGGGCATCCGCCACAAATACGAAGTGTTGAAGCAGTCTATGGAGAACTACAAGGGCGACGGCTCTCCCCGGGACATCATCCGCTACTTTGGCGGACTGGAAATGGTAATGGCCATAGGCGCCATGCTGCAAGCTGCCGAGCTGAGGATGATTATCCTTGTTGACGGATTCATCATGACCAACTGCCTGCTTGCCGCCGCCAGGCTCTACCCGGAAGTGACGGATTACGCCATCTTCGGACACTGCGGAGACGAGTCGGGCCACAAACTGGTGCTCGACGCCCTGCATGCCCGTCCGCTGCTGAATCTGGGGCTGCGTTTGGGAGAAGGAACAGGGGCCATCTGTGCATATCCCATTGTCGACTCGGCCGTGCGGATGCTCAATGAAATGGATAACTTTGCACATGCCTCCATCACTAAATACTTTTAACATGAACAATGTCTTGGCTGCATTCATAATGCTCACCCGACTGCCCTTCTGGAAAATCAAGGAAGTGCCGGCAGAGTGTTTCAAGCATGTGGTTCCCTATTGGCCGCTTGTAGGCTGGCTGACGGGAGGCGTGATGGCAGCAGTGCTGTGGCTTGCCGGACAGATTATGCCGGTGTCATTGGCATGGATTCTTGCCCTCATCGCACGCCTGCTTGTCACCGGTTGCCTGCACGAAGACGGACTGGCGGACTTTTTCGACGGCTTTGGTGGCGGCACCACCCGAGAACGGACTCTTGCCATCATGAAGGATTCCCACATCGGAAGCTACGGTGTCATCGGATTGATATGCTATTTCCTGCTGTTGCTCCAACTTCATCACCTGCCACTGGGACTTCTCTGCATCCTTGTGCTCAGCGGTGACTGCTGGTCCAAGTTCTGTGCCTCCCAGATTGTCAACTACCTGCCCTATGCCCGGAAAGAGGAAGACAGCAAAAGCAAAACCGTCTACAACCGCATGAGTCGGCACGAGTTACTGGCCGGATTTCTTTGCGGCCTGCTTCCTTTCGTACTGCTGCTGCCTATAAAACTGTGGATTGCCACCCTCTTCCCACTGCTCACCTTCTTCCTGCTCTACCGATTGATGAAGCGACGCCTGCAAGGATATACGGGGGACTGCTGCGGGGCCACTTTCCTGCTATGCGAACTGTCCTTCTACTTGGGAAGCCTTATCCTAATTATAAATTAAAACCAAAAATTAAAGATGGAAGTAATACTCATTCGACACACTTCGGTAGATGTTCCTCCGGGCGTATGCTACGGACAGACCGATGTTCCCCTGAAACCCACGTTTGAAGCGGAAGCCGCCGTGACAGCAGAAAACCTGAAGGCATACCTTCCGTTCGACCACGTCTACACCAGTCCCCTGACCCGCTGCGTGCGCCTCGCCACCTATTGCGGCTATCCCGATGCAGAACGGGACAAACGGATTATGGAAATCAATTTTGGTGACTGGGAGATGAAGCCGTTCGAGCAGAATGAAGACCCACGCTTGCAGGAATGGTATGCCGACTACATGAACGTGGCAGCTACCGGTGGAGAGTCCTTTGCCATGCAATACCGACGTGTCGGCCAGTTTCTGGACGAGTTGAGGAAGAAGCCCTATACACGCGTTGCCATCTTCGCACATGGCGGCGTACTCATCTGCGCGCAACTCTATGCCGGAATCCTCAAAGCCGAAGAAGCCTTCGACGCATTGACGCCCTACGGCGGCATCGTCCGCATCAATCTCGACAAGGAATAGTGAACGAAATAGTAGGGCCTTCCTCCGCTTCGGTTTGCACCTTGTAGATACCTCCAAAATAATGAATAAAATGGGCATTGATTTCATGGCGAATCAAGCTCGTTTTATTCTCAAAATGTACCTTTGCAAACGGGGCGTTGACCACATCGAAATAGAGGGCCGACCTAGTGCGGTCCCGTCTGATGCGGATAATCGCCTCATAACGGGAAGTGTCATTCTCTGACGGAGTCAGCAGGCTGAAAAGCAATGTATCGAACCACTTCCGGTCCGTCCTTGCAAGCTGTTCCTTGAGGTCGGTCTGCAGGCTGACAGACACGGTGCTCTCCTCACGGCCGTTCACTTTATCCAGCACCTCACTGCACAACCGAATAATGTCACACTCCTCGTCCTCATACTGAATCTTGCCGGACTCCAGGCGGGACAACTCCAGAATGCTGTTGACATAATTCAGCAGGCTCTCCGCATTGGTCTGAATCATCTGTCCGTACTCCCTCTTAGTCTCCTTATCCAGCTCCTCTTTCCCGGTCAGCAATTCGGCAAAGCCCACCACCACACTCAGCGGGGTACGTATATCATGGCTGATTTCCGATTTCAGACGTTCCTTCGCGATGTTGTCCGTCTCTGCCTGCAAAGCGGCTTCAGCCGTCTTCTTCTCTACGACAGCAATCTTTCCGGAGACATAGCGCGTATACAGATAGAAAAGCAGCATCAGCAGCAGACAGACGCCCAGGAGTATAAATCCTATACGGTAATTCATGTCCTGAATCTTCTGCTTCTCCAACAACAGCTCGTCAATGTGGTAAATCTCCTTCACCTGCTTCAACTGGTTGGCCGAGAAGGCATTGTTCAGCGAATCCTGCTTGCGTATGAGGTAGCGCCGGGTCTCGATGGCCCCGTCAATGTCCCCCTTGTCATATTGCGTACTCGCCTTGTAGTTTATCAAAGTGGCAAAGGTGGAGACGTAGTTGTTCAGTACCGTAGGGGTCACCTCGTCTATCAATGCGATGCTTTTGTCATACTCATCGGTCTTGGCATAATATTGAAGCTGTATCAACTGGACATTCAGCCAGAAGACGGGATCTACATGCGGTTCAAGCAGTTTCTTTACTTTCTCGATATGCTCGTGCGCCACTGTAAAGTTCTTCCGGTTCATGTAGTGCAGGATATACTTCACTTCGCAGTCAATCTCGAAATTGCTCCAGTTCTTCCTTGTCTCGGGTTCTTTGGAAATAACCGTCTGCAACGTCATGTCCATTTCATGCAAATAGGGCAGCTTCAGGCTGTCTTTACCGCCATTGCCGTATACCTGGGCAATACGCGACAGTATATCCACTTTCAGGCTGGTCTTTGTCTGGGGAGAGAAATTCCGGTAAGCCTCCAAGAAAGCGTCCAGTGCCTCATTCGGGCGGCTGGACACTCCGTAGGCACACCCCAGACTGTTATACGCCGCTATCATCCCGTTATTGCTATGGCGGAGTTTTGATTCCTCCAACGTCTCCTTAGCCACATACACCGCTTTCTCTATCTGTCTCTTGGAAGCCAGGGCGCGGCTGATGGCAGCCTTCTGCTCCAGATAATAATCGTAAGTGCCTACCTGGGAGACAAAATCCTTCAGCACATCCACCCAATACGACAGACTGTCCGGGTCGTGTTTCTTGTCATAACATGCCGCCAGATAGTAAGCGCCCATATTCTCATAGAAAGCGTTCTTCTGCCGCCGCGCCTCCTCGTACAGACGGGTGGAAAAAGTCATGTTATAGGGAGCATACTGGTGCTTGTAGGCCATGTCACGGAGATACGTCAGCCGGACAAGGGTGGCCGGCAGGGTATCGGCAACCTTCAGGATGCTGTCCTGATACCGGACAGCCCCCGTGTCTTCTGCCAGCAGCGGACAGATATATCCGCAAAACAAAACATGGATGAGAATCAGTATTCGTTTCATTGCGCCGTTCCTCCGTGTAATGCGGGATTATACTTCAAAGGATGCGTAAAACAGAAACGCGCGCCACGGGTGTACCCACTGTCCACCCACAGCTTGCCGTTCATATATTTCACAATCAGTTGGCAGATGGAAAGACCCAGTCCGCTTCCCTGCACAAAATCATTCAGCTTTTCAAAGCGTTCAAAAATCAAGTGCTGCTTTTCCGGTGGAATGCCACATCCGGTATCCGTCACGGAGAAAAGTGCCGTACCGGCATCAGCCATCTTCAGTTCCAGCACGATGGAGCCTTGTTCCGTAAACTTGGCGGCATTCACCAGCAGGTTTATCAAGACTTGGCGGAGGCGCGCATCGTCCGTATCCAGCATCAGGACGGACAAATCCGTGTCAAAACGCATTTCAACCTCCAGCTTGCGCGAGGCCATCACGGTCTCCACGACCTCATTACACAACTTCACGGCATCATGCGTGCGGATGTTGAAGGTTATATTGTCATTCTCGAAATCCGAGAAATCCAGAATGTCATTGATAAGTTTCAGCAACTGAAAGGAATTCACCTTGATAATTTCGGAGAACTCCCGGCGCGATTCGTCATCGAACGACTCGTCCTCATCCGTCAGTACCGCCGAGAATCCGACAATGGCATTCAGCGGCGTACGTACCTCATGGCTCATGTTCGAAAGAAACATATTCTTCCGTTGTATGGCTTGCACCGCTTTCTCCTTCATCGCCTCCTGCCGCATCTGGGAACGCTTCAAACGGAATATCTTCTTCCAGCCCAGCACCAGGAGGAATATCAGAAACAGTACGGACACAATGATGCCTGCCAGATAGAAACGCATGGATACAATGCGGTCGCGTTCGTTCTGGTAGGCCAGTTGATCGGCCTGGAAACGGGTACAGAGCCGGTCTATCTCCTTGGGATAGTTCTTCTCGAACGAAGTCTTGATATACGAAAAGACCTTGCCGTACTGTCCGTAGGCTTCTTCCTTGTTCCCCATCTTCACCAGTAAATCCGCCTTTTCGAGCAGAGCTTCCTTGTAGATATTATGGTTTATCCGGGCATATTCGGTTTGAAGGAAATCATTGTAGGCGGTCAAGGCTGCCTCATGCGCTCCGGTGGCCACCAGATAACGGGCATCTATAATCAGAAGGTATTGCCGTATCTCCGGAATCAGTTGCGCTTCAAGCTGGCCTATCTGTGCCAAACAATGGCTGGCGGCCTTCAAGTCACCCTTGAATAATTGGCAGGAAGCATTGGAGATGTGACGCATGGCCAGCTCCAGCGGAGAAAGCCGGTCTTCCGGATAGAGGTTCAGACGTGCAAGATAACGCGAGGCACCGTTTACATTCCGTATGCGCAGGTTATAATCTATCAGTTCCACCAGTAGCATGCGGATATGCACATCCTCCCCGTCCATCCCATCCAGCAGTCTCAAAGACTCTTCGTAAGCGGCACCGGCTTCCCGAAGCCTGCCGGTATAGCTGTACACCTCTCCCATGGCATTCAGCGCCAGGGCATTGCCGAAGGGGTAGGCAAGCGCGCGGGCTTTGGAGTACATCTGGTCGCTCTGGGCAATGGCCATACGGATTTCTCCACGGAAAAGGGAGGATTTTATAAGTATCCTTTCCAGTTCGAAATAGGTGTAATAGCGCTGGGATTCATCCAATTGGGACAAAAGGCCGTCGGCATTCAGCGAGTCACACTCCTCCCGGGTCAGATAGTCGAAACCGAGGCTGTTGTGAAAAGTGGAGATGACCTCATGGACTATACTTTCCTTTTCTTTAGTCCAAGAATCCGCTTTATCTGTTGTCGATGCAATTATTGTGCTCCCGAACCAAATAAAGAAAAGGAATATATATAGTTGCTTTATCCTCATTTATAAGACTTTGTCTGCTTTAAAAGTTACATTTTTTAATGCAACGCGGTCTTGCAAAGATATTATATCTTTTTGGAACGGACAAAGAATCAGTTAAAATAACAACATTTTAAAAACAAAAGGAAGCCAAGGTCGATGTCACTATTACGGCAACCACCATCCACCACTCCACACGCCGGTTGATGCGGACAGCCACACGCATATCTTCTGTCTTCAGAGGCCGTTCATTAGAACCGATATAAGGTTTCCATACCTCCTCGCCGAAATAGTTGTGCGGACCTCCGAAACGGCAGTCCAGAATACCGGCAAGGGCGGCTTCCGGATAACCGGAATTGGGACTGGCATGCTGGCTGCCATATCTGCCCACAAAAGCAAACAAGGAAAGGCGACCGGAAACCAGTACCATCAGAAAGGCTGTCAGACGGGCGGGAATATAATTGGCAACATCATCCAAACGGGCAGCAAAACAGCCGAACCGACGATAGCGTTCATTCTTGTAGCCGACCATGGAATCCAGCGTGTTCACCATCTTATAGGCAAGCATGCCCGGAACTCCCAACAGCAGATACCAGAACAAGGGGGCAACTACCCCGTCACTCAAATTCTCTGCCAAAGTCTCCAATGCCGCGGTTCTCACCTCCTGCGCCGAGAGTGCAGACGTATCACGCCCTACGATACGTGCCACTTGCATCCTCCCTTCCTCCAAGGAACGGTCCACCGCCTTGAACACCATACGCACCTCGCGAACCAGCGTAGTGCCCGCCAAGCAATAGAATATCAGCAATATTTGCACCGTCAGAAGCATGCCCGGAGAAAAGAGTGCCGCCAAGCGGAGCAACAAAAGCGTAATGACATATACCCCCAAGACAAGAGACACCGCCACAAACGCACCTTTCAGGAAACACGAATCGCCCCGGTTCAACCGGTGCTCACAGAAAGAAATGGCTTTGCCGAAAGCCACAACCGGATGGGGCAGCCACGCCGGGTCGCCCAGCCAATGGTCGAGCAGCCAGGCAGTGAGAAGCGGCAGGTTCAAGTTGAAGGCGACACCCAAAAGTATAAGTACATCTTCTTCCATCGGTTATTCCTCCTCAAGCCATTGTCCTATTGCTTTTACAAGCCTGTCATTCTCCTCCCGGCTCTGGGCGGCTATACGGAAGAAATGCTCATTCAGTCCGTCGAAGTTGGAGGCGTCCCGAATCAAGATACCATGCTCCCCTGCCAGATAGTCTTTCAAAGCGGAAGCCCTACCCATACGGAGGCACACCAGCATGAAATGGGTTTCGGTGGCCCATACCTCCAGTCCTCCCAATGCCTCGAGCGCACTGCGCAGGCGGGCAGCCTCTTGCAAGTAAGACGCCACATCCAGCGGATTGGGAACATCATGTTCCAGCAGATGGAGCC
Source organism: Bacteroides sp. AF25-38AC (assembly GCF_003602995.1). Lineage (NCBI taxonomy): Bacteria > Pseudomonadati > Bacteroidota > Bacteroidia > Bacteroidales > Bacteroidaceae > Bacteroides > Bacteroides sp. AF25-38AC. The sequence goes on along the minus strand of NZ_QTMD01000010.1, from coordinate 56,392 downwards.
CTGCCTCAATGGCAAGCTGGTTGACCGACCAGGGCATACGGTTGGTACGCAGACGGTGCAGCAGGTGGGGGGCGCCGGTGACATATCCCAGTCGCAGACCGGGAACGGCATAACGCTTGGTCATGGAGTGCAGCAGCAAGACGTTGGGAAACTCCGCAGCCTCGGCAGCAGAGAAAAGCGGACGCAAGGTGAAAAACTCGTAGGACTGGTCGATGACGAAACAGACCTGCGGATTATGACTGATAAGTGTTGCCAGATATTCCTTCTCCACAACCGTTCCGGTAGGGTTATTGGGATTGCACAGCCACAGCATGCGCACCTCTTCCGGCAAGCGATACCCCTCGCTCTCCGCAGGAAGCCGGTAGAGGGAAGTGACCCGATGGCCGTGCATGCGGCAGGCATCGGCATATTCACTGAAAGTGGGCTGCACAATGGCGGTGTTTGTCCCGCGGAAAGTCTGTGCGGTAAGATAGATGGCTTCGGTAGCTCCGTTCGTCACGCACACTGCCTCGGCAGGAAGACGGTGGCGGCGGGCAAGGCAGGCCTCAAGCGTGTAAGGCTCCGGTTCGGGATAGTTGCCGATGCCGTCAATCCGGGCACACAGATGCGCCTTCAAGGCAGAGAGGTCTACCCTGTTGTAAACGTTCGAGCTGAAGTTTGCCGTAATGGGACGGCTGTATTTATAGGAATCGTCTCCGTGTCCTTCAATCATGGTTCTTTGTCAATATTTGGTAGATAAGCGGCAGGTTGACGTGGCGGCGCACGTGCTCGGCAAGCCTATCGTATTGTTCTTCTTTGAATGTATGGTAATCGAAAGCGCCGGCATTCCCGGACAGTTTGTCTGCAAAAGGCGCAAGCAGGAAATCTATGAATTCCGGATTGTCGAGAATGCCATGAATATAGGTCCCCATGCAGGTGGAGTCCACGTAGTAACCGTCGGTAGAGCCGTTCTCCAAAAGATTTAGGGGAGAATCGGGGGCGCCTTCCACGGGGGTAGTCACTCCCATATGGATTTCATAGCCCTGCATTAATGGAGAACGGAGAGTGGAAGATGGAGAATGGGGATTGCACAGACCAAACTTCACCTGGCGGGTCACCTTCTCTCCCGACATGCGGGTACTGATGGGCAACAGTCCCAGTCCGGGCAGGCGTTCGATGTCTCCTTCCACATGCTCAGGGTCGAGCACCTCCTGCCCCATCATTTGATAGCCACCGCAGATGCCCATCACGGTGGCACCTTCACGGTGGGCACGGGTGATGGCAGCCGCCACACCGTTACGGCGCAATTCGTAAAGGTCATCAAGTGTGCTCTTGGAGCCGGGCAGCAGGATGACGTCGGCCTTTGCCAGCTCATCCACATTGTTAGTATAGAAGAGATGTACGCGTGGGTCACGTTCCAGGACATTAAAATCGGTGAAGTTACTGAGGTGGCGCAGCAGAATGACGGCGATGTTCACCTTTCCCTTCTCGGCACGGACAGACTTTGCGGCAAGCGCCACGGAGTCTTCTTCTTCAATGTAGATATCACGGTAGTAAGGCACCACCCCGACAACGGGAATGCCGCAAAGCTCCTCCAGCATCGTAATGCCCGACTCGAAGAGACGTATATCCCCCCGGAACTTGTTGATAAGAATTCCTTTAATGCGTTCCCGCTCATGGGGACGAAGCAACATCAGCGAACCATAGACACTGGCAAACACACCGCCACGGTCAATGTCGCCCACAAGAATTACATCGGCTCCGGCATACAGGGCCATCGGCAGATTGACAAGGTCGGTATCCCGCAGATTGATTTCGGAGATGCTTCCCGCGCCTTCCAGCACAACGGGATTATAGCGAGCGGCAAGGCGGTCGTAGGCAGCACAAACCTCCCGGCGCAGCTCGTCGCGTCCTTCCTTGCGGAAATACTCATAAGCATTGCGGTTGCCGATAGGACGCCCGTTGAGGACAACCTGCGAGGTATGGTCCGACTGTGGTTTCAGCAGTAGCGGATTCATGTCCGTGTGGCAAGGCACTCCGGCGGCTTCTGCTTGCACAGCCTGGGCACGGCCTATCTCCAGCCCTTCGGGAGTGGCAAATGAATTGAGCGCCATATTTTGTGCCTTGAACGGTGCGGGCTGATAGCCGTCCTGCTTGAAGATGCGGCAGAAGGCGGCAGCAATGATGCTCTTTCCCACATCACTGCCCGTCCCGGCAAACATAATCGGATGAAGTTTCTCCATAAATTCCATTTTAGCGAATGCAAAGATAGTGCAAATCCGAATATCTCTCCCATTCATAAGCCATATCTTCGGAAACTATTCGTTATATTTGTAACGTTCTATTCAAAAAGATGACTACTGAACAATTCCCACCTCCTCTTGTTTAGAGAAACAAGAACCCCTAAACCGAACGAACTTATGAATAATCTATTATGCCGGAGATTTTTTCCGGCTGCTGCCTGCGTGCTGCTTGCCATCGGTGGAGTGGCCGCACAAACCTCCCTTCCCCTTAGCTTCGGTGATGCCCTAAGGCAGATGCAAAACGGCAACCGCAGCCTGAAAATAGCCGACAAGGGAATTGAAGCCGCCCGTGCGGAACGTGACAAACTGAATGCCCTCTGGTACCCCTCCCTGCAAGGTGCCGGTACGTTCGTGCATCTTTCCGAAAAGATAGAGGTAAAACAGCCCCTTTCCCAGTTCACCGACCCGGCAAAGGACTTTGTGCACAACATCGTGCCGGACGACCAATTCATCAGCAGCATACTCGACCAGATAGGCTCCCATACCCTTGCCTTTCCACTGGCTCCACGCAACCTGACTTCCGTCGGCCTGACCGCCGAATGGGTCGTATTCTCCGGCGGCAAGCGCATCCGGGCCTCGAAGATAGGCAACACCATGATAGACATTGCCCGCGAAAACCGGGGACAGACCGATGCCACGCAACGCACCCTGCTGGCAGAAAGCTACTTCGGGCTGAAACTTGCGCAAGAGGTAGTACGCGTGCGGCAGGAGACTTACAACAGCCTGCAACGCCATTACCAGAATGCCCTTAAACTGGAAGCTGCCGGCATGATAGACAAGGCAGGCCGGCTCTTTGCCCAAGTGAATATGGATGAAGCTGCCCGTTCACTGGAGGCTGCCCGGAAGGAGGCCTCCGTCGTGCAAAGTGCCCTGCGCACCCTGCTCAACCTGCAAGACACATGCAGCATCCATCCTACTTCGGAGCTTTTCATCAACAACCAACTGCCCGCCAAAGAGGAGTTCCTGCAAGCCATGCGGGTGGAGAACTACACCGTGAACCAACTGCAACTGCAGTCACAGATTGCCCGCCAGCAGCTCCGCATCGACCAGAGCGGCTACCTGCCGGACATCGCCGTATTCGGCAAGCAGACCCTCTATGCCCACGGCATACAAAGCAATCTTGTCCCCCGCACCATCGTAGGTGTGGGCTTCACCTGGAACCTGTTCGACGGACTGGCGCGTGAGAAGCGCATCCGCCAGTCGAAGATAGCCCAGCAGACCCTTGCCCTGGGACAAGAAAAAGCCAAAGAAGACCTGAGCGTAGGCATCGACAAGCTCTACACCCAACTGCAAAAGGCACAAGACAACGTACGCGCCTTGAATACCACCATCGAGCTGAGCGAAGAGCTGGTGCGAATCCGCAAGAAATCCTTTGCCGAAGGCATGGCAACCAGTACCGAGGTCGTAGATGCGGAAACGATGCTGGCAACCGTCCGCGTGGCGCGTCTGGCAGCCTATTACGAATATGATGTGGCACTGATGAACCTGCTGGCTATCTGCGGAACGCCGGAACGGTTCGAGAAATATTTCGAGACAACTTATTAAAACCTACCCTTTATGAAAATCAATAATAAAAGCATCAGCATTGCATTCGTCATTATCCTGGCCGCAACGGTCATCATTTCGCTTGCCGGCATGTTACTCATGAACCGGCAGCCCCTGGTCCTGCAAGGACAAGTGGAAGCAACGGAAATACGTATCAGCGGAAAGCTGCCCGGACGTGTGGACTCCTTCCTCGTACAAGAGGGCGACTGGGTGAAGGCAGGCGATACGCTTGTCGTCATCAACAGCCCCACCATCGAAGCCAAATACCGCCAGGTGAATGCCCTGGAGCAGGTGGCCCAGGAGCAGAACAAGAAGATAGACGCCGGTACCCGCCGCCAGATTGTGGCCACCGCCAGGCAACTCTGGAACAAGACGCAGAGCGACCTTGCCCTCGCCAAGACCACTTACCAACGCATTGTAACGCTTTATAAGGACAGTGTCGTCACCTCCCAGCGGCGTGACGAGGTGGAAGCCATGTACAAAGCCGCCCAAGCCGCCGAACGTGCCGCCTACGAGCAATACCAGATGGCCGTGGACGGAGCGCAGAGCGAGGACCGCGCCTCGGCCCGCAGCCTGGTGGAAGCGGCGCGAAGCACTGTCGATGAAGTCTCCTCCCTCCTCGTCGACTCCCGCCTGACTGCTCCCGAAGATGGCCAGATAGCCACCATCTTCCCCAAACGCGGAGAGCTGGTGGCCCCCGGTACTCCCATCATGAGCCTTGTCGTGATGGACGATGCACACGTGGTACTGAACATACGCGAGGACCTGATGCCGCAATTCAAGATGGGAGGCACTTTCCGTGCCGATGTCCCCGCCATCGACGGCAAGGACATTGAATTCCGCATCTACTACATCAGTCCGCTGGGCAGCTTCGCCACCTGGAAATCCACCAAACAGACGGGCAGCTATGACATGCAGACGTTCGAGATACACGCACGTCCCACACAGCAGGTAGAGGGATTGAGACCGGGGATGTCCGTACTCTTAAAAATGAAGAATAAAAAATGAAAGATAAAGAATTTGGCTACGCAATGAAAGCGCTCCGCATGGTTATCCGTCGCGAATGGCACCGCATGACCTCCCGCCGTCTATACCTCGGCGTCTGCGTCGTGCTACCCTTGCTCTGTCTGTTCTTCATGGCCACCATCTTTGGAAACGGACAGATGGAGAACATTCCCGTGGGTATCGTCGACCTGGACAACACTGCCACTTCGCGCAATATCTCCCGGCGCATCTCTGCCGCCCCCACCTTCCGTGTGACGGAGCACTTCACCGACGAAGCCGACGCCCGCCGGGCATTGCAACAGAAGGACATATACGGCTACCTCGTCATCCCGCCCCGCTTCGAACAGAAGGCGGTGACGGGAACTGGCGCAACGCTCACCTATTATTACCACTATGCCCTTCTTTCGGTAGGCAGCGAGCTGATGGCGGCGTTCGAGAATACGCTTGCCCCCGTGGCGCTCTCGCCCATCGTGATGCAGGCCGAAGCTCTGGGAGTCAGCGGAGAACAGATACAGACCTTTCTGCTCCCCGTAGAAGCCAGTACCCATCCCCTCTACAATCCGGACATGGACTACTCCATCTACCTGAGCCAGCCTTTCTTTTTCGTACTGTTCCAGATACTCATCCTGCTCACCACCGTCTACTCCATAGGCAGCGAACTGAAATTCGGCAGCGTCGGCGAATGGCTGGAGACGGCACGAGGCAATATCCTCACTGCCGTAGCAGGGAAACTGCTGCCCTATACCCTCATCTTCTCGTCCATCGGTATCCTGGCAAACTATGTACTGTTCGGCCCGCTACATATCCCCTTCGCTGGCAGTCTGTGGCTGATGAATGCAGTGACCGTGCTCTTCATCATCGCTACCCAGGCATTGGCGGTCTTTATCTATTCTGTCTTTCCCAAGATTGCCTATATCATCAGTGTAGTATCCATGGTGGGGTCGTTGGGGGCTACGCTGTCCGGAGTCACGTTTCCCGTTACAGCCATGTATGCGCCCGTGCATGCGGCCTCCTACCTCTTCCCCGTGCGGCACTTCACGGAGGCGGCACAAGCCATGATTTACTTCGATGCAGGGTTTGCCTACTTCTGGCAGTCGGTAGCTACACTCTTCATCTTCCTATTGGCAGCACTGCTGATACTGCCATTGCTGAAATGGTGGATAAAAAAAGAGATAAGGGAAGAAGCAATCTCCGCCTCCCCATCACCTTGCCCACCTACCGCATTGTCAACAGCTTCCGTCATCCGCCACGAGTGGCATGCCATCGCCACCAATCCCGCCATCCTGCTCGTGCTGGCAGGCGGTATCTTCCTCTACGGACTGCTCTACAACTACATGTACGCCCCCAACCTGGTGCGCAAGGCTCCCGTCGCAGTGGTAGACCTCTCCCACTCCGCCCTCAGCCGCGAATACATCCGACTGCTCGACGCCACTCCCCAGACCGCCGTCTACGGCCAGACACCCAACATCCTCGAAGCCCGCCAATGGATGAAGCAGGGCGACGTGGCAGGCATCCTTTACCTGCCTGCCGACTTCGAGGCACGTGTGGCACGGGGCGAGACTTCGGTCTTCGTACTCTATGCCGCCACGGACGCTTTCCTCAACTTCAAAGGACTGCAAGAATCCAGTGCGCGCGTCATGCTTGCCGTGAACGATGCCCACCGCATGGAGGGCACCGTATTCCTACCTCCGCAAGGACTGCTGGCAGTGGCTTCGTCCGCTCCCGTCAGCGTGTCCGGCACGGCGCTCTACAACTATACAGAGGGCTACGGTTCCTATCTGATTCCCGCCGTCCTAATTGTCATCATCTTCCAGACGATGCTGATGGTGATTGCCATGCTGACGGGCGAGGAAGCGGAAGCCCGAAGAAAAGGAATACGGCTGATGCGTGCCGACTCATTGAAGGATACATTACGGATTGTCGGAGGCAGGACCTTCGTATACTTCATGCTCTACGTGGTGTTTTCCCTATTCCTGCTGGGACTGTTGCCGCACCTGTTCAGCATCCCACACATCGGCAGCGGAGGAGACATCGTCACAATGATGATACCCTTCCTGCTGGGCACGAGTTTCCTTGCCCTGGCCGTCTCCCGCTGGTTTACAGACTCCGAAGCGCCGTTGCTGATGATAGCCTTCTTCTCTGTGGGCTATATCTTCCTTTCGGGCGTGTCCTATCCGCTGGAGCTGATGCCGTGGTATTGGCAGACAGCCCACTATCTGTTTCCGGCAGGTCCTGCCGTACTTGCTTTTGTAAAACTGAATTCAATGGGTGGAACGCTGGCCGACGTATGGCCGCAGATGCTGACGATGTGGATACAAGTATTGGTCTATGGAACTTTGGCGCTCTGCACTACACGCCACCTCTACGGAGAAGGAAAAGTGAAGGCATAAAAAAAGGCTATCTATCCCAGACAGCCAATCTTTTGTTAACCTTAAATCTAATACTATGAAAAACACATTGCAAATATACGGACTTCCCCGAAATATCCAAAATTTCTGTCCATGACGGTCTCATTTATAACATGGTTTAATAGGAATATGCCGTTGTTAACAGATAGAGGCTGATCAAATAAGAAATTTTCACTATCTTCATCCCCAAAATCGAACATCATAACTAAAGAATATTTTGCCATGATTCATACCATACTCGATACAGACCTTTACAAATTCACCACCTCGTATGCCTACATCAAATTGTTTCCCTATGCCATGGGCACTTTCAGCTTCAAGGACAGAGACGACACCGCCTATACGGACACGTTTCTGAAGGAACTGCAAGAGGCGGTGGACAGCCTGGCACAGACCGTACTTACTGCCGAAGAGCTGGAATACATGACCCGCCACTGCCGTTTCCTGCCGAGGGTCTATTGGGAGTGGCTCTCCTCCTTCCGCTTCCAGCCGGAGAAGGTAAGCATCCATCTGGACGAGGACCGGCACCTGAACATTGAAATCACGGACTATCTGTACAAGGCCACCCTTTACGAAGTCCCCCTGCTTTCTATCGTATCCGAAATAAAGAACCGTTCTTTGGGAAACGTGGCCGACATGGACGGCATACTCTGCAAACTGTCCGAAAAGGTGGCACTCTCCAACCGACACCAGCTGTATTTTTCAGAGTTCGGCACCCGGAGACGCTTCTCGTTCGAGGTACAGGACAAAGTCATAGACCGTCTGAAGGAAGCCGCCGAATACTGTACCGGGACTTCCAACTGCCACTTCGCCATGAAATACGGCATGAAGCCTATGGGGACGCATCCGCATGAATGGTTCATGTTCCACGGCGCACAGTTCGGCTACAAACACGCCAACTACATGGCCTTGGAAAACTGGGTGAACGTGTACGACGGTGACTTGGGCATCGCACTGTCCGATACCTATACCTCCGGCATTTTCTTAAGTAACCTGAGCCGCAAGCAGGCCAAACTATTCGACGGTGTACGCTGCGACTCCGGCGATGAATTCGATTTCACCGACAAGCTCGTTGCCCGCTACCGCGAACTGGGCATCGACCCTACCACTAAAACCATCGTCTTCAGCAATGCGCTCGATTTTGGCAAGGCACTCGACATCCAGGAGCATTGCAGGGGCAAAATCCGCTGTTCCTTCGGCATCGGCACCAATCTGACGAATGATACCGGATTCAAGCCCTCCAACATCGTAATGAAACTGACGCAATGCAAGATGAACGTCAACCAGGAATGGCGCGAATGCGTGAAGCTGTCCGACGATGCAGGAAAGCATATCGGCAGCGAAGCGGAAGTACGGGCATGTCTGTATGATTTAAGGCTCGGACAGCAAATAGAACCCCTATGCTGAAAACAGCTTCCCGGCGGTTAGCGATAAGTGCTTACAGTCTTTTCCTTTTGTAGGCAAACTCTTGCCATTTCTCCTCCGGCCAGTCCTGCCGCTGCATCTCCATGCGGGCCATGACGAAGAACAAGTCCGAAAGGCGGTTGATGAAGCGCAGAATATCCTCGTTCACAGGGTCTTGGCGATGGAGTGTCCACAAACGGCGTTCGGCACGGCGGGCCACGGTACGGGCAAACTGCAGTTGGGCTGATATGGGAGTGCCACCAGGCAAAAGGAAGTAGCCGTTGTCCGTCATCAGCAGGACGGTCATGGCATCCATCTCCTGCTCACAGCGCAGCGTGAGCTCTGCGGCAGAAAGCGGATTAGGGTTCACCACTCCCGAGGGAGTGGCCACATGGCTCATCACCACCATCAGTTCCCGCTGGACAGCATGCAGCAACTCCTGCCATCCATCTTCTGCCGCCAGCATGGAGCGCACGATACCAATCACGGCATTCAATTCATCAAGGCATCCGTTTGCCTCGATACGGATGTCATCTTTCGGCACACGCGCGCCACCATGAATACCCGTTGTTCCTTTGTCTCCAGTTTTGGTATAGACTCTTTTCATTCTCTATTTGATAAGGAACTGTGCCCACTGCGGGATTTCCTCTACATATTGTTTGAAGAGGGTCCCGTTTACAGTGCGGAACAATAATCGAGGAATTTGATTTTCTATTGAATTATCGTAGACATATACCCTATCAACCAAGGATATTGCTTTGCCTATATTCAATAACGATTTATAATAACGGGAAATAATTTTGGAAATGGGAACTTCATGCCCTCCATTCAAATAGCGCTGTGTAATACGCCGTACATTTATCTCAGGATTATTTGTACAGACAAAAAAAATGCGAATAAAAAATCCTGCTTTTTTTGCTTCTTCAACAAATGCAAGTTTTTCGTCTGAGGAAAAGACTGTTTCAAATACAAAATCTTGCCTTTTCCTTAAACACTCATAACGCATTTTAGTCGCCAATTCTGCTGCCTTCAATACTGCAACGGGAGAATTCCAATCACCATATTGTTCTTGCGCTATATTATCAGGATTAATGTAAAGGCTATTTTCTGCCCATTCATTATGAAGCAGTTGCACTGTCGTAGAAGTTTTACCCGAACCATTCGGACCAGCTACTATACAAAGTGTCGGATTTTTTTCGTTCATCACATGGATATATCACTTACATTTTTAGCTCTATATGCTTTCAATTTTTCTCTCACCTCTTGCATTCTCCGCTCCAATTCTCTTTTTGCCTTGCGAGAACTTTCACGGGCCGCAACAGCCACTTGTTCCATCAAAGCATGCAGTTGTTCATCAGTAGGGTCTTCCAAAGAAGACAAGCGATAAGTATTCAGTTTCATAATCATAATATATTTAAATGAAAACAAAGATACTCCACTATTTCGAGAACACAAACGAAATTACATAAAATATCAATGCGCTATCCGGACTTTTTCATAATGAATTCAAACTTAGATTAGGACTATTTTTAATCAAGGAATGATTAAAATGCAAAAAACGGCCGGACATGCCATGCAGAAGTCTTATTATATCCTTGTAAGCAAACCCTTTCCCACTTATATAAGGGATCATCAATATGCCAGAGAAGCATCCAGCTTCTATCTTTATCATATTGAGAACTGCAACTGAAACCAAGTCTGTAGTTCACGTTAAACTGCGGTAACGATTTACCAACTTTGGATAACTGTCCTTCTAATTTATCTAACGTTTCCTGTCCCCACTTTTCATCTTGTAAACCATTACCGGTATTGTGCTGGAAGTTTTCCGGAGATCTTCCACAAATATTCACCAATACATCAAACCATTGCCCTATGCTTGGCAGAAACCACGGACTACGTTCGATCCCATCCGGCACCTTATTGCTGTTATTGTAAGTTTTCACCAGATAAAAAGCACGACAGTCGCTTACAAAAGATGCATCACCCTCATGATTTGCCAGCATTTGTAAAGTTTCAGAGTACCCGTTCATGTTATTCTTAATTCTGCTAAAATCATGCTTTGACTTCACATCAGCTATTGATATTGTATCAATATCCGCTTCGATTAAATCCATCGGTCCCCAATTCCCTTCTTTCAAACTATCCAACATCATCACATAGGCATGATTCCATCCTTTTTTATTACACCTCTCGTCTGTCATCCTTTCCGGATCGCAAGTAATTACCATTCCGATAGCATTTTCATAATCATAGATTTTCCCATCTTCTTCCAACTTCCCGTTTCCGGGATGTACTTCTATTCTTTTATCGATTTCGTTCTGAAAGACAAAATCCCCGGGATAAAGCTTTCTTTCTATACTTCCTTTACCGGGTACGGGACTAATAACCTTCAAGGTATAGCATTTTCCAGAAGTAAAACTGATGGAGCTGCCCGAATAATTTATCTTTACATTCGTATCATCTCTGCCATCGGTAGTCATATAGTTTCCGGTAACCCGTGCATTTGCTTGCGGCGGAACAATGGCACAATATTTCAAAGAATCTATCTGATATGGAGTAATACCGTTCAGACTCACATTAATAGCCGCCGAGTCTGTTCCTAAAACCCTCGATTCCCTATGGTAAACAAAGCCTGCTTTTTCTGGTGCAAAACAACCTACGTATACTTGCGGTTGCAATACAAGCAATGCAAACTGGTGTTGAAACAGCAAGTTCAGGATTATTCCGGAAGAATTGTCAATAGCAGGTACGCCGGTGGCAACCAACAAATCGCTGGCAATATGCTTTTCTGTTGTGGACTGGTCCTTCGCAGGTTGCAGTTTTTCATTCCCGGTCAGTGAAGCAATGGCTCCGTCCATACCTTTTGAGAGATCTATTGTGATATTCTTCCTATATGGATAGTAAGCGACATAACTCACTCCATCATACCAATAAAGTGTACCATTTCCCACCGGATTCCAACTGCCGCTTGACATATTGTAAACCAATTTGGCATTATCAATATTATCCATTATAGCACCGTCCTTTATGGCAAAAACACCAATCGAATCACCATCGACAAACTCCATTTTAAAATGTTCGTCCCTTACAGAGGTACGTGTAGAGGACTTTCCTGCATTGGAGAGCTCTTCAAAATCAGCGACTATAGCCCGAACTGTAAAGGGTACTCCCTCACAGCACTCCTTCATACCTCCATTGTTTGCTTCGTATTCGTCAGTGCATGCACTACACACTAAAAGGATGCCCCCAAATACTATTCCAGTGAAAAATTTCATATATCTTTTCATATTATCTTACTTTAAACAGATTGGCATCTTTTTGCGAAGTCCAGAATTACCCCGTCAGGTCAATCAGTTTCTTGTTTTGCTTCCGTTCCAATAACGGTCTCGGTTTCAGTATTCTCTTCCCATGATACGGGGCCGTTCTCCGGCATCACAGTAATTGCCTTTCTTGCTATACCTATAGTATAGCTGACAGCCCTTCCCAAAGCCCAATTGTCAGTCAGAGGTAAAAACAGGTTTTCCATACTGACAGTTTGAACAACAAGAGCATTATTACTATCTTTGGCCGTATATTGATAAGAAATATTGAACTTACTTCCTGCCCCGGCAGGAAGCAGAAAGAAGGTTGCAAGCAGTTTCTTTTCTTCTATAATTGTATCCGGTACCGGAAAACTTATTATACCGGTGGTAAAGTTTTCCTTTTCATCAGCCGATGGATATGTCCACTTCCAGCCTATGTCACTATCTGCTGTAGGATTATAATAGGTAAGCAATCCACTCTTCATTCCCGTAATCGAGAAGGAAGTTACTGACTTTCCCTCCGTATTATCATTACTTTTTATATAGACATTGACCTTGGTCAGTGTATGGTGCAGTTTGAAAGTTACATTACCATTGCTTTGATTCATTACCGGAGTTGCGGCAAGAAAATCTATCTGATTATTTACAGCTATCGGAACGGTATACCCCAACACCGGAAATCCGCTTGCCGTTCCTTCATTCTGAAAAGAGAGGTAACCATTTTCCACTTCATTCACGTAAGGGGCATAAGCAAAGAAACTGATTTTATCCGTGGTGGAATTGTCCGGCCAGAACTTGACCGGACTATAAGACCATGTTCCCTCATCCAGTTGTTTTTCCACAAGCTGGTTATACATAAAATTCGGTATGGCAGTATTCTCGTTGAATTTTCCATGTGTAAAATATGCAAACACTCCCACATTCTTAAGTTCACCGGCAGTGGCAAATTTCCCGGTTCCCCTCGTCATTGTAATAACTCCAGAAAAGCCGATAGGAAGATTCTCCTGCGGAAGTCCGTTCTTACTTTCTTCCCCACTGCATGCTCCCAACAACAAAAGTAATGCAAGGAGGATGCTACACAACCGCTTCATCCCTATATCTTCTGCTTTTCCTTTCATACTCCTTCTACCTAAATGTTACTTTCCCCATTACTGGTCCATCCCGTCATATTGTCATCAACAGCAATACTGATAGCATTCATCTTGATGGTCAACACGTAAGTATGCTGTGTCCCTTTTTTAAAAGTTCCTTGCGGCAATTTGACTTCTTTATCCGTCACAGTACTTGTCAGATTACTACTATCATTCACCTTTGTCACAACATCATAACTAATCTTTAGGCTCAAATCCCCTTCCTTGGCTGTACCGTTTTGGTTATTCACAGGAATGAAATAAAGAGCTTCCTTTTCTGAGAACAAAGCTGTTGCATCGGTATTACTACTCACGTCGACAGCACTCTTCTTATACCCCCATTGGTCAATGCCTGTTCTATTCACAAACTCACTAAGGTCTTGCTCAGCCGAAAAATAGGATGCGGAAGGTGAGATGGCATTCCAAGCATCAGTACCGAAATCATAAACCGCTTTGTTGTAAAGTATTCCACTTCCCGGAGACAGTTTTAATCCTGTTACAAAGATTCTTGTTTCAGCGCCCAGATTCACGTCCGGCTTCACCTTGACATTGGCTATTTGGGTAAGCACATGGCTGAATTTAAACTGGACTGTTCCTTTGTTACCGACATTGCTCTCAGAAGTCAAGTCTTTTATGGCAGTACGGCAATCCGTTACTAAATCCACCATATCTTTCCAATTATTTGAAGTTTTTACTTCAAAGGTGATTTTAGGAGCCTCTTTATCACTTTGTGCCGATAAAATTATTTTTTGGTCTGTTCCCTCTCCCGGATTGGATTCATAAGGTGCATAAGCGAAGAAAGTTATTTTATCATCATTCGTCGGCCAAAAACGCAGAGAAGCATACCCCCAACTACCGGAAGTCCATGTAGCATGTTCATTATACATAAAATCGGGTGTTGTACTCGCTTTCTCACTATCCCATCCTTCCTTGCTTGTTTTATAGGCAAAAATACCGAAACCGGCATCCGCTTCTTTCAGCGTGGACGTAGTGGTTTCCGTTCCTCTGGTCTGTACTCCCGTATATACATCCAAACCGATTGTCCGGTCTGCATCCGGATTTATCTCCGTAACTTCATTTTGCGAGCAACCGGCTATCGTCAGCGCTGCCATTGCCATCAATAAACTTTTCGTTCCCATCTTCTATTCATTTTTTCAATTAATATTAATTATGTCCTCAAATATCTATATCACTGTTCACTTCATCCTCCCAGTCATCCACGTTGGCGTCAAAACCCGAACTTCCTTCAACTTTCACATTCGGTACTTTTTTTTCGCACGTCATGTCGATGAAAATGCTCATTCTTCCATCTCCTTCTTCCAACTGGCTTATTTTCAGATCATCAAAACTTTCTTCAAATGTGGTTTTCCCGTCCACCAATTCTGCTCTCAAATGCAGGTTATGTGAAATCTCCGTATCAAAACCAAACACGCTGATAGAGGCGCTTAGTGTTCCGTCCGTCGCCGATCCGGAATTATAAACGGGATTACCGAGACAAAACTCCTGCGCCACAGTCTTTTCTGAAATCTGTCCCGAAGCGAGAAACACAGATTCTGCAATACCATCCAATTTACAAGTGGCATTACGTATATTGTTCATTCCTTTAATACGGATTTTAACTGTTATCTTTTGAGTCAGTTTTTGGGGAAGGAAACAGAGCTGGCAACCATTTTTACTACCGTCAATCTTTTTGCTCCCCCAGTTAGTCATGCCCGATGAATAGTTTCCCGACATGCCCGGAGTCACTTCAAAACTTTCCATACAATCGGCTGCAAGTTCGTCGGGACTATCCATAATGATTATCTCCGTGGAAGGGACATTCTTTGTCACCACATTTGTGGCATGTGCCTCCAACGTCCGGTAGGCATCTTCTCCCCTAAAGCCCAGGTTACCAAAATCGTCAAATGAACGGTTAAAGAGAACAACGTCATAACGTCCTTCTTTCAGATACACAGTCTTATACGTTCGGTCGCCCATCAGTACCATAATGGGACTACTGCCGTCTGTAGGATAGAATACAGTGGTGGCACCATAATCCTGTTCCTTCTCATTCAATCCCGACCGACTCCAATCGGCACTGATCATGATTTCAGTTTCAAGGGAGTAAACCTGCTCACGGTGACTACAAGCGACCAACATGAAGAAGGTGAAGTTGTAAAACACCCACAATAGCAGCATGTTTCCCGATGCAAAAAGCAAGTGTTTTATTTTTATAAGTATCATTATAATTTGCTTTGTCAAGCCGTTACTTACCAAGTAACGGATAGTCTTCTCTATCCGCAATAAAAAAGCTGTTTTGGGAGTCATATAATGATGTAAAGAAATATATTCCGTTTTTGAGGCATCAGAAATGGAGGAGCACTTTGTGTGTTTTTCAGAATACACACCGGAACAATATGTATTTTTTCGTGTGTTGTGTCGGTAAACAAATAAAATGATAAGATTTTTATAGAAAACTAAACTATTATTTGGATTTATGAGGAAGAATTCCAATCTTTGTGAATCAAACTATCCGTTACTTGGCAATATTCTTAACTCTCTTAAAAACACACACTTAAATATGTCATAATCAATATATTATAAAGAGGGTGATTTTAATGGAGAAACAAATAAGGAACAAAAATAGGAATTAAAGTGATTTCTCGTTTTTCTATTTGCACTCTGTTTCTTTCTTTTCGTTTGTTTGCTTTCAGAGTGCATTCCGAGCAATTTTATCTGCTCTCATCATTCGAAGAATTTGCTCCTAACTTTAATAATAAATTATTTGCAGCTCATAAAGAGAATACAAATTATTTATCTCTTGAAGTTGTATTGCTTGTAGCAAAGATAATCTTTTTTGTACAGGCAGCCAAAAATGCCTGCCTATATTTAGTTTAATTTAGTTTAGCATATATAAGGCTAACAAACTAAACCAAACTGGATTTTCATGTTACTTTTGTGATTTTCCCATTCTACCCATACAGCCAAAAGAGAAGATAAGCTCTTGCCTCTTTTCTCTTTTCGCTGCGATACTCTTTTACTTCATAGACACCTTTTACACACATCCGTACCGAGTAAACTCCCACATGCTCGCATATCAACTTTCGATCTGCCTGATGGGAATTGTGTCGCAAAGGTATTTGCCATGTCTTTATGTATGCAAGGTTGTAACCTGAAGGTTCACTATAAAATCTCCACGCTCCGCTTCGCAGAGGTAGTATTTTGTAGTGAAACCCTGCATACATAGCCATGCCACCTGTTGAAGCGACATAATTTCAATCAAGCCCGAAAGTAAGTGAAATGCTACAGGAGGGAAAGTAACAAACTTAAAACTTAGTATTTATGGCAAATTATGCAACCAACATTTTCCATGCAAGAACGGAAAATAAAACAGACCTCGACAAAATAGAGGATTTCTTGGATGACACTTTCAGCGAATTTACCAATCGATATGGTGATAGTGTAGATGCAGAATTTTCCTCTCGTTGGGTGTATCCAGAAGAAGAAATCAAAAAATTGGTAGAATCGTTGGAGGACAAAGATAAAGTCTATATCAAGATTCTAACCTATGAATTTGAAGACGAGTACGTGAGCTTTAGAATATTCTCTCAGGGAGAATGGAAGGTCAAATTAGTAACTGAATGAGTAGAAGGAAGATAAAGTAAAATTATGGTCTATCCTACAGCAAAGAGAGATTATTAAATACTGTGACGAAGTAATTTTTACAATTTTACAACATAGAACCATGACACAGATAGCAATGAAATTCGTCCAATGGGATGTGCCCGAATTGGAAAAACTGAAAGATAGCAAGGTTTACAAATTACGGGAACGTCTTGATAATGGCGACAAGTTGAGTCGGGAAGAAAAAAACTGGCTCACCCACAATGTGAAAGAGTGCTGCCATTTCAAAAGAGGTATCGCTTTAATGGGCTACCGTTTTGACTTCTCCGATGTTCTCAAACGGTATTTCGTGAAACAACACGGACATATTGCCGAATATTATGCCATTGACAAAACCGCACTACGTTCTGTCCTATATGGTCGAATTGAAGATATAATCGAAGTACAATAAAAATCAAAAGAAGCATGAAAGTAACAATTGAACACAGCTTTTGCCCCTATTGTGACGAGGTAACTGAACTTTATTTCCGAATCATTAACACGATTCTTTTTTCTGGCAATGAGGCGGAATTGCGTGAAAGCATGAGACAGTTGGAGAAAAAAACTCCACTTGATGAGTATTTCACATACGGTTACGGTGCACGACACCTTTGGGTTTGCCAGCGACGTCCCAGCGACAAAACCAAAATATTCGAGCATCGTATTATGATGGTTGAATTTCAATGACACCTTGGACTGGCTGGAATGGAATCACCCATTTCAGCCTTACTTCCATTTTCCTTTTATAACTTTTTCTTTTGGCTGCGCCACTTCCTTTTGTAGAAACCAGCCATTCACGCAAAGCGAATTGGAAACCACTTTGTGAAAAGTCTGGTTCTCCCTGCCGTTTTTCCTTCCAGTTCCATTTTTTTTCGATGCAGATATCACTATCCTCCAAGGATGGGCTACCTACGCTTCTGTCCACTCTTGGCTGACACATTCCTTATGTAGTGACCTTTTTTCTGATTGGACGGTATTCTGTTTGTTACAGTCTCAATTCAAGCCAGGCATGTCTCGCTTTGGCTTTGCTATTCTTCACTGACTTTCGGACGGATGTCTCGCCTTTGTGCCGACATTTGGATTTGCTCTTTTTCCTTATCATTACCGGTTTCCTTGTTTCCCATTTTCCATAATCGCTTTTTATCGAAGCAATCATCATTTTTCCTCTGCAAAGATAGTATGCCGACGGGAACGACATGGTTGTCTTAACCAATGGCGTAGCCGCCTCAATCTTCCTTTATCGAGCCTTCGATTTTGCCTGTGGCTAAAAATAAAGCGTATTGACGCGCTATCCTTGGTGCATCCCTTAAACGGTATCTACTTTTTAGGCAGTGTAAAAATTGATTTAATAACTTCTAAAAGCAATTCAACATGAAAAAGATTGAAAACAATTTCACAGTAACCGGATTCTTAGGTAAAGACGCTGAAATCCGAGAGTTCACCAACAGCAGTGTCGCACGTTTCCCATTGGCCGTAAGCCGTCAGGAAAGGAATGCCGAGGAAACCAACCGCATTTCAGCCTTT
This sequence comes from Bacteroides sp. AF25-38AC, assembly GCF_003602995.1. Lineage (NCBI taxonomy): Bacteria > Pseudomonadati > Bacteroidota > Bacteroidia > Bacteroidales > Bacteroidaceae > Bacteroides > Bacteroides sp. AF25-38AC. The sequence continues at coordinate 38,150 of NZ_QTMD01000010.1, read as the reverse complement.
ATGAATATTGAGACTTGGCGTAAAAACGAGAATACTGGGTCATTCGACCAACTGACCAAAGGTACGATGCTCACCATTGAAGGCTACTTTAGGCCTGAAGAGTGGACCGACAAGGTCGGTGTGAAGCACAATCGTGTTGTTATGGTGGCTGTCAAGTTTTATCCTCCTATCGAAAAGGAGGATGTTCCTGAAAAGCCGGTAAAGCCCGTGAAAAAAGGCAAGAAATAATTCTTGTCTTGTCATGAACAAAGCGACCTTCTGGTCGCTTTTGTTTTGCTCATGACCGGATTAATACGCATCATACTTTTATAAGTGGCTGTTGCGATGCCAAGCTCCAAATGAAATCTTCACCCGGTAATACTGTTATACTTAGCTCCGCTTGATGAACAGGCAGATTACGATTTTCAATAGAAAAAAGAAGACTCTCTCAATTCCATACCTCTGAGCAGCTTTCCAGTCCCTCTTATAACCATATATTCTTCCCAAAAGTGAGGTTACGTCCGCCGTCCATTAATTTTACAGTGCGAAGTTAAGTCGGACGTGAACCTGCAAGGCGCGTTTCATTTGCAGTCAATGCCGTTCAAATGAAATCCTTCGGATTCCGCTTCCTCCTTGCATTGTTCCCTTCTTCCGCCTTGTGGTTTGCACGTAAAATCAAATCCCACCGGACGAGGTAAAAGCCTCTGAAGGGAAGGGAAAATAAAAAATTAGAATGTATGAAACAAATAATTTGGTCAAGTGATGCTCTATTGGATGAAACAGCAAGAGAGTATTATCAAAATTTCAAGCGAGAAGAACTGGACGATGATGCCTACAAAGTCAGCGATGAAGAGTGGTCGGACGAAGTGTATAATGAATTGGGGGATGAGCGGCAGAACCTAAACAAGGATGTCAATGGAGTCATTATTGCATTTGGAGATTTAGGATTGTGGAACGGACGCAAACAAGGCTATCAAATTTTGGGTGACAACATTGCCGGGATATTACAATCTACACAGTATGATGCAGAGTGGTACGGTGACGGCTACGATATACGAGGCCGTATGTCGCACCATGATGGCACGAATTATGTTTTGTACCGTGTCGCTGAAAATCGTGACGACGCAGAACAGATTGCCGCAAAAATCTACAACTATGAAATTGACGAGAATGGTTTTCGCCAAGTTACACGTTCCCTCCACCCCTATGTGGCAGCAGTGTATGGCTGGAAAACTCTACAGGACAACCTCGTTCAGGTAAAAAGCCTGTAACCTGTACTTAAACAAATGCCGTAACGCTTTCTCAAGAGGCTGTTACGGCACTTGTGTTTTATGCCGTATATTTCTGCAAAAATGTGGTGGGAAACCAGTCCTTTTTACACATTTATGAATGTCCCCGCCCAACTGTTGTAGGTGGCCGCTTGTGCCAGTTTCCTTTTTTAGACTCCGGCCCTCCTTTATAGCCCCATCCCAGCTACCCCCTATATTTCTGTCCCGCAAGCCTGGTTATTTCCCTGCAAAATTCGATTGCCGGCTGTCCGTCCTGTCAAGGACCGCTGACACTTGCTGATGTAAAATCTTCCTCTCCGAAATATCGAAGAGTGTATTTTCCGCATCCTCCTTGCCTGTTCTGGCCGCCAATCCCGTGTGCAGAAAAATAATCAACTTTTCGGTACAGGAAGTATCGAAGGGAAATAAATAAAATATTAATCTTTAAAATTTGAGGCATTATGACATTCAGAGAATTTATGTTAGAGAACGGTTATGAATTGCAAACAACCTTTTGGAATGATTTTTCCATTGCTGACCGATTTGGTCTTTCGGCGGTACAGGACACTTTCAACCGTGCTTTTAAGGAGTGGAAAGAGAACTACAAGTATCTCACGGAACTGGTTTTAGTGCTTAACCATAAGATATGGCAGTATTATGAAACAAGGCCGGAAATTGCGACATTGTATAATACCCTTTGGGCACAAGCCAGTCAATATGCAATGGAGTATCTGAAAGATGACGAGCTAAGCTATTATTATGATGTAACGGATTGAATGCTTCAGCTCCTCCCACAGGAACAAAAGAAAGCCGACTTTTGTCGGCTGTTCTTTGTGTGGTCATTCCCTTTTTTATCACTCCGTTTTACCCTTGTATAAAACGAAATTATTTCGTTTCAGGCTGCTACCAGTCAGGACTTGTTTTTTCCTGTGCAAAGGTATTGCCACGGAAAAATATTCAAGTACCGCTACGCTATTTGAACACAATTTTTCAGTAGCTTTCCCGATTATCAATCGCTCAAATGTCGCATACGCTCCATACCGCAACTGTAAAAATTCTGTCCAAATTCCTTGCCTGCTTTTCCTTAAAGGCAATCTTGAATGCACGTAAAAATCAAATCCCGACTGGAGGAGCCTAAAGGCTTCCGAAAAAAGGGAAAAAAAGAATATGATGTTTAATAGCTAAATTTTAAAAGTATGGAAATTCAATTTGTGATTGTTCGTTCAGAAAATACAGAGTATTTGTGTCACAATGTAAATGGAACGTATATGGATGTCAGCGACCCATCAACAGAATTTGTTTCTGGAGAGGATGAATTTTGCTTGGTAGAGCCGGACAGCTCCCTAATGCGGAAAGAATACGAGTTTCGTGGAGAACGCTTTTATCTCATGCCTCAATTTTATGGCAATGGCTGGTTAGCACTTACTTTGCAAAGTGTGGAAGATGAAGCAGAGTATATCGTGCTATCCGTCAATTTGGAGAGCATGGATGCACTCGATTTGCCAGACCGTACATTTATTGATGTGAACCATTATCCGGATGCAATGGAGTTTCTGGAGACAAATAATTTAGCGACTTATTCCGGTTACAAGCGTAGAAGCGGATTTGTGGAATATCCAATGGCGGTATTGAATCTTCCTTTGCTTTATCAGCACGCCCCGCAGATTTTCCAAGAGGCGAATATCGAATGTTTTTAAATGGTTTTCTGAAAGTATGGTACTGATGACTACCAAAGAGATACCGTACTGGTTAAATCCTATCGGTATGGTATCTTCTTTTGCCCGAAGACAGGCGGCAGCCACCTTTTTTACAGATTGCCCCGTGCCCACTTTTTTAATTTCCTTGTTTCCCTTTTATAGCAGCGTAACTGCCTGCTCTCTTTTACAGCCCTTATGTAATGAATGTTGATATTTCTTGTCGTTATCCAGACTTTCGCCCGGTCTTGTTTTCGTGTGCAAAATTACGGCGAACGAACGCTATCCAAGTATCGCTACGCTATCCGAAATGAAATTTGACGTAATCTTCCTAAATCATAGATTTCGGTATTCATAAAATTTCATTCCCGATTCCTTGCACTGCGTTCCTGCTTCGTCGTTTGGGACGCACATGAAAAACAACCCTTCAGGCAAAGTCGAAAAACTTGAAAAGAGGGAAAATAAAAAACTTAATTAAAACGAAAACGAGTATGACAATAGAAGAAGTATTACAGCATGATTTAAAATTCAGGTATATGTTATTGGGTCGTTTGCAAGCCGACTGTGAATATTATCTTGGCTTTGGAAACAAAAGTCCTCGTCGTTTGTGGGCTGGTTCTGAAAAGACACAAATTGAGTATATGACGAAAATTCACGACAGCTTCCGGGGAAACGAAAAACCCGAATGGCTGACAAAGGAGCAAATCAAAGAATACAGCAAGGCTATGGAAGTAACACAAGAATAATTCAAAAAAATACCGTAACGACCTTTAACGGAGGTGTTACGGTATTACATTATTACAAACAAGGGTCGGGGTTTGAGAACATACCCTCTTATAATTGAGAGGGCAATAATAGTCCTTCTTTTATAATTATATCATTCTATTCCTTTTTTATATTTCTGCAAAAAGAATAGCATTCCTCTTTTATATTAATTATTTTTCATTTTATCTCCCATCTATTCTTCATCCTATCACCGGTTTGGTTTTATCAGATGCAAAGGTCGGCTGTCGCGCTTGATTCGGCTACTTGAAATGTATTTCTTGCAAAATTCTTCCTTCCTGCGCAAGAGTAATTTGGCAAGAAAAGTTGCCGTATGAAGCTGTATCAACAGCCGTTTGCCGCATCCATAAATCCCAAAACGGTTCAATCAGTAAAGAACCGACAATAGGGAAAATAAAAGTTAATACTAACCAATTTTTAAACAATTAAAATCATGCCCAATTATGTAACAAACCGTTTAGAAATAAACGCAGACAGAGAAACAGTACAAAATGTGATGGATTTCTTAAAAGGAGAAACTGATGAAGACAGTACGCCTTGCTATATTGATTTCAACAACATTATCCCTATGCCAAAGGACCTACTGATAGAGGCGTCCACTTCTGGGGAATTTGGTATGAAATATCTCAAAGCAATGCAACGCAAGCCATTCAATTCTCCGGACGATTTGAAAGTCATTCAATGGATGGAAGGATTGACGGAAGAAGGCAGAAAAGAAGCGTTACAGCTTGGAGTATTGTATCTGGAAAATCAAAGAAAGTACGGTTATACCACTTGGTACGAGTGGTCTATCGCCAACTGGGGTACAAAATGGAATGCCCTTAATCAGAATTTTGAAGAACCGAACGTGCTTTGGTTTGATACGGCTTGGGCAGGTGTGCCGCTGCTTATCCAAACACTCTCCGAGAAATTTCCGGACATCGAGTTTCTGTATGCCTATGCGGATGAAGACCTTGGTTCCAACGTGGGTAAAGGGATTATCCGAAATGGAGAAACCGACATGACATTCCCCGATAACGGAAGTAACGAAGCCTTTGAAATTGTCTTTTTCGTAAAACCGGGATTAGAGGAATACTTGGAACTGACAGACGAGGGATATAGGTGGAAAGCCTAAACATCTCCGGACAGACAATATCCGACATGTATTCAGGGTATATCTCAACCGATATATCCTGGATTCCTGTTGCCGGAAGCTCCGTTTATATTTATTCCATTCCACTCCCTTTTTACAATTTCACGCCTCTTGAACCAGTCTTTTTGACCGTATGTACCCATCCCTTGGCTGGCCTACTTATCATCTTTGAAACTGCTTTTACTGAAACCGCCAAACACGCCCTTCAGGAGCTTGCCGACAACCCAGAATACCAGCAATACAATTATAATATCTCCCATAAGTCTTACTTTTATAGTTTTAACAATAATAAAAATACAAAATAATAACCGAAAAACAAATATACGATCTTGATTATGTGAAAATTCTATCAGGAATCACCTTCATTTGTTCCGTCCTCTTCCGGTTTCTGTTTGACACGCGGACCGCTGGTTTGGCCACGATCAAGTTTTACGCCATATTTATTGAGTATGCGCCAAATAGAACTTTTGCTGCTAAAACCGCTTGCAGCCCAAATATCATCGAAAGAATGACCGTTGATATACATATCCACGATTGTCTTATCTCGTTCAGCTTTAGGTAATACCTTCGGCACAGCCGGGGCTTTGATATTCTGGCGTAACTTCTCGACATGAGCGGAATATTTTCGTAGTGCGGCAATTTCTTCCGGAAATGCCCCTATTATCCACAACACATCGGCTGCTGTCGTACCGGGGAATAATTCACCGCGAGTATCAACTCTGTCATGAATGGATATGACACGTACAATTTTGATACGGCATAGTTCGATGAACGCGGCCAGTTCTCTTAAGCCGCGTGCGGCATTGCTGAATTTGGATATGACTATTTCATCGCCCCTTTGAAGATTCGCCATAAGCTGTTTCCACATAGGTCTCAATGTTTCATGTTCAACTGTTTCCTCTACGATTTGTACACAACCGTATCGCTGCATCCATTCTCTCTCAGCATCAAAACTGTCATTATTTTCCTTGAATATATAGCCAACTTTTGCCATTTTAATATACACTGTTTTGATAACAAGTGCAAATATAGCACTTTCATTTGAATCTAAAATCATATCGTGGAAAAAATCTCGCTGAATCCTTTTTTTAGCTCTTTTTCTTGCACTTATTTTCATTGACAATCATATTGTTAATATGATACCAAAAATTATACTAAATGCGATATAAAAGGGCTTTTGCAACAAAAATAATATATAGATTTGCATTGTTAAATATGAATTGTTGAATATGAAAATTTTAAAATCATACTACAAGACTCCATCATTTTTGACTGGAAGATGTATCGTTTCATTGACCATATTGGGCCTGATATCATGCAGCGATAGAAATGGCAAATCATTGTCTGAAGCTACGAACGATCCTGCCGGAATATACAGGGAGTATTTGTACAATATACGACGTCAGAAAGATTCTTCATTTCAAGTATTGACCGAACATATCCTACAATGGCAAACTGTAAAAGACTCTGTTTTTAGGCATTTCCGGAATGATACGATCAGTCACCCCCATTCCAATCAGCGTGAAGAGTGTATCAGACTGCATGATTCTATCCGCATTGAGTTCTCACGCTTAGCCCTCTCAAAGACGCGTACTTATCAGGAACTTTTGGCTCTCAAAGGAGAGTTCTCACCTTATAACAATGATGAAGAATTGCATCATGCCGCTGGAGAAATCCGCCCATTTTTCAACTCACTGGATAACCTTCCGTTTCATAAGGGTAACAAAGAGCAAATCCTTGCGGCATACCGTATGTTACTGACCCGAACTATCCGTAATGGCATACATAGCCGCAATGAACTGATTACTTATATCACTAAAGAAGATGCCATATTCCGTGCGTTCCTCTCTCACTTGCACGATTTCGAGGGTGAGAGTATGGCTGACATCACACGTGGTACCGAACAGTGTTGTTCGCAGATATTCCTTGCCGCCGAGAGAAAAGAGATTACCTATCGGGAGGCTATGCTTTATTTGACGATGTGCACCAACCGTCGCCAAATACAAAATATGCAGATTTGTATAGAAGATGTTCGGAACAAAAAAATCAAGACCTCTTCGCAAGCACATGCCTATATATGGATGCTTATCCAACCTTATACTTCACTGGACGGATTCTCTATGACATTGCTTTCCGATAAAGAACGGAAACAACTTGACCGGATGGCGGCACAGACACCTGTGACGTTCAAAACCTTGAGCCGAATCCTGCAATCGGAAAGTGGTCAACTGACTGAATTGCCAAGAATGCTTATGGATATTTTCATACAGACGCTCTAACAATATAAAAATATGAATATGTTACGACATTTTTTCAATGACTTTATGACATTTGTCCCTCTGCAACTACCGCAACTACTTGATGTGACGACAATGGAGGAAGCACAATTCTACGGTGACTACGCCCTACTGACCTTCCCGCTACGCGACCCTTACGACTTGGAGGAAGTGATGGATCTGTTTGAGGACGATATGGAGCTTATAACTCTCTACCACCACATCCCCACGCACGCTGACAAATTCGGGCATAGCACCTGTGCATACTCCAACCCGGCATTTGGACAGATGTTCAAGATGAATTGCAAGACAGATGCAGACGGTAAGGTAAATAGCATTCTTGTTACCATCTATGATTCTCTTGAGCAGATGTACGGCGAGCTGTGCCTTGATTTGGAACTTCATTCCAAAAGTGGCACATTCAAGTATAAGAAGAATAAAGACGATCTCTTGATGAATTTCCTTTAATGGCCATGTTATGCGGGATACACTATACCGACAAATGGTTTATTGGATTAGGGAATACCGGACGTGGATAGAGGTTGTTGATGACAATTTCTACAAGGAGTATGCTTTGTCAAGAAACGGATATATCAACTATATTGTCTCCCGCACGTTGATACTGCGGGCTTACAAAGACAAAGGCTCATACGCCAAAGGCATGACATGGACAATTCCGGAACATAAACTGGATAAGGCATTGGCAGCCTACCGCAAGCAGGAGCATACGTTCAAGCAACGTATTAAGAAAGCAGCGATATACCTTTCACCGAGGGATGCCGAAGTTATCATCCTGTTGGCCACCCACAATATTGTTCAATTAGAGTTGGTGATACCACCCATTCAAATACGCGAAAAACCCTATTATTTATGATTTGGAATATACTACAACTTATCTTCTGTATAATACTTTTCGTATTGCCATTAGCATTGTACAAGAGCCACCGTTCTTTTATGGTAAGGTTCTATGATGCTATGATACACAGTGTAAAGGCTCGTAAACTATATGTACGGGTCGTATTGATTCTGCTATTGCTCTTCCACTATGTTTACATCAGCGGACATGTTGGCGAGTTAGGTATTTTTCTTTCAACCGCTGTCTGTGCCGCTATATATTCATTTAGGAGAGCGGACAAGTTATTAAGAGGTTTATGTGACCGACCATGTATGTTTGCCATACTCTCATTGGTGGCATTGGCCATCAGTTTTGTTCCACACTTGTACACGACGGCGGTAACTGCCGCCTATCTTCTTTTGGCTACCCTGTTCTATCCCTCTGTTCGGGTCATGACCGAATTTCAGGACATAGGCATAATCTCTGAATGGATGAAATTCCCCGGACTATTAGCCGAAAGTTATTATGACCATCATCACGCGATATTGCCGCAAGATGCGGATAGCGGCAACACTGATATATCCGCACAATAGTAATAATTTAAAAATGAAATGAAAATGAAAACCAAGCAGAAAATAGCTGTCCCTATATTGGCAGACAGAGAAGTATTTGACTACCTCAAGGAAAAAGTCGGTGAACGAAAAACAAAGACAGAAGCCTTCTGTGATTTGTTGGATAAATCTTTGGCAGGTTTTGTTTCCCCTTTTTTAAGGAACAAAGGCTACGAACTTCAACCCAACCAGTGCCACGTGACTGTTTCCGACCTTTCATCGGAATGGCATTGGCATAGGGCTACTGTCCGTTCTTTTTTGGATGTAATGGAAGAGTTCGGCTTGTTGAATCGCATCCGGCTTTCCAAAAGCGTCATCATTACCATGACTGTGCAAACCAGCCAATCCACGGAGTCTTGCAATGGACAGAAGAAGTTGAACCTTGCAGAACAGCTACGTGAGGTATTGTCCGATTGGATAATCGGCAAAGTGTCCCTTGACGAGACCGGTATCAAGTGTGAACAACTTGTTCGCCGGGCAATGGATGAAGCTGGCATATGCGATAACTGCCCATCTCCGGACAGTATCACTCGCATCAATCTGGCAGCGGATGATGATGAACGGGCTGTCAAGATTCGTATGGTAGCTTTGGAGTGCATTGCATTTGCCGCCATACAACGGGCACTGCGTAAGTCGAGATTCGACGACAGTGCAGAGTTTATGGACTACTTCCGATTGGAATTGTATGGGGACTGGACAGGACTTGTCGCAACTTCGAAAGGTATTGCCGGGCTTATTCTTGATGTAGATAGGGATGACAATACCGATTATGATGAAGATGACAGGGAGTTCCTTAAAACGCTTTTTAAGCCTTTTCTGGCATTCGCTGCAAAGGCACAAGAGGCAACGTACCAGATTGGAGATTGAAAACAGAACGTATAACCGCAACAATCTACTTTTGTATCCAGTGAAGACCCCTGCCAGTTATAGAAGGCATCCGGGCTTGCCCGTCTGCCACGAACAAAGGGAAGGGGGAGCCTAATACCCCACCTGCCTGACGTCGGTGGGAAGGGTGTCCGAACAAGCAGCAAGCTGGGACACGGTAGATTGTCCGCAACAATATAAAAAACGTATGGCTAATCAAAAACAGGTACTCGACGTGCAGGTGTCGAAAGGGATTACCACCGCCCAAAGTAATGAACATCTGCGTGACCGTAGTGAAAAGGCAGAGAAGTACGCTATGAGTAAGGGAAATTATGATCCTACGCGTAAACGGCTGAACTTCGAGATTGCGCCCGGAGGTAAAATACATCCCATCGACACAAGCCGTAGCATTCCCGAACGGATGGCGGACATATTAAGTCACCGTGGAATCAAAGATCCTAATGAGGGGCTGCTCGAACCAAAATACCGCACGGTGGTAAATATTATCTTCGGCGGTTCACGGAAGCGAATGCAGGAACTTGCTTTCGGTACGCAACAGGTGGACTTTGAAAAAGGTGCGGACAATACCCGCATCGAACGGAAGCGTGACATTGAACGCTGGGCGAAGGATGTTTATTCATTCGTTTGTGGCAGATATGGTGAGCAGAACATCGCTGCATTCATTGTACATCTGGATGAATTGAACCCGCATATCCACTGTACGCTTCTGCCAATCAAGGATAGTCGCTTTGCGTACAAGGAAATCTTCGCCGGTAAGGATAAGTTTGAATATAGTGCAAGAATGAAACAACTTCATACGGACTTTTTCGCAGAAGTCAATACAAAGTGGGGAATGTCAAGAGGAACAAGCATATCCGAAACGGGTGCACGGCACAGAACGACTGAGGAATACCGCCGAATGTTGTCTGAAGAGTGTACAACAATCGAGGATAATATCAAACGCCACCAACAGGTATTGGGTGAACTTCAATCAGACATCCGGTTGGCAGAACGCAGAGTCAAAGGGCTTACGACAATGGTTAGCAATCTTGAAAAGCAGAAAACTGAAAAAGAAACCTTGTTATCGGCAGCCGAGTACAATTTAAAAGAAAACAAAGGCAATGCGGCAGAATTGGCAATCCAAATACAAATGTTGGAAAAAGAGCTGCAAGGAATCATCAGACAACTGGCAGACAAGCAGGAAAAGTTGCAGACGGCTGACCGGCAACTCATCGAACTGAAAAAGGATATGGGGGCCATTGAAGAACGTACCGAAGAACTCAAAGAGGAGGCCTATCAATATTCCCGTGATGTACACTCCAAAGTGGATAGCTTGTTTAAAGACGTCCTACTGGAGAGTATAATCAGCGAGTATCGTAACGCATCGGCACAAATGAATGTTTCAGAACGACAGCTCTTTGACGATTCACTGGTACAGTCTATCGCCGAGCGGGGTACGGAAATCATGCACTGTGCGACAATGCTATTTCTCGGAATGGTAGATGATGCCACTACATTTGCCGAATCACATGGTGGTGGAGGCGGAGGAAGTGACCTCAAATGGGGACGCGACGAGGACGAGGACAATCGAGCATGGGCACTCCGCTGTATGAGGATGGCGAGCCGCATGATGCGCTCGACTATCGGCAAGAAATCTAAACGGTAAATGGCATACGCCTTACACCTGATTAAAAGTATAACTAATGAAATCATTGGAATATGACGAAACAAATTATTTTCATCTTCGCTTTGCTCTGCACGTTGCAGGCACAAGCAAGTGTACAACCCGTACAGAAGGACACTGTACGACACACTATTCATTATGAAGTAGCGGAATTGCTTCAACCGATGCAGCCCGTCTATCTCAACGGGGTGCTACTTCCGGCATCCCGAACCGGCAACTGGTTTGTTAGCATATCCGGAGGTGCGACAGTTTTTCTTGGTACACCTCTCGGTTGTGAAGACCTTTTTGGACGAGTGAAACCTTCGTACAGCCTCGCTGTCGGCAAGTGGTTTACTCCTTTGGTCGGCGCAAGGGTAAATTATAGTGGCTTGCAGTTTAAGGATGCACAATTATCTACGCAGGATTACCATTATATCCATGCAGATCTCCTGTGGAATCTCCTTGGACGCAGATATGCCCGACAGGAACAGGTACGTTGGAGACTTGCACCCTTTATGGGTGTCGGTCTGCTACATAACGCCACCAACGGGAACAATCCCTTTGCGCTTTCTTACGGCATACAAACACAATACCGTATTTCCAAACGGGTTAGTGCTATGCTGGAACTCTCTAACACAACTACATTCCAGGATTTCGACGGGTATGGCTATCCAAACCGTCCGGGCGATCACATGCTTTCGCTGACTGCCGGATTCACCTTTCATCTCGGTAAGGTCGGCTGGAAGCGCGCGGTGGATACGGCACCCTACATCCATCGGAACGAACTGCTTGTCGATTATGGTAACTTCCTTTCGGAGGAGAACAGGCGTTATGTGGGACGTCACAATCAAGACAAGCGAACGCTCGTGGAATTAAAGAAAATTCTGGAAATCGAAGGACTACTCGATACATATAGCCATATCTTTGACAACGACGATATAACCGGATGCAGATATCCTATAAATAATTATAGCGGTTTGAACTCGCTTCGTGCAAGGTTGAAGCATAGCTATTGGGACGGGTCGTCACCTCTTGACACGACTATTCTTCAGACTGAGAATGGAAAGCCATCGTATAATTATACGGCTTCCCGAAATGTGCTGTCCGCCCATCAGGACACTCTCGCTATGGATTCCACGGTTCTTTCATACGCTGATGGAGAGTGCATCGGTGCACCCATCTATTTCTTCTTTGCTCTCAATACGACACATTTGACGGATACCTCACAGAGGCTTAATCTTGACGAACTGGCTCGTGTAGCTAAGAAATACAGTTTATCCGTGAGGGTAACTGGTGCTGCCGACAGTTCTACAGGAACATCAAGTATCAATGATTCTTTGAGTATATCGAGAGCAGGTTTTATTACCGCAGAACTGGAACAACGTGGAATACCAGCCAAGCGGATTATCAGAGTTAGCAAAGGTGGAATTGCCGACTATATGCCCGTGGAAGCCAACAGACATACGAAAGTGGAGTTGTTTTTTCCAAAAGCGAAATAGAAATTTCGCATAATTGATGTTTAACTTTGTCATAATCAATGAAGCCTCTCCGCTGTGAAGCGAAGAGGCTTTTTCGATATGGTACACGTGAAGTTCGCCATATTCCTACTGTCAGAACCAGAATGAAAGTTATTTCGATGCTTCAAGTGACTCTTTTCTGAACTGTTTGAGAAGTTTTTCAAGTTCAAGTGATACTTTGCGGGCACGAGTTCCGGCAGCTTTGTTGCCTTTCTCCATCTGGAGGTTGGCATCTTTTGAGAATTGATCGAACAATTCACAGATTTGTGTAAATGTTTTTTCCATTGTTATGTTCTTAATATTATATAATACGTTGGCAAAGATAGCAAAAATATTTTTTTAGGACTTATATTAGCTCTGTTATATATTTCGCCTATAACATGATACCCCTTTTTATGTTTTTCCATTCTGAGTATTCCCTTATCGCACCATCGGCAAATCTGGCCGAAGAGATTTTATATGCAAAGGTACAGTGTCCGGGCGATTGTCAAGCACCGCTATGCTAACGGTTCCTGGATATTTTACGGCAGCCTTCCTCAAATCAAAGATTGACTTTCAGTCCCCTTCTCATTGCAAGGTATAAAAGGACAAGCCTGCTTCTGCTCTGACATTCGAAGGGTGGGTATTCCGTTCCATTCCATTCACTGTTTACTTGTCTTATCGCCCTTATTCCACTGTTAATCCTGCATAAAAATCAATCCCCGGCAAGAAGCCGAAAGAGCTTCAAGCAAAGGGAAATAATAAATCAAAGAATATGGGAAAATACGATTTTATCAAGCTGGGTAATCTTCTTTATTGGCATGACCCAGATAGTGGTCTGTCTAATGGGGTTTACCAAGTGGCTTCTATTCCGGAAAACATTGAAGAGGATAGCGTTATTTTGATTGCATCTGATACTTCGGAAGCGGAGGTTTTTCCTTCAGAATTATCACCGATACATACCGGTAGAAGTCATAAAGAAGACTTTTTGCGTTGGAAAACAGAACGTGAAGCTGAAGGTATTGAGTTTTACGACCACCTTTCCAAAGTGATGGATACGGAAAACGACTTGAGTGTGGGAGATATGGTGGCGTTTACAAACGATTATGGAGTGATATTTGGACCTTGTGAGGTCTTAGCTTTTGGGAATCTCTGTAATAGTGGCAGATGTGTATATATTGACAGTGATTCTTATTGGTTTCCTAACCGTCCCGACCAACTCACCATCATAAGAGGTGCGGAATGACAACAACATATCCACCTGTAGCCAAAGCAGGTGGATAGCATTTCCTTGTATTGTATATTCAGCCTGATTACTCTTATAGCCATGCTCCACCGAACTCCCGTTACCGCTCTTATTCCTTTTTTACTCGTCGTACTCCATTTCTAACAGTATAACACATTTATTGGCCTGACATACGCCGTAGGTTTGTTTTCGTGTGCAAAGGTACGGTGGACAAACAGTGTCCAAGTACCGCTGTCACTACCTGAAAAGAAATTTGACGTAACCTTCCGTAATCACAGATTCCGGTATTCATAAAATTTCATTTCTGATTCCTTGTCCGTTGTTTTTGTATTCACCGTTTGAAACGCACATGAAAACACTCCTTTTGGACGAAGTCGGAAGGCTTCAAAAAAGGGAATAAAAGAAATTCTAATATAAAAAATTACGATTATGCCAAATTGGTGCAGTGCGTCATATGCTATAGAGGGTGACGCGGAAGAAGTAAAGAGCCTCTACAAGTTGATGAAAAGGTTACAAGAACAGAAAGAACCGTCTGTTCCTAACGGTTTCGGTAAAACATGGTTGGGATGCCTTGTGAATGCTTTGGGTGGCGATTATAACAAAATTCATTGCCGAGGTGACTGGAGTAACCTCGAAATGGAGGGTAATATCTTGAAATTCACAACGGAAACAGCTTGGTCTCCGTGTGATGAAACATTTGAACTTGTATGTGAGAAATTCCCAACACTATGTTATTTCTATCAATCGGAAGAGCCAAGTCTGGCTGAGTATTGGACAAATGACCAAGAGGGCAAATACTTTCCCGACCAGTACATTGCAGACCTATGTACTCCAGACGGCAAACGGTACAAGGAATATTTTGTCAACCAGACAGAAATATTCAAGTGGTTTGAGGAGATAAGCGGTCAGTCTGTCGAATCAATAACAGAAATTCTTGCTATTGCCGAACAATGGAAAGATGAAAATGACAAATCTTTCTGTAACATCTATGAATATGCCGCAGGCTAAGACTAATCCGATGCAGAAAACGAAATGACGGTATGCTGACAGCGTTCAGCGAACTATCATTATCCGATAAGCCTCTCTAATTTGCCATGCAGATTGGAGAGACTTTGTCTCTTTCAGCCCTTTTATACAGTCGCAGAGTGCTTCTCCAGTCTTTTATATTCTTCCAATCCGGATATTCTTTATATCGCACATCGGCAGTTCTTATCTGAGAGATTTTGTATGCAAAGATACAGCTTTAGAATGGTCGTCAAGTAACGCTGCGCTAACAGTTTCCGGATACTTGTGGCAGCCTTCCGCATATCGAAGATTTGGGTATTCCACTTCATTCCATTCACTATTCACTTGCCTTATCCATCCTTTCCTTACTGTCAATTTCGCATAAAAATCATTCCTGACAAGAAGCCGGAAGAGCTTCAAGCAAAGGGAATAAAGTTTAATCATTTAAATTTTAAAATTATGCACAGCCGAATTTTTCAGATTTCTAAAATGTGGATAGGAAAAGAAAACTATCTGAATGAAGACACTCTCCATCAGGGAGATGGCAGTTTCTATGACTATTGTGCGGAGATAGATGACGAAGAACGTAAGGAAGATATTCGTTATTTGGTCAATACTGCCCTACCCAAAGATATGTTCGAACTTGTAGGTGATGACACCATGCGCTACATTGGTGGTGTGGAACAATGGAAAGAGAACTTTGTGACTAACATCCGTAAGAAAGCTGAAGCTATTACGACGGAAAATATGTTGGAGTTTGTAGGCCCTGTTTATCAACTTGAAAAGGCATTGGAAAATCCATTGGATATTGCGTATCATTTCTATTTGGACGGAGAGGGATACCAGTCATTTGCCGAAAAATCTTTTGCATTTATGGAATTTGTCTGTACGCTTGAACCGGGAACGATACTCTATATCGGAGGAGTCATCGACTATCACTTCTGATACTCCATATAATTTTTTTAAAGCCACCCGCAACTCAAGCGGGTGGTTATCATCTTCCTATATAACAGTCCGGTTACTTTTATAGACCATGTTCTGCCGAACCTCTGTTACCAATTCACAGCCTCTTTTACCGATTCTATATTACCTGTTCTAATTGTATTACATTCTCACAGTCCCGACATGCACCGTTGTTTGTTTCGTGCGCAAAGGTACGGTGGCAAACGATGTTCAAGTACCGCTGTTGCTACCTGAAATGAAATTTGACGTAACCTTCCGCAATCACAGATTCCGGTATTCATAAAATTTCATTCCGGTTACTTGCTCATAGTTCTTGCATCCACCGTTGAAAATGCACATGAAACAACCTCTTGGGTGAAGTCGGAAGGCTTCAAGAAGAGGGAAATAAAAAACAACTTAAAAAAATAAATGCAATGAGAACTAAAACACTCTACAGATGCGATGCACAGAAAATAGACATCAGTCGTTTCCCTAACTTTCACATAACAGGAAGTATAACCGGAATGAAGAAACTCTATTATGGCAAGAATGCTCTATTGGTACGTTGCGGAAGCTGGATTTACAACGTGTCAAGTGAACCCGAAGTTTATTATAATATAGCACATTAGTAGTATGAAAAAAGGTTATAAAAAAGATTTTCAGAGTTGGAAAGGTATAGTAACTCTAAAATTACTTTGCTGTAATATAGCAGCAGGTCGTTTTGATTGGAAGAAATATTGTACGCCACAGCCTTATTGTGGTCAGGAGATTTGCGTTATACCGCTACATTGTTCTTATGGACAGATAGGCTACACTGTGTACTTCCCTTATTCTGATATGCCGGAAGTGGAATACGATTGGGAAATGAACAAATTAACTATTGACAAAGAGATTTGGGAGAATTATTTACAGAATTAATATTTAAAAATATGGCACGGAATTTTTATACCAAATGGCAGAACGCAATCCTTGCAGATGCAGGAGCCTATGTTTCAAAAGAATACCGCAGTTTTCAAACAGCTTTGGTACGTGAGATTTCCAAGTACGCAACAGCCGTTGGCGCAAAAGTAATATCCAACTTAAAAGGGCATTATAATACCTCTTGTTTCATTGAACGCAACGGCAAATTCGTTTACATCAGTCACTCTTCCGGTTTGTCCCGAATAGGTCGCAGTGTAAAAATAGAACTTGATTCTTTCTGGATACGGACAGCCCAACATGCGAAAGATTACAGAGGGGGACATAATCAGTATTGCGATATAACAAATTTACAGTCTATGATAGATAATTTGTTAGAGTAATAAATTGCAAATAAACAAGAAAAGGTACGGAGCAAACCTGCTCCGCATCTTTTTTCTGTTTTATCGGCGCATTCTGCCACCGTACTCTGCCTCTTGTAGCTCTTCCCGATATTCCTCCATATCATTCAATTTTTCGTTCACAGTTTGCAGGTTGGCATCCAACGAAGCATTATGATCGTATGGAAAACGATGTTGTGCGACAATTCCCGCATTAGTAACCGGCCCGACATCTATCATGTCGGATTCTTTGTTATAACTGACATACAGCACGTCACCGTTTGGCATTTCAAATGCAGGAGTCTTTTGCTGTGTCATGATGGCGAATTGTTCCGCAGCCATCTCCTTGGCTACCCCTTTTAACGTATCTCCAGCATGTTCAATACCATAACGCCTGATATGGTCGCGTACTTCCTTTTCCGTGAATTTCAGCATCACGTCATAAGTTCCCCCGACACTCCCATTGTACACTACAGCAAAATCCTTGTCCTCAATCAAAAGATTGTCTCCTCGGTTCTGTATGGGAGAAGAATAAGTATATTCTTCGTTAATGCCGTTACCGTCATAATACTCCTTGGCGAGAGTCAGCAGTCCTTCGTAGTCCCCCTTATCCTTGAATGCGTCCAACCGCATCGTGTCATCGGTAAGCTGAAGATAGGCCACGGAAGAATAATACACTTTTTCTTTCGGTGCTGCTGTTTGTTCTTCATCAATGTTCTGCTCCAGTTCCTGTGCAATCTTATCCACCTTTTGGGCAATCAGAGAAGCCGCCCTTTTCACATCCAACAGAGTTGTTTTGATGAATTGCGGCGATTCCTTCAATTCGTCGAGCCATCCTTTGAGGTACGCACAACTGTCCTCTTTTATATGTTTCGTCATGCCGTAACGTTGGGCGACCAATGCGCTGCCTAACTCAGCCACCAGTTCTTCGCGCGCGTACTCTGCCGAGCCGAAAGTTGTCGGCTTGATACGGTCAAGAACTCCTTCCGCACCGGTTGAGTGTGTCATCTCATGGAATAGTGTTCCATAGAACGCCTCTCCGGATTTGAACTGCTCCTTTTCCGGCACAACGATTTCATTTTTCGATATAGAGTAGTAAGCGTTATCCTGATGCTGTGGTTTGATCGGACAAATCCACAGATTGTCCTTTATCAGCGCATCGACGGGCGCGAAGCTGAAATGTTCTCCGTTCTCAATCTTCGATAGCGAATACTCTTTTTCGAGTTTTTGCCACAACTCCGGTCTTGCCTCCTGCAAGTTGGTCTGTGCCACGTTAAAGACTCGGAATACTTGCATCTTCGGATAAACATTGTATTCCTTCTTCTCGTTATCAGATAGTTTTTTGTAGTCATCATACTTAATCTTCTCACCAGAATCCTTATGTATGCAGGTGAATGTAGTCAGCATGATTGGGAATGATTTCTCTCCACGAAGTACAGAAACACGAGGTTTCTCCTGATTGTCCTTATCGGATTTGTTGAGCCGTTGTACACACTCAAAAGTGCAGAAGCGCGGAATCTTGTAACCTTCC
This sequence comes from Bacteroides sp. AF25-38AC, assembly GCF_003602995.1. Taxonomy (NCBI): domain Bacteria; kingdom Pseudomonadati; phylum Bacteroidota; class Bacteroidia; order Bacteroidales; family Bacteroidaceae; genus Bacteroides; species Bacteroides sp. AF25-38AC. The sequence goes on along the minus strand of NZ_QTMD01000010.1, from coordinate 19,527 downwards.
TTTTCACAGTGTATAAGCAACATAATGGCATTCATGCCGTTATACTCACGTCCGGAAAGATTGCGGGGCCATTGCAACGCTCCTTCCGTGAACCAGGGCTTTCTCCAATCCTTACGGATACTCTCGATTTTCTCAATCATCATTTCAGCGAAGAGGTCTAATGCTTTATCCTCACTGTTCGGCCCGTCCGTGTGCTGTTTTTTATATCCGGCCATATCCTTTACTGATTGGAATTAGACGAATCTGCTACATACTGTACAAGTTCTTCCACCTTGCATGAAACATTCACCTTCCCGTTATATGCCGAAAGGGTTATTTCACCTTTGGCATCCACTCGCACGCCTGGCTGTAACCATGCTTCGCGTTCTTTGCCAAAACAGAAAAAACGTACCCATTGGTATTCAAAGCCATCCTCTACTTTCTCCGTACTGAATGCCGAGAACATTGTGTAAGGCTGGTCTTTCTTATCCCTTTTTTCCTCGATATGCTGCCCGACCTTACCTCGAAATACCAATTCGCCTTTGACCGTATCCTTCACATCTGCCGTAGCTGTACGAATTTCGTTAGTAAAAAGATTGAAATAAAGTTTGTCACCACGGTGTTTGAGATACATTGTCCCCGAAACCTCAACGCGGGAACCATTTCGATAATTGGAGACCTCCTCTCCGGCAGTATCTTTGCTGACATCCACCTCAATAGGCATAGTCTTCCCGTCTGTGTCAGGAATCATCACTCGAAGAGGGAAAACCAAGAACGTTTTCCCTTCCTTGTTTGTGCGTATCGACGCATCACGTCCGATGACGCCGCATACCGTAACATTACATTTTATCATTTCTATTGTCTTTTAATGTGATACATAATCACCCGACAACGGTGTTGCCATGATTTGTTGTTGAGCTGCTAAATCATAGCTTTTAATCGGGTGCTCGTATCATTGCCCAAATCAACCATCCGGCAAGGAACAGTTGAACGCTCATGATAAGGAGCGTTGCCATCCAGCCGAAGAGTTGGTAGCAGAGCAGGACATACAAGGCAAGGTAGGACAGTCCGAACAGACATCTGCATAGCTGTATCATCACGCATTTTACCATATCGCCACGCCTCTATCTTTTTAAGTTCTCTGTCTGCCCCTGCTGCTGGGACATCCCTTGTTCAAAATTCTGTGAAGCCGCTTCCGAGAGGATAACCGTATTCAGCATACCGGTTACACGTATCCTTTTGGCTTCTTCTGTGAGAGTGTTGTTATTCAGTGTTGCCGACAGACGGCTTAGCTCCGCAGTAGTCAACTCACGTGACATACGCAGCTCTCCATTGTCCACTCGCAGAATAGCCTTTCCATTTTCACTGATTGCCAGTTCACAGTTTTTCATGCCCGGCAACAATGATTTCAGATTGATGCGCCCGCTGTCCATTTGTTTCGATATGGCAGTCTTTTGCTCCTCCTCGTTCTTGTTGTCGATTTGTACGGCCAAGAGCATAAGGGAACTAAAGGCTGTCATCGCCATCTCTACTATAGGGTCATTGCATCCAGACATTCCCACACCGCTATCCTCTGACGAAAGCAGCTTCTTCATCCATCCGTCGGGTGAAAGGTTTTTGCCGGCGGCATTCTCTTCTGTTCCTTTATATCGGGTGAGCAGGCTGTTCCCGTTGTGCAACACTTCCAATTTGATATTACCTTTCTGTGCGATTTCAGTCAGATAAGCCGCAGGGTCGATGTCACGCTTTGTTCCGTCTGCATAGAAGTTTGTCACGCTGAAATGTAGATGTTCGCCCGTTGTACGTGTACCTGTGTTGCCCGATGTGCCGAGCTTCCCACCGGCTTGTACTACATCACCGACCTTTACAGCAACCTCCTTAAGGTGCATATAAGTACATTGTACCTTGCTACCATCCGTTCGGGTATATTCCACAGTCAGCGATTTCCCACCGGGCGTGTTCTTGTTCTGGTTCACAACCACCACCTTCCCGTTGTTTTCAGTAGCCAGTACCGCATCGCCATTGCAACGGATATCAATTCCCTTGTGCATCTGTTGTTTCGTGTTGTCCATCGGATCTTGCCGCATACCGAAAGGCGAGGTAACAAAAAGAAACTCTTCACGCTCTACCGGGAATGAGTATTCCGCACCATACTCTGAATTTTCAGACGTTCGGAGAGGATTATGTTCCGCACCGAACCGCTTACCCTGTGTTTCCATTTCCTGCATCACCAGTTTGTCATACTGCTGTAAGCCATTTTGCTCTATAATCCGTTGCAGGCTCTCGGCATATTCTCCGCCTGTGGCATAACCGGCCTGTTCGATATTTTGTGTCCAACCCTTGTAATCGTCGGGTGAAAGTGCAAAACATCGGGCATAGCGGCTGTTCTCTTTCAGAAAACGGGAGTGGTGTTCGTATGAATCACCCACGCTGTCATAACTGCAAAACTTCTCATTCGGCTTATCGTCAGTATATATGCCATACCTTCCTCCTTCGGCAATCCATGCAGGCGTAGCCTTGATGCCAAAATGGTTGTTTTCGTTCTGCGCCAAACGGCTTTGTCCGTTGGAACTTTCCAGTATGCCTTGTGCCAACGTCACGGATGCGGGTATTCCGTATCGGCGCATCTGCTCCATAGCATACTCTGCATATTTCATTGCGTATTGTTGGTTCTTGCTCATTTCCTTACTCCTTATCTATGAAAACCTCTGTGTGTTTCTTGTTCCTCCATGTCACTGATAGCAACCCGTGCCCCGGCACGGACGAGCTTAGACAGATAGCTGTCGAGCTGTTCCGTTGGAAATTCCGTTGAAGCCGTAATGTCCCGTTCCGGATACTCTTTCAGGGCTATGCCCAATATCTTTGCACCCTGTACCGCATCTTCGTTATAGAGCCGATAACCATCTTTCGTGCGAAGCAGTTGCAAGGCATCGGGATGGTTCGCCTTAAGTTTGTCCCACAACTGCCGCTCCGGTGAAATTCCCTCATTGTCTGATTCCGTCCGTTCCTGCGCTGCCGTTTCTATCGGCCACAACTCTGCTTCTTTCTGTTGTTTCTCTCCGGTGTGTGCTTCCTGCGATTGTCCTTTTTGCAGTACGTCTGCAAAAAGAGTAGCTGCCAGATGACGTTTGTAGCTGTCACGTTCTTCCGCTATCCACATCCGCTGCCACTGTTGCGGAGTGACACTTCGGGCAGGCTGTTTCTGTCCGTCGATAGTTGCGACACACTGTATGCCGTCTTGTTTGGTTTTGAAAACCGAAACACGCTGGATACGGTTCAAATCAATTTCCGGCATTTCGCTGTGGAACAAATCCACCTTTAGGTCAGGTTTGACCTCGGCCAGCGCATAATACTTGTGCGCCAGTTCCATCCGCACCTTACCGATGTTATCCATCGCTTGCTTGAGCGTTGAAAAGAAGCGGTTTATATCTTCTTTATCAGGATAGATGCTATATCCGCTCTTATTTTCGGGTTTGATATAAAGTGCCCATCGTTTCTTATCGTCTTGAATCATCTCTACGTGGTCAAATCCGATCTCATTTGCCTGTTTGACCGCCGAAGCCACGTCCAGTGTGGAGAGTTTCTCCATCGCCCAGTTCTTCAGCCGGGCCAACGTAATCATCTTCTCGGCAAAATAACTGTCATCGGGCCGATAACCTAATGCACCATCCGTATTGTAGAAGCGTACCTGCTCGATTCCCTCTTTCTGCAACGCTCGCATGATGCGTCCCTTGTTCATTCCCGGTATCTCGTTATCTACCTCTGTTGATGCCCCTGCTGGGAGAATCACGTCTGCGGTTTTTGCCTGTGGGTCAATAACAAGCACAATTTTTTTCGTTTCTTTATCCGGATGCTGCCGAATCTCGTTGGCCACAAAATAATGTTTGGGCATCTGCTCCTGCATGGTTGAAGTGTCCCGCCGGTTGCGCATGGTGGCGTATTCGATTTTCTCGCCCCGTTCCGCTTTATTGATTACTTCGATGGCATTGTTCACGTCACTTTCGAGGGCGTCCATCAAGTTTGGGTTCTCTTTCAGCTCCCGGCACCAGTATTCCACAGTCTTCAGGCTTTCTTCAGACAACCGTGCTGGCAACCCCAGTTCCAACATTTTAATTCCCGAAGCCAGTTCCACGACCAACCGCTCCTGTCTGACGGCATCCTCCGAGGGAGCCACACCGTTCTTCATCACCATACCTTCACGCGCCAACCGTTGTTGGTGTCCGGTAGCACTCACGATTTGCCGCAAGGCTTCCTGTATATAGTCGTGATAATGTCCGAACTCTCTTTGTCGCGGCATATAGACCGCATCCTTATCTGTTTCGTAGTGGGGTACACCGCTTCCGTCCGAACGCACAGGCACAAGGTTGTCCCGCATCCTCAGCAGGAAGTCGTTGAATTGAATATGCAACCGTCGGTTGTCAGCTTCCGTATATCCTCTTTCCACTGCACTGCCATACCGCCGCAACGTCGTTTCGTATCGCTCCTTATCCACGTAGGGTAGTGTCGTCTGGTCAATGTTGAACAAAGTACGAATTTCACGGTTGTGTACACCTTTATATAATTTTTGTTCCTCTTCATACAGTTTCATGTAGTCATCACGGCTGATAATCTGTTCCGGATTATTACGGTGAACGTACTTGTTCCAATTGTAAAACAAAAATGGAACTCCCTGCTCATTTTCACGCACCGAGGCTCCTTGTGCCTTGGCATCACTGAATAGCGTGAACTGGTTGGTTTTGCATCCATTTTTATCGGAATGCAACGTCATGAACAGCGCATTGAATGCACTGACAGAAACACCCCTTGGATAGAAGCGTGGGTATCCCTTTCCCGATGCGTTGAGCCAGTGTCCACCGGCATTCGAGGCTTCACTCAAAGCCGTAGAAAGCAAGGTGATTTGTTTTTCCTCGGCTTTCTTTTCGATTTGCGATTTTTCTTTCATATCGTTTATTTGATTATAGGATTATTGAATACCCCGTGGACGCACGATGGTTTCCTGTTTTCCGTCCTCATAATTCCGTGCAGCAGCTTGGCGAAGCTGGTCACTCTTGGCAAGGACAGCATTTGCCAGCGTGTTCAAAGGCAATGCCCCGGTACGGTAGGCTTCTGCTACAACCGGTGACAACTGGATGGTACACGGTACTCGGTCTATCGTGGCAATCAACGTGCTATTTTGCAATACAGGGTTCACGATACGTGGGTTCAGAGCTTCATTCGTATAGTGTCGGTACTGTACATTGTTCCCGTTTGTTACGTTCAGTTTTTCCTCTGTTCGTTCTTTCAAGGCCTCGTGTCCTACCTTATTCAACAGGTTCATACCTCCCAGACCAATCAGGAGCATTTTCAGCAACGGGTTACGCACAAACATACCCGCCACAATGCTCGCTATCGGTAACATATTGTTTCCCAAGCGCAACGATTCTGTTTTGCCTGTGAATATTCCCAACAGAACATCAGGGAGCATGGCCATTACATAACCGAGATTACCTGTCATATTACCTATGCCATCCAGTCCCAGCATATCAAGCAGTCCGCCCCAACCGTTTCCGTTTCCCTGTGTTACTTGCGCACTTTGTATCGTTTGTACATGTTGTTCCGCATCATTGGCAGGAACAACGGTTTCATGCTTCTCTTCTTTCATAGTTTCATCCTGTTCTGTCCTGACCATTTCCGCTTTGTCACGTTGTTCCAAAGACTGCAAGTAGGCCTCTTCTTGTCCGGGAGCAACAACAATCGGCACATCCTTGTACCGTTCCTCATGCTTCTGTTGTTCCTCGTTCTGTACATTCGGCCACAATAAACCGTTATTCTGGTTTTGTGTCCACTCCATGAAGCCAAAGTCCATGACAGGGATTTTCTTTTTCAGTTGCTTGTTGTCTGTACCAATCGCCGTGTTCTCTTTGACTTGTATTTGGGCTGCCTCTTTGCGAAAATCGTCGAATACGTTTCTGTCGCTGCCGAACACTCCTTTACTGATGCACTGTTCTACTGAAAGAGTGTCAGGCTTCTTGCCTTCAAAATGATTGGCGATGGCTGCAATAGCCACATCTGTACCGGCAAATTTTGCCAGAGCCGTCCATGAACCTGCACCACCCATCATTAGGGTATCTGCGGCTGTGCCCAACATCCATCCCGTACCTTTTTCCCATCTGTTCGGGCGGTAAGCTGCTTCGCCTCGTGCCTCTATTTCATCGGTCAGCGGTGAACGGCTTAACGTCTGCGATAATCCCAGCAGACTCGATTCGGCAGCCTTTCGGACGATGTAGTCAGCGGAAGACTTGGGCATACGTTCTTTCACCAGCCGGTCAATCATCAGTTCCTCTATCCGGTGGTCCATATAGGCATAGGCGAGGTCACAACCGAGCTGTTCTGATAACTCATCGTAACGTGCCCTCCCGATTTCCTGCACGACGGTATCCCGCCACTGTCCGGCCATGTACGCAAGGTCTTGCTGCATTTCCTTGGAGCCGGTAATCTCCGTCTTGCACATCTCGATATAGTCCTCTGTCGTTTTGGAGTTCCATTCGCCTGTGACCTTGAGTGTCTGATAGGGGTCGCTCATTGGCTGTGCCGAAGATGCCATCATACTGAGAATACCACCTAAAGAGGTGGAATATTCTTTCATTTCCTCTCCCTGATTCCGTATGAGGTCAGTTCGCGTTTTTGACATGACGGGTGCGATATGGCAGTTGAAATAGTCGTTCACAAGGCGTTCCATTTCTGCAAACCGTCCGCTATGCTTGATTCCGTCCATAATGTATTATATGTTTATCCTATTCTATTCATTAATAATTGCTCTTTTGTCTGCTCGATGGCGTTGTAGTAAATTTCCATCTGTTTGGGATAGAACTCTTCCAGCCATACATCTTTCTCGATGTTGTCGTGAATGAAGCGTATCGCTTGTTCTCGCTCAATCTCCACCGATGCTTCGCCCTCTTCCCGGTTATTGAACCATGCTTTGGTCCACCAGCGCACACCGGCCCGGTCAGGATATACCGTGACTGCTCTCGGTATGTCAAAACTCTGGATGTCTATGTCCAATTCTGCCAGTGGGTCAATGATACCACTATGGGTCAGGGCTTCGTCATAGAGTTTTTTTTTACATCACTGCCCATCGTCGATAAGTACACGCCATGCCGTAGGGCAAGGTAATGTAGGAAGTCCGCAATGAGTAGGTTCTGCACCTTACAGGCAAGCGGCATTGCTTTATGTCCCAGTCCGAGTGGGTTGGATATACTCGGCATATTTTCATAGAAGTATTCTTTGACTGCTCCCATTGTAAAGACATGGCGGAGTGACTGCTCCGTATGTGGAGGAAGTCGGTATTCACCACGCTGTAAGTCTTCCATGTAGTGGGGCAGGAAACGCAGCATCAATTTCTCTATTTCCTGTCTGTCCTGCTCGTAATCGGTGGTCAGTGCCATCGCCATGCCGGGAGATGTTGCCGCTTCGTCTCCATCGGCATGACACAATGCTTGGATATTACCATACAGCATGGTTAGAAATTCCAGCGGGTTCAGTTCCTCACCTTTGAAGCGTATCCCGATATGCAGCTTGTCACCGCTCAAAGCTACAGTCTGTCCGGCCTTGACACGCTGTCCGAACTGGGCGAAGACATTTGACAAATGCCCATAGGTCACTTCATACTCCCCATAGCGTATGGTTTGGCAGATGCCGAGTGTAGGGTCATTGCCTATACCTGACACGATACCGCTGGCGACAGCCGCCAGCGTGTAACACCGTACATCGAAGTCGATACCATGATGAAAATATGTTTTGCCCGTTGCAGGATCGGTTTGTTCGCCGTAGCCGAGCGATAGTTTCACATCCTTGCCCTGCCGTTCTTCAAAAGGCATACAGTATCCACTTTCGGATTGCAGGATCATTTCTTCTGTATATTTCATTATTGTTGTTAGATTTGATTCGTATTCTTATCTTTTCATCCCTCCGCTATTCGTCTGTTCTTCAACAGGAAGAGCGGGTGCCTGTACTCGTTGTATATTTCCCGTGTCAGGTGTGCGGAAAATACCGGCATTGTTGCCGATAAGCATCATGCCAAGAAATGCACCGGCAATCTTGCCCAGCCAGCCGAAGCGTCCGAATATAAGAAATGCTGCTGCGACCAGTCCCGCTATACTCAATCCCGACACGTTACCCTGTCCGAGATTACGGAAAAAGTTACCGAACATATCGGAAACTCCGCCATTGGAGACTTGCCGCAGAAAATTCGATACTCCACCCAGTTTTGAGTCTATGCCAGCTACCGTACCGCTAACGGAACCGACTGCTTCTCCGGCCTTGCTTGTCAATTCTCGCACACCGTCCGCTGCATCTGCAAGGGTATCCGTAGCCGATTTCCCTATGACCGCATCGCTTACGATATGTACCACGCTCTTATCTGTGGTTAGTTTCTCCCAACCCACATAACCGACTGCACCGCCGATGGCTGCGGTCTTGACGGCTTGTCCTGTGCCCCGTAAGGTTTGTGAAGGATGCAGTGCAGCATGTCCCATACTTCTTCCGGTAGCTTTTGCTGCTTTGCCGCCATATTTCAATATTGAATCCCAAATTCCCATATCATTACATTTTTAAGGTCTTACATTCTTTCCAATCTGTCGCCAACGTCGTTTGGCTGCGTCCACGATACTGCGTTTATCAGCTTCGGGACGTACACCCTCGTCAATTTCCCGCCAAATGTCACCCATTGTCGTGTACTTTACCGCTTTGATCAGTCGTTGCAGTTTTTTGTTCATTGTTTTGAGCTTTGGACGGATGCCTAAGACAATTTCCATACGCTCTTTTTCCGTCATCTTGTTCTCCGAAAGGCACGCTGTGCGGATATCGTTCACAATTTCCACGCTGTTCATCATCAGTTCCCGGTAAATCTTGTTGCGCTGTGTGGATAGGGCTACGGCAAGCGTATTGGCTGGACTTCGCTTCAATTGCTTGGTGAAGTCGCCCATATTGTCTGTCAGCCTCGATACCTCATAATAGAACCCATAAGTTTGCGCCGCATAGCAGACTATTGACCGAAAAGAGTTCAGATAGTTATTGAACTCTCGTTGCAGGTCTGTTGTCGCCTGCACTTCTTCTTTTGTCCAAATATGTCCGGTGGTCTGCATCAGCATGACCTTTTCTTGATTTTTCAATTCTTTCTCTGCCTTTTCGGTATATGCTGCAATCATTCCGGCCAGTACAGGGTCATTCTGCGCTTGTACCTCACTGATACCGGTAAGACACAGCAGCAATATACTTATCCAAATTGTCCATTTCATAACTGATATATTTTATCGGACGAGAGCTGCCGCCCTGTGCCAATGGGACAGAGCCATACGAGCAGCCTCACCGTTGTCACGGTCAAGCATTCCCGCCGTTACGTTGTTCCACACATCATTGAAAGTATAGTACCGTATGCTCAAATAGAGCAGATGCAACTTTCGGCTAAAATCCGATAGTTGGTCGTTCAACGCCCATAGCGTCTTGCTGCGTTCTGCCCCCGTAAGCATGTTTTCGTTGCTACCCTTGGCCACAGCGTCATTCAGCAATGTAAAAACAGAAACAAGTTCCGTTGCTGTTTCTATATAGAGGTTGTTCATGTTCATACTGGCCACAATGCCCTGCGGATTGTTTTGGATGGCCTTGCCTAATTTCCCCAGCGTGAGGAAAATCCGCACACCGTCATTATAGAGATGCGTACAGGCTTTCAGTGATGAAGCGTAACCGCTTGCTGTCTTGAGGTAACTGTTGTACTGCTTCTCCCACTTGTGGATTTGGTTGAACTCGGTAGCGATACTGTTCTGAAGCAAGGCTGTTTGTGTCTGTCCCTTTATTTGTTTTTCAATCTGCTCGTTTATCAGTTCGTTACCTTCGGCCAATGCTGTCCATTCCAACGGATTGGAAGTCGCAATTTGGGCTTCTGCCACCTGTGGAAGCAGGCATACCAGCGAGGCAACCAGCCCCAGACTAATGATTCGTAATTTCATATATTCCCTTTTTTCGTTTGTTAGTTTCTACCCGTTCACGGATAATTGACACGAGGTCGTCCCTATGGAAGATACCAATCAGGTCAAGACGGGGCGTGTTTCTGTCCATTGAAAGGATGCGTACGGTTTTCAACCCACACAATTGTTGCAGCAGGCTTTGGTGCTCTTGAAAATCCACGATACGATACAGCTCCATATAATCCACTTTGCGACGGATAATACCGTATTCGCTGACAAGTTGTTCCGTACCGATGCAGTAACGGATTCGCCGCAGGTAGAGATAACGGTAGAGTAACAGCAACGAGAGCATCAAGGCAATTACTGTGGCAATAGCTGTCAATGGCAACCCTTCCATGCCTCCGTACACCCATACAGTGCCGCACAGCACGAGAGTGGGCAGCTCGTTGATGACAAATTGCCCGGTATGCGGATGGATGACAATGGTTTTATGATAAGTTCTCTGCATAGGTTTTATGGATTATCGGTGAAAATGGGAGTGAAAGTCTTCTCTCATGCCGGAGAGAGAATTGGTTATATCCACTTCCAACCGGGCAAGTTCTTCCCGTATCTTGTACATTTCCTGAAAACCCTTATCTGACATTCCCTGGTCATTGGTTTCAAAGGAGAATATTACTCTGTCCGCACGTTCAAGACGCTTTCGCACAGCCTCATGGTCTGCTTCGTCATATAATCCGTTTCGGATATGTTCCGGATTGATTTCGGGTAAATCGGCCAAGGCTCGGTTTAGGGTGGCTTTACCACTGATTTCCCAATCGTCAACTTCCTTTTCCTTGGGTTGTATCCGTTTGTCGAGTAGCTGGTCGTTCCAATCCTTATAACCTTCTGCGGCAGATTCATACAGGACACGTCCTACATCTTTCGGACCGGGATTGAAAGCCCCAATCGCCTTGTCGATGGCTGCCAGATTATTTCTCATTGCCTCTAATTCTTCCTCGCTTGCAGAACCCTCGGCACAGGCCATTTCGTACTCATCCATACGAACCATGCTCATTTCCTGTAGATAGCCGTCCCCAATATCCATATCGTCATGCTCCCCATTCTTCAAATTTTGTTTTGCATCATTTATACCCAGAATGGCTGTAATCTTTTCAAAATTGAATGGTTCAAGTCCTATTTCATACTGTGGATAGCCTTCGCTGTTGTTCTGTACAATCAGTCTGCCGGTTTGTGACAGACAGGTGGAGAAGTTCCAGCCTGCATGAGTGAGAGCAAAGTGGATGGCATAGACCTGTCCGGCACGGTCATGATCGAAGCAAAGGTGATGTGAGGCATGGGGAGTTACCTTTATCGTTCCTTTGAATTGCTGCTGGCTTGGTGCCCCTCCGGTAGAGATAAAAACCGCCTTTCGCAACTCCTTATTTTCTGCCTGATGAAGTTGGTAATATGCCATCGCATCATAAGCACTTTCGAACCAATAGATATGCTTGGCGGAGGTGAGAGAAGTGCGGGCAGGGCTGGCAATCCACAGTCCCTCGCTTGAATTGCTCCCTGCGGCTTTGCCTTTGTAGCTGCCGCTCCCGTCCATACGTGCACGTCCTCGTTCTTCAAGTCCCACAATCTCTCCGTCGCCTTTGGGCAGGGTTAGTGGAAAGGACAGGTTCGTGTAGGCTGCACCGTCCTCCCGGTGTTTCGTAGCCAGATAAAAATGCCGATGGAAAGCATATTGTGTATAGAGGTCGATACCTCGGCTTTTAAAATAAGGATAAAATTTTTTCTGCGTTTCCCGGTTCTGCGGATTGAACTTATGAATGTCGTAGTCCGCTATGTCAAATGGCTTTACATCTCGTTTAGGGTTCACTATTCTGGTTTTCCGTTCAGTGACGGGAATATTCAGTAATCTGTTACAGACAAGATTCACCAGTCTGTCCGGAGACATACCCGCATGGTACTCCGTGAAAAAGTGCGGATGCTCCTTGATGAAGGAAATGATGTTATAAACTTTCTGTTGTTGTGCGTGGAAACAGCATTTTCCTTGTTGTGTCACAATAAATTTGTCACCACGGATACGTCTGCCGTCGCTGTCCAAACGGACATACGAGGGATAGCGCAGACCGTCACGACGGTTCAGGTGATACCCTGCGTCAATCAATACGTCCTGGATGTTTAGTCGTTGCAGGAAGTCATCGTATGTAAGGTCTCCGTCTCTCATAGGTTTACCTCCCTCTTCTCATTTCATTAATATCTTGATTCATCTGTGCCTCGAAATTACGGATGGCCACATCTCTCGGTGTATCTACGCCGGGCTTGAAGTATGGATGTGGCGGTCCGCTGAAACGTTCGCCATAGAACTCCGGAGAGTGGTGGTGATGGAAGCCATGTGCGACTTCCGACGCCACCACCGCACCGGCGGTAAGGGCAGCGAATATCTTCACGCCAAGCCCCTTGTTCGCTTCAGGACGTGTCTTCATATCCACCTCGTTGAAAATCTTCGAAAAAAGTTTCATCCGGTGGTAATCATCCACAGCAAGAAACTTGTCGTAGTCTTTCTGGCTGATTTCGTGGCTGATGACCTGTCCGTCAATAACGGCGGACATCTTGTATTTACCCTCCGTCTGTGCCGGTTGCACGGCAATGTCGCTGACCTCTACTTCCCGGCCATGTTTCTCCTCACGATACCAGCCTTTGCTTTCGTTGAGCAGTTGGAGGTCACGCCCGTCCACGGCTGCACCGATACTGCCCTGTATGTATTCCTGCCGCATCGGAGTTTCTTGCTGCATGAATAATTCTTGTTCCTGCCGCTGCCGTTCTTCCAGTTCCTGCCGCACTTCGGGATGCAGGCCGATACTGATGCGTTGTTCGCTGTTGAGCTGTTCCATCGTTACCTTATCGGCAAAGTCCGCTCCGATAATGCCATTCAGCAGATCCAGCCGTTTCTCCACAGGTTGTTCCTCGATGGATGCGGTAGCCAGTTTTTTCACTTCTTCTTCCGTCAGGTCATAGACCATATCGGCATTGACACTTTCCGATTGTACGGTCAGTGTCCTCCGTTCCATATCCACGATAAGACCGTGCGAAGTAAGGCACTCCGACCATTTCTCGTTGGAAAAATAGACTGGTGAAGCAATCAACTCCTTGTACGGTTGTGCCGGTTCCTTGCTGCGCGGACGGCTGACAAGCGGTGTAATGACCTCCTGCAAGTTCTTCAATACATCTTGCTGTACAATGGGTTGCTCCTGTTGACCGCCTTTGTAGTAAAAGCCGTAGCCACCCGATTGCAGTTCGCCGGGCTTCATGCGCCCGTCTGGGCGTTCGGGTACGATGGATGGCCCCGGAAAGAAAAGCTGCCCGCCGACTCTGCGTAGGTGGAAACCCCACTGCTCGCGTGGTGTCCAACCAAGAAATGGAGGGGGCATACCCAGACGTCCCATGTGTCCGTACTCACCTATACCGATGCGGTAGCCATGCAGCCCCATCGCCACACGCCCGTTGGCATTGCGGGCATGGACGAAATTCTTCGGCATATAGAAGTCTTTTCCTATGATGCTCGTAAGTATGTTGTAGGCCTTCTTGTTGGCCGTATTTGTTCCCCAGTCCGTCAGGGCCAACATCTGGCGTTCGGTTATAGGATAGACCAGCAACGGTGAATCATGCCCTTGCACAATCAGCCGGTAGCCGCCTCCGTCAAATGCAACATGGGCTTGAAGTCCGTTACGCATCAGTAGATTGCGCATTTCGGGCTGCAAGTCCATCTGCCGGGGATTGGTATTTGTTCGTATCGCCATAGTCTGATGTTATGATGGTTACTTGTTATGCGTTACCGTATTTCATAGCCGCTTCCAATTGTTCGTCTTTGAAACGTACAAACCCGGCGGCGGAATCCTCGCAGACCGTGAGTCCTTTTTCCTCACAGTAATGGGCGTACTCCTCCTGCCACTCGGCGGAAAAATGGTTGATGTAATCAAGCCAGCCGTATTCGCCGCTCTGCATCTTCTCGACGAGAATCTCTTCGGGATAATATTTCTGTTGTGCCATACGCTTATATTAAATAGGTTTTATTTGTGAATACCTGCCGCTCGGTTACGCTCGCCGCTTTTCTTCTGTTCGTTCCACAGTTCTTCGGTGTATTCCTCCTCCGGAACGTAGTCGAGATTACCGTCATCATCCATCACCCAGCAGCCGTAGCAGCCGAAGGTGTACTTATCCCATTCGCGCTTGGGTTGCTCTTTCCATTTCTGCGCGTCACCCGCACAGAAACGGATGCCTGTCTTGTTATGAAGGTCGATGCCTACTGTGACCGGTTCGCCATCCACTGCCACCGTCAGAGGCTCACCATGCTGCATTCCGTTTACTTCCACTGTACCGAAGTGCATTACTTCAGCCAGCACTTTCAGGTTACGGGCAATGATGGGTGTCGGAACATACATCACCTGTTTTGTTTCCTCGTCAATTTGCACGAAAGCCTTACTGTGCCGTCCGTCCGCCATAGCCACGTCTGCAATGATGGATTTGCCGTCGAGCAACTGTTTCTGCTGTTCCTCGTTGTAGCATTCCAGTGGTGAGGATTTCAGTGTGGGATAGAAGACCACATCCACCTCGCCGCTATCCATACGGATAAAGGCAAACCGACTGCGACTCTCGATTACTTCGCCATTCTCGTTAGTGACACGCATGGGCAGTACCGGCGAGTAGCCGCCTTTCCCGATTTCTTTCAGGATACGCAGGGGCAAATCTTCAATCATTTCTTGGGTAAGCCCAAAGCGGGCCAATGTCGGATAAGGCAGTTCATTGAACTCAAATTGTTCTTTTTTCATATTCTGAATGATGTTATAAAATTATACTCAGCAAATATAGATTGATTTCTTATCTGATAACTAAAACATTTCTTTGTAAGTGGTTATAAAGTGATATTTTTAATGTTTTGAATATGATTATTTGCGAAAAATCATATTCAAAACTGATTAAATGGTTATATTTGGAGAGAAAACAGCCGGCAATGGAAAGGCCATAAGAAGAGCGTGCTAACTTTGCTGCCATGAGAAAGATTCTATTATTGATGATGACAGGTGTCTCATTATGTATCACGACGGCCAAAGCACAATTCAATACCGTTGCCGTTACCCCGACACGCTACAAGATAGAGGTATTGGATATGGGGTTAGACCAAGCAGAACCGGCACTTGAAAGCGAGATTTCCATACAGGAAGTTTCAATAGGTATCCCGGTATCCGCAGATATGGATAAGAAAAAGTGGATGGATCGTTACTTGAGTGTAAGTTACCCGTTACGTTATATCAAGGTCACTTCGCCTTACGGCTACCGTAAGGACCCATTTACGGGAAAGAGTAAATTTCATGGTGGACTGGACTTGCGCGCACGTGGCGACGAGGTGATGGCCATGATGGAGGGTGTGGTCGTGAAGGTCGGACAGGACAAGACTTCCGGCAAGTATGTAACTTTGCGGCATGGCAGGTACACCGTCAGTTATTGTCACCTTTCTAAAATTCTTATCGTCAAAGGAGCAGTAGTTCATCCGCGTGATGTGGTTGGCATTACCGGCTCCACAGGACGCAGCACTGGCGAACACCTACATATCACCTGCAAGCTCAATGGCAGGAGTATCAGCCCCTCGCTTATACTCGATTATATCCAATCCATCCGGCAGGAGTGTATATCAGCATTGGCAGGTTTGTGAAAAAGAAGTAAAAAGGACTGAAACCGTTCCGGTTACTTTGTCATCCGTTCGATAATATGGGCAATGTGGTTGCCCCAGATGTGTATTTGCACAAGGAGCATCGAAGGCATGGAGAACGTCTTGCCATAGAAGATAGCCGCTACTACTTTGCCACCGCACCGTTCTATTTCTTCCTTGTAATCCGCCACGCTTTGCCCGGTTGTCAGCACATCATCTATGATGATAATCTCTTTCCCTTTGATATTTCCGGTAATGAGGTAGTTTCGTTCGAGAATACGCTTTTCTCCACCTTTGGCTTCATGCAGGCTTTCTCGTGCATCGCAAATATCAACGTCGTACAGTCCTGAAGTTAAATCCTGTCGGTGCTTGCCGATGTACCAGTCGAGCCGTTTGAACCGTTGGCCGTATTTTATCCAGTTGCTACACGGCATGAACATGATATGGTAAGGTCTCTTTTTCAGTTGCAAAGCATTCATGCACGTTTTAAAGAACTCGATTCCGTGTATATCTCCTTGTTTGAATTGGTAGATGGAACGGCAGAAAGCCCTCTGTTCATCATTGAGCAGCGCATTGTATCGTGACGGATAGTAATACCCGTAAAAAGAGATTCGGATGCCTCGTGATTTGAACGGCTTATGGGGAGAATGGCCATCAAACTGTTCGGGGTGCAAGAGACAGAACATACGGCAGGCTTCCCGATGACCGGCCATTACCGCCAGACGACAGTAGCGTTCACGTTCCTCGCTCTTTTCAGCCAACCGTGCGGCGGCGAATGCCGCTTCTCCTGCTTTTCGTCGCCAGTAGCCGATAATATACCACAAGGCCCCGATAACGAAAAGCAGGAGTATGAACAATAGTCTTGCATTCATCGTATTTTTATTTGAATGAAGCAGTCCGTTTCAATCCGGTTATTTACAACATTACGGTGTATTTCGGCATAATCGGATATGGATGTAATGGCTTCATTGCTTATTATCAGAATCCGTTTTCACTCACTTGCAAAGTTAGCAAAATCGTAGCACTAATCTAAAATAGCACCGATAATTTATAAGCCATATCACTCTTATATTATAAAGTCTTACCCATAACAACTTCCTCTTTTAAGTGTACATGCTTTTATAAAGGATGTTTTTGCCCTTTTGACCGGTACACGGCAAATGGCATACAAGTCTGCTATATGCTGTGTACCCGTCTTTGGGGCAAAGCAAGGACGATGGCACATTTGCCACAAGTGTCAATCAAGCCAACCTGTTGTCCTTGCAGCAACCTCCACCATCTGTCCTTTTGTAACCGGCAATGCCGTCTGTCTGTTTTTATAGCTTCGCCCCACACCATCAGCGGAACGTCACAGGACTTGTCCGCAAGAGACATTCACTCACCTTATGGCAGCAGAGCTGCTATGGGGTGAGTGAAAGACTCTTTACGGAAGCCAAACATGAAAAGACCGTACACCTCGGTCACAAACTGCCAAGGCTTACGCTTCGCCAGATTTGAGACTAAGTTGTACGGTCACTTCATCGGGAAGTTTGGACCGGCAAGCCACAGACGCTCCACTGCCCACCCATTCCTTTTATAAATCTTGCACCTATTCTACATGTCTATATGACAACCTCTTGTAGTAAGAAAGCATGTTCTGTTTGTCAGTCAGCTCTGTCGTAGTCATATTTCCCGCAAAGTAAGCCGCCTTTTACCAAACATCAAATCGCCACTATCGCTGGAACGAGAAATCTTCCTCTGACACGTCAGAGCGTATTTCTTGTCCCCGGTTTGTCTTATCGGTATTCTTGGGCGGCAGTTGATGGCAGAAAATATCCCTCAGCAGGCTGAACAGCCTTCAAAAAGAGGGAAAAAGAAAAATTATCAGAGTTATGGCAAAGACGATAGACATAGAACTTCAAAAGCAGTTGGACAAGCCACAGGTATGGTTCTGTAAGTATTTTCCTGCACGCATACGCAATGTGAGCGAGCGTGAGATAGCAGACCGCAAGTTAGTCTTTGATTTCAAGGATGGACGGGCATACGAAGAGGTTGCTCAACGCACGGCAGCCAACATGACCGAACGTTATGGAACATCATGCACCAACATTGTATTTTCTCCCGTACCGGCATCCACCGATAAGAAGAACGAGATACGTTACAAGGCATTCTGCCAAAGGGTATGCGAACTGACCGGAGCTATCAATGGTTATGACCATGTATCAGTGAGTGGTGAGAGGCTGACCATTCACGAGAACCGTAAGGCAGAGAAAGAAGTCCGTAAGGTAAACGTCATTGAGTTTGATTCGGCTTTTTTCAACGGCAGGTCTGTAGTAGTCTTTGATGATGTGATAACCAAAGGGCAGAGTTATGCTACTTATGCCAATCAGCTTGAAAGCCTTGGTGCTAATGTACTCGGAGGTATATTCCTCGCAAGAACCCATTACAAAGTGAAATAATATGACCCAGACAAAGTATGATAAGGCAGTGTCCGTTTGCTTCAGTGGACACCGTAATATTCCATTCCTATATAGGAAGCAACTGAAGCTGCAATTAAAGGCAGCGATAACCAAGGCATACGTTGGAGGTTATCGTCATTTTTACTGTGGTTGTGCCATGGGGTTTGATATGCTGGCGGCAGAAGTTGCCCTTGCGTTGCAGTCCGAATTGTCAGGTCTGCAAGTTATTGCCGTAGTACCGTATCGCGGACAAGCCGAGCGGTGGAACGATGCGATGAAAGCCCGGTACGATACCATCCTCCGTAACTCGGATGATGTTATCATCCTGAGCGAACACTACTACCATGGCTGTTTGCTTCGACGCAACGACTATATGGTTTTTCACAGTTCGTCTCTTATTGCCTGGTATGACGGCAAGCCCAAGGGTGGTACGTTTTATACTTATCGTAAGGCTACAGCGAATGGGCTAAAAGTTCTAAATCTCTATGACAGTTCAATCGTATAACAGACATCTTGTTTTCGCATATTCCGAGCCGTAGCGGTAATTCCTTTGCCATTCATGTAAAGGCTGTTTTGTCAGCCATAGCGTGATATGGCAAAGTACGCTATTGGTTCTGATGTATTGCCCGGCTTTACCTATGTGCCGGTTTAGTTGGTGTTGCTGTACTTTTATATCTTCGGAGGCTCCATCCTCCTTATGCCTTTCCCTACCTTTTTTAGTATTCGGCTTAAAAAGTAATATACTTACCTTACTTTTCGCCTATTTAGCATGTTTAGGGCACGTCTTTTATAATAAAAGTGCAGCAATCGGTTGCTGCACTTTTGCTATAATATCTATTTGTCATATTAGACCTTCCCGTACACCGTCCTCATTTTTCCGTCCAACAGCACATTATTTGACCGCACAATCCAAGCACTGCCGTCGTTCAGTCCGCACTCCAATGCCTTTTCGCCACCGCCGATTAGTACCGGAACGGTTGTCACTGTGATTTCGTCCGCCAGTCCGTTATCCAAGAGTAAAGCCCCGATTTCCTCACCGTAAGCCACCACCATACCGTCACCGTCTTCCTTCATCTGTCGCAGTGCTGCCACTGCATCTCCTTGGATGAACTTCACTCGTTCATTCTCCGTCAGGTCGATGCCGCCGTTCGTCACAACCAAAGTCTCTTTTGCCGTAATCGGCCAACCCAAATGGTTCATATAAATACGCAGGTAAGTTTCTTCGTCAATCAGCACACAACTGGAGGCATCCACTGCCGCATCAAAATACTTGTCCGAAGGAGCCGGACAACCGTCGATGGACTGGTACACGTGCAAGGTAATCTGTTTCATATTCAATGTATTTTTAAGAATTATGTCCACCTTGCACCTTAAAGAACAGCATGAACCCACGCTATTCCGGAATAGAGGTACTGTCATACTGGAAAATCCAGTGTAAGCTGCCCCCTAAAACCAAGCGATTCTGCCCCCTTAAAAC